>CBDUSI010000026.1:0-43538 GCA_965370045.1 uncultured bacterium | reverse complement strand
TTTACAAGCCCATCAACCCCTCAAAGTGGTCCCCTTTTGCAGGCCCCCCACCATCTAGACACACCAATTCGAGAAGCTGTTAGAAAGCAGTCAGACCAGAGGCAAGTCGCTCTTGACCGTTTCGTCGAGAACCAACCCAACACCGTTGCAGAGCAAGCAAGGTGGAAGGCCAACAGGGAGGAGATGCAGCAGAGGATGGCCAGGCTCAGGCCTCTGAAGCAGACGCTGCCAGTCGAGAGAGCTGCCAAGCAGTTGGCCAGGCGTTGGGGCTTGGTCAGCTAGAGAACAGACAGCCGAAGACGTAGCTTTTCAACTGCCAGTTTCACGCGGGTCACGAGGCGGCTTCGGCCGCCTTTTTTCTTTTCCAGAAAAGAGGATCTGATGACGAGCTGTACAGCGGTTGAGATCGTAGATGCCAGCTTGCGCTTCCGAGCGTCAAAGGAACACAATGGTTCCTCAAATGGCTGGCGGCTTGGAGAAGTAGTTGATATCCTGAGAACACCTTCACGAACCAAAGAGAGGAAGGAACTTCTAAACCATATCGTACGCTGGCATGGGAGCAGCTTTGGTCAGCCACAAGAGGTGCTTCGTCGCCTGGAAAGAGCATTTGGCCCAGTTCCACATCAGTTACACCGAAGGGCAATGTCCGACGAAGCTTCGCAGCTTGACAAGCGATATGACAAGTTCCTGCAAGCCAAGAAGGCAGCTTGCGACACGACTCCTGGGACAAACCAGAAGAAGATGGTCAGGACGGTCTTCACCTACGAGCTCGCCTTGAGGAGTCTCAGAGCACCAAACAGGAGGAATCTCTCCTCAACCAGAGCAAAAGCCGAGATGTTGGACAATACCCCTATTGCACGAGCAGCTGTCTCGCTGGCCAGGAAGCATGCGACAGCTCTAGGCAGAAGAACTAACTGGGACACCTCAAAGATGCTGGATATCACAGAGCAGCGCTGCGAGAGGCGAGAGCTGGTCTCTGGAGTTCACAAGTATGCTGTTTCTCTCAACGCCTTCGGAAACAAACTGAAGCACCCCTCGCTTGCGTTTTCCCTTCACGAAAGAAGATTGTTCGGACAACAAGACAGGGCTGTGGCACGGCGGAAGAAAGAACTGCGAAAGAAGGAGCGACAACAGGCCTATCTTGGCAGGAAGAATGCAGATGCGCGCAAGGCCACACTTGAACGTCAAGCCAGCTGCAAGATGCCAGGACCCAATGGCCTCAATGTAGCGGTGCAGCCGTTTTTGAAGGGAGAGGGGCCTTTTGGAACGCTTAGGAAGAGCGACATCGAGGGGCTCTACAAGCTTCCCGGGGACAGATGCGAGGATGGCCAGATTCATGCCCTGAACCTGGTGCTTCACTTCCCGAGCGCTGCGAAGCAATTACTCCTGCTCCAGGGGAGAAGTGAAGAAGAGGCGGCTGACTGCATGAAGGAACTGCTTGCCCAGAGAACTCCGCTCTTGAGGCGCAAGAGGTTTCGGGAACTCACTGGGATTATCAGTGTGGTGCAGTACAAGCCTGGAAGGTTCAAATTGGGGGGTGAGTTGGAACAAGCGTTTCACAGGATCGCTTGGTCCCAACTGGGATTCTTCGCTGGACAGGACATAGCGATGGTCCTGAGTGACGAGGAGACTTACAAGATACGAGAAAGACTCCAATCCTGTCCTACAGGGAGCATCTCCATTCAAAGGAAGAAGCCAGCTGAGTGCTATGCCGCGTTGAAGCCATTCATCCTGGGTGCTGTCAGGGAGTTGGGAAAGGCAAGGCCACATCAACTGCGGAAGCTCTGCCAGAACCAGCTTGACTGGCCTGTGGCGCATGAGACCATCAGGAGGTACTGTGATATTCTTGCGAAAGACGGGCTGCTGCGCCGCAGGGTAGAGTTCGACAACCGGAAAATGGTAAAGGCAGGCGCTTGTCGGCAGAGGATAAGAAGGTTTGTGTACATGCCGGCAAAGAGCTCGGCATAGCTGGGCAGCGACCTTTCCACTACAGTTGCTTGAATCTGTTTGCGTCTAAACATGTAGGAGGACTGAGCATGTCCAAGAAGAAGATGGTCACACTGCGCCTGCCTCAGAAATCCTGGGAACTCCTTGCCGAGACTCTGACCCTGGATGCGAAATCCAAGGCTTTTGACAAGGCTCTGCGGCGGAGAATCCGTGAAGCGCTGGACCAAGTTCAGGATGTTTGCGAGCCTTACGTGCTGGTGCTGGTCTACGCCGGCACAGTGTCAAAGGTTACTGTGTTCTGGAGCGAGAATGAGGCCATCAAGGCTGCCCAGGAGGAGGTCAAGGAACTGCGGGAGGAGTACGACATCCTGGTGGTCGAGCATGGAAACGAGAGGGTTTATGGATGGCCTGAGGGGTAGGCAAGGAAGAAATGGGTAAGTGTTCTGTCACAGCACCCCGTCATGAACCCACCAGGCTAGGCCGAACGGATTCTCGCCATCCGCACGGAGCTTCTTGATTGTTTCCATGAGCGCCCGGGCCCGTGGTGCCGGTTCCCAGGTGGTCAGCTTCTCGGCGAGGAGTTGGCTGTAGGTCATTCCAAAAGGCTCTATCATGTCCGCGGGCAGGGGTGCAGCGAAGCTCGTTACTGAAACGGCACCGCATCGGCAGAGAGCCGGGTACATTCCACGCATGTAACTTCCGCCGGCCCACATCCCGGAGAGGGCCTGGTTACAGGTTATCAGGACCATGTCTCGCAAGCACGAGAAGTCAAAGTTATTGTTGGCTGTAAGATCATCCAGTGTGAGAATCCTGTTCTCGCTTCCTGACTCGGGCTCAAGCAACCACCCACTTGCCAGCTCTTGCCCGTAGCTACGGCTCACGAAACCATGGGCGGCGAGCATCAGGACGTTACGGGCATTGTGCTTGTCTCGGAAACTCGCAACCGTGGCGAACGGGCCTTTGTCGTCAAAGACCTCGATTGTCGAGAAGCTCTTCTCCGCCTCGTTCTTTTCCAGCAGCTTCTGGCGCAAAGACTCGGCTTGGCTTAAGGAGCCGACCTTCGCATCTCCGGACGGAGCGGCGAAGTAGCACAGTGAATGCTTGCCCTTCATGGGGCGCTGCTTCTCAGCGGCTTCATATTGCAAAGCCAGCACCTTCAGGCTGTAACAGCGGGTGACTGAGGTCGCATATTCGGCCAACACGTATGTCCAGGGCAGGTCGTGGACCTCGCGGTTGGTCACAAGAACCACGTCTTTCTTCGAGACCAACTCAGAAAGACGCTGGCTAAAATTGAATATCTCGAACAGTTCCGGTCCGAGCAACTCCGTGGCGGTTCTCATCGGCTCCCACCCAAGAAAGAGGAATCCCTTCTTGACTTCCTCGTTCGTCCATCCCGGCTGATTGCTTTTGTCACGGATCTCGTGACAGCGCTTTCTGTCCGTCTCCTGCTCATAGCAGTTCTCGGCCTGTTCCCATACCTGCTGTGCCTTCTCGGCAAGCCCTTGTGCTACGTACAACAGCCATGCACGGACCTCGAGAATGGTGGCCACAATACGTCGATCCAACTTGTAGCGCTCACATGTGGCCGCATAATCTTTCAGAAGGCCTAAGGCACGTTTGGCGAATATGGGATCAGCAGGAGCGGTCTCGACCAGAAGCCGATGCATGTCAAGAATGGTCTCGACCAGAAGCCGATGCACGTCCATGAGCAGCCAGATACGCGATCTCTCGCGCCTGCTGGCGACCACGAAGCTATGTCGGCAAACCAGTTCGGAATCCTCCTGTTCCAGAGGCGTCACCCACAGGCTGTCGTTTTCGATGCTGACAACCAGTATGACTGTATCTGGCGTGAGGTTTCGCGCTATGGTCTTCAGATCTTCTGGCCTCAGCGCTTTGGACTCGTAACTGGTGCCTGGTAACGTGCCCGTTGCAGATGCGCCTGCGTTGACTGGCGAACAAGCAAGCTCAGGAACCGACATGGCACCAGTAGCAATGGCTGATTCCTTTGGGCGCGGTTTTTCGGTCGTGCAAGGAGATGCGTTCGGCTCACTGGTTACGCTTGCCGGGGCACTTCTGATGGCACTTCGTCCGAGGCAACTGTTCACAAGGCTGCGCGCCTTGGGGAGGTCGCGTATCCAAAGGCTGCGGAACTGCCATTCCTTGAGTTCCTCGTCAGTGTACTCCTGCTTCGCCTCCCCTTCAGCAATAGCACGCCAGAACTTCGCGATTGCGTCGAAATGGCCTTCGAGATTCAACACCTTCTCGTCGAAAGCTGCGGCGCTTGTTTTCTCCGCCGCTTCTGGAGCGTCACATATCTCGATTACCCTGTCCGCCCAGCGCAGCAGAAAGTTCAGTGCTTCTCGCGTACGTCCCGGGGAGGACATTGTTGAAGCCTTCAGCTCAGCGCATTCACACTTGAAACCCAGGCTGCTTTCCGGACAAAGCTCAAAGGCCAGCGCAGCGTGTTTCTCAGCGATCTCTGCTTCCTCGGACATTGTATGAATCCGTGATCGGAGATGATGGGCCATCGCCTTTGCGTACGGCAGCTCCGGACCGAGTTCGGATTCGATGAAGTCGGCGTCTCTATGTGCGGCGTCGTAGTTGCTGCTTTTTGCATGCAGGAGGCCACGGTCAAGCGCTGCGCGGGCTACTCTCTCGTCTTCAACGCCCTTCTTGTGCAAAGATATGACAAAGCTCCAATCCGAAATAGCCTTTTCATTGTCCCCGGATTGCGCATAACAAATGCCACGTACAAGCGCCGCAATCGCCACGACATTAGGAGGGGCTCCCTTCCCGTGCAGACCAATGGCAAGAGTTGACATGTCGATGGCCTCTTCGGTCTTTCCGCGATCGAGGTCGCATATGGCGAGATTGCCGGCTGCAGTTGCCACATCATCGGCATCCGCTCCCTCGTCTTGCAGCGCAATGACCAGGGTGTAATCTGACCGGGCTTCCTCAATCTCTTCACGCTGGTGATGAATACTGCCACGACGGAGCGCAGCCGCTGCGACGACACATGGTTGAGCGCCCCTGCCGTGCAAGGAGATAGCCAAGGTGTAATCAGAAAGGGCTTTCTCGATTTCTTCACGCTGGGTATGAATGACGCCACGGTAAAACGCGGCCCCTGCGACGACACCTGGTCTCGCCCCTTTGTCGCGCAGTGAGATGGCTAGAGTGCAATCAGAGAAGGCCTCCTTAATCTTCTCACGGTCGTAATGAATACTGCCACGACGGAGCGCAGCCGCTGCGACGACACCTGGTCTCGCCCCTTTGTCGCGCAGTGAGATGGCTAGACTGAAGTCGGCCAACGCCTTATCAATCTCCTCACGTCGCTCGTATATCATCCCGCGTTTGAGTGCCGCCGCTACTACGACATCTGGGGCAGCGCCCGCGCCGTGTAGCGTGATGGCCAAAGTGTAATCAGAGAAGGCTGCCTCAACATCCTCGCGTTGGCGATGAATATTGCCACGGTAAAACGCGGCCCTTGCCACGACATTTGGTCTCGCCCCTTTGTCGCGCAGTGAGATGGCCAGACTGAAGTCGGCCAACGCCTTATCAATCTCCTCACGCCGCTTGTATATCACCCCGCGTTTGAGTGCCGCCGCTGCTACGACATTTGGGGCAGCGCCCGCGCCGTGTAGCGTGATGGCCAAAGTGTAGTCAGAAAACGCTTTCACTGTTTCGTCACGTTGGCGATGAATATCGCCGCGGATTAGCGCAGCCTCTGCCACTGTATCATCTTTGGCACCCCTGCTGCGTAGGGAAATCGCCAGGGAATAATTTGACCGGGCTTCCTCACTCTCTTCACGCTGGCTATGAATGGCGCCGAGGTCAAAGGCAGCACTTGCCACCAGTTTGAGCAACGCCGGTTCTTCCCGGTTGCCGAAGCGACGAATCACTTCATCGTAAGCCCTGATCGCATCCTCTTGTTGCTTCACGTCTGTGAGGGTTGCCGCCTTGCATAACAGAGCCTGGGCCACTAGCTCAAGCAACAGAAGTTCTTTGCGATCGCCAAAGCATCGTACCAGTTCATCATAAGCCGCGATCTTATCCTTGATCCGCCCCATCTGTCCCAGACTTGCGCCTTTGTTGCCCAGAGCCCTTGCCACCTGTTTGAGTAGTGGTGGTTCTTCACGCTCGCCAAAGCACTGTACTACCTCGTCATAAGACCTGATCGCGTCTTCGTGCCTCTTCAACTGTTTCAGGGTCAAGCCCTTGTTGACCAAAGCCTTTGCCACCTGCTCGAGCACCGCAGGCTCTTCACGTTCGCCAAAGTGATGCACGAGGTCGTCGTAAACGCTGATCGCATCCTCAAGTCGGTTCATCGGCCCTGGCTTGTGCGCCGCATTGGCCAGCATGTCGATGTTGCTTAACTGATCGGCAATGGACATGGCCCGGCGCATTTCCGCGAGCGCCGAGTGATCGTCTTCATTGTGCAGGTGATTGGCGGCCCGCTCAAGAGCTGCGCGGGCGGCCTCTTGAGGGCTCCCGCCGTCGCTTCTTAGACGGTCAGAAGCGTTCTGATCAACCATTGTCCATACCTCCGTGAGCAGATGCGTCTGTAGCCACCGCCATTTCGAGGCTATTCGTCCCCCGCTACTCCGGCAGCTTCGCCTTCAGGCGCGCCACAAGCTCCTTGCCAATGGCCACCCACACTACGAGTTGCGTGGCCCCTTCCGGTCGCTCCACAGCAACGCGGGATTCACGCCACGCCTTTCTGTCCGACTCGGTTCCTGGCTGCAGCACTACCGCAGCTAGGAAGAGCGGCGCACCAAGTTCTGGCGTGATGCCGGTCACGACTATCCGTTCCGGCTCTCCTTTCTGGATCTCGACCTGCAGGTGAAGAGGCTGATCAGTAAGCGGCTCCGATGCCCACTCGACCTCCGGCGTGAGCTCCAGTTTAACATGTGTACCCGCATCACCGGTGTCCTTGCTCGCCCCGGCCAATAGCATCCCAGTCGTCACCGCCTCCGGCACAAGTTCGCTGGTCCGCGAGTTGCCTGCATCCCTCTTGGCCTTCCTGACGTGAATGGTTGTGGTGTCTAAACTCTTGAGCCATTCATCTGCTTGCTTGAGAAGTTCATTGAAGTCGGGGACATCGCTCTTTGCTCTCCGGAGCTTTGTATGAGTGCTTACAACGGATGCGCATATGTTACAGTTAGAAAGATGTTCCCTGATCTTCTCGGCTTCTTCTCTTCCTGAATTGTTAGGAAATGCAAACAATGCCTTGAAGGAGGGATGCCCCCCGACTGGCTCCCGCATTGCCAAATGGTCACGTGTCAATCCCTTAATCAAAGACGCCCCATCCATGCACTTCTGACAGTCAGAGCACTTGACGATATGCCCTCTGAGCTTCTCAGAGTGCTCGTCAATGTAAAGAGGAAGGTACTCAGTCAGCGGACAAGTCATCACTACTCTCCACGCCTCTCGTTTTCAGACACTGTTTAAGCAAGCGAATGGCCTCCCGCACTCTGCGCCATACAGTTGCCTTAACCGCTCTTTGCCTCTCGCCAATTTCCTCGTAGGTCAACTCATCCACGTAGCGCATCAGGACAGCTTCACGCAACACGGAGTCCAATTCGCCAATGCAATACACCAGATTCTCATCTCCAAACAGGAATGCCCAGTCTCCGCTAGCGCCAGGAGGGTCGTTTGTTTCGGCAGATGTGGCCTCTGTTGCCCTTCTGCGCAGCTCAACTCTCCATAGCTGCGCAATTGTTCTGCGGCAAGTGCCCCATAGGTACCGTCCTACCTTTTCAACCGTACTAGCTTTCTTGGCCAAGGCCGCAAAGGTCAGCTGCACGGCATCCTCCTCCGCCTCTCGATTCCACAGCTTCCCGCATGCGTACTCCAGCAATCTGCGTTCATACCTTTCAACAATAAGACAAAATGCTTGGTCATCTCCGTCAACATAGGCCCGAAGAAGCTCTTCGTCGCTGCGATGGTCACTCTCGTTCAGTTGAGAGGGTGGTGCAGGTTTTCCCATGGCCTAGCGATACCTGTCAACAATGCTTTTCGGCAGCTTCCGGATTGCAGAAACCAATTGCTGGTCTGCTGTAGTGTCCGGGACCTCCAGAATCCTCCCGTCTCGCATAACACGCATGCTAAGGCTTTCAGGAACTCTTCGCAGGGTCACAGCAATCTCATCCTCGTTGAACCCCATAAGCTCGTAACACTCCCATCCTTTGGAAACAGAATTCTGCGGCTCCAGAAGCACATACACACAGTCACCGTACATGACCTTCTTATCGTAAAGAGCCTGAAGTGAGCACCCTCTATCCCCGATGTACTTCGTATCCAAGTCTACTTCAATCGTCCCATCGGGTTCTTCACGGATGATTCTCACCCTTCGTTCCAGTTCAGATCGCGGCTCATTATTTGTGATTTTGATTTCCTCTGGAGTCGGCCGAGGCCGCAAACTCCTAAGGAATATGGATATTCTAGCATTTATAAACCTTTCGGAAAAATGAGGTGCGCGTCATCACTACTCCCTTGCCGGAACCTCTAGAGTAGTATGTGCCGTTCATCGTAAGTTGTCAAGACAGTGAACAACGGCGCGACAGCTACTTGTGTGGGATAGTGCAAATGCTTGGAAATTGCATGAAACATCTGCGTTCCTTGAGCGACTAGCTTAAATCGGCCTAGTCTTCGCTGCAGCTCAGGACTGCCTCACTGATGGCCACATGTTTTAGCAGAAACCATGAAACAGCTGAAGGTTCCGAGGGACGTATATGTAGGAACTGAAAGAGGAGAGCACGGAAGGGAGGACAGCGTCATGCCGCAGGTCCGGACCTTGGCGAGCGACGTTCAGATAATGCGCTTCTTGGGTTTCGACGAGGCTCTCGACAGAGCTTGGTTTGAGGCACTGTGGCGCAATTTCAGCAAGGAGGAGCAAGAAATCGTTGGGCGACTCGCGAAAGAAGCCCAGGGGCTAAGTAGTCAATCGAGATTGGCCTGCTTCCCCCAGCCTGACAAGCCCAACTCTGACCACGCCTTGGCCGGGTCAACGGCATTGCTTTAAGGTGCTAAGTGAGATGAAAGTTAAGATGCCTCCCGGCCATTCGCTCGCCATGTTCATCCGCAAGGTCATCCAGGCGACAGTGTCGTTAACGCTGTTTGTCTGGGTTGCATTCGGCCTCTGGTTCAGCTGGAAGCTAGCCAGACACCTGATCGGTTTCCTCAATCGAGTAATTTTCTCTTCGCCGTGGTAGGAGGCTGACGATGCCTGGGCAAGGTCCACTGGATTCTCTTCTCGCGCGCTTCCTCGGGCCTGTGCGCAAGATCCGGACCATTCTCTTTACCCGGGAATCCGGCAAGCAACGACTTATCGAGGACGCGAACGACGAGACCGAGATCGGCCCCACCGGAGCCAAGGAAACCGTGGTCTCACGAGAGGCGCTGTTCTATGACTGCGGGCATTATGCCCAAGACGGGAACCTCGGCGGCCGATGCGTCTGTGGAGCCCTGATATGTAAGAACTGCCTCCTCCTCTGCACTTCTTGTGGCGCCGCGACTTGCCCGGCCGATCGAACCACGGACGAGCAAGACGGCCAGGTCTATTGCCGGCTCTGCCACGACGAGCTGAGCCACTCACGGCGAGTCAGGAAGGCTCTGGGGATCTTCACATCAATCTTTGTGAAGCCGAAAAGGACAGGCTGATGAGCAAGAGCAGCGCGGGCTTCATGGAACTGCTTTGCCAGGCAGTCTCTGCGGGCGTCCTGCCGGAATTGAGCCCTCGGGGTCTCCTCGACTTCCACGCGCTTGCAGCACGACCTGATGACCGTCGCCTGGCCGCCAGCGTCAAGAGGCGCATTGAACTGGCGACGTTCCGCCATAAGTTTCAGAAGCCTGTATTCCCCATCCCGGCCGGAATGCAAGGAGATTTAGTCCTCGGTCGTACTGAGAGCGGCGAGGCACGGATTCCGTTCAAAGCGCTGACCGCGCACCTTCTACAACTCGGCAGCACGGGCAGTGGGAAAACCATCAACAGCTTCTTCTGGATCCTCCAGGCACTGCTGCTGGCGGCGGGCATCTGGATATTTGATTTCTTCAAACGCGAGTATCGCGGCCTCGCCTCTCTGGCCCAGAAGATGAACCGGAAGCTCTACGTCGTTCGGTGGCAGGACTTCCCCTTCAACCCCCTTGAAGTTCCGCGCGGAGTCCATCCGATGGAGTGGATTAACACAGTCGCGGATCTCTTCACGTCCACGTTAGCCGTGCCCCCGGTGGCCCGTAACATCCTCCGTCGAGCCCTCGCGGAGATATACAAGCGCAATAGTGTCCTCACGGGTTCAGCAAATTACCCGACTCTTCAAGACCTCGCCAATGGAATCCGCCGCGGCAAGCAAAATAACGCCGCTAGGCAGGCGATCCTTGACCGCCTCGACACCCTCCTGGCCGTGGCCGGTGGAATGCTGGACCACCATAGAGGCCTGCCAATCGAAGCTCTGGAAGGCCATGCGGTTGTCTTTGAGCTCGATGGTTTGGGGCGTATCTACCAGGACTTCGTTGTGGCTTGTCTGCTGTCAGCGGCTTTCTCGCGGCGAGTGGCCACGCGCGACAATGCCAGGACACTGCTGGTTTCGCTGGACGAGGGTCAGAGGCTGTACTCGCAGCGCGTGGAGTCCGGCGGTGAGGGGCCATCCTTTATAACCATGATGACCTCGCTGGTACGCGCCCAGAACATGATGCTGCTTGTCGGTGTGCAGTCCACTCATGACTTGGCCCGGTCCATCCAGAGCAACAGCTCGACCAAGATCCTGGGCCGGTGCGGTGACCAGGAAGACTACAACCGCATGGGACGGTCCATGGGTCTGACCCGGGAGCAGATCGAAGATTGTAAGTTCCGCCTCGAACCAGGCTTGTTCGTAGCCAAGCTCAACTACGGCGATCACCAGCATCCGTTCCTGCTCCGCATTCCTCTTGTCAAAGTGCCGCAGACGTTCTCTGATGCTGACGCCAAGGAGAGCGCCCGCAGACTACGGGATGCTCTGGGCTGGAGCCCTGACTGTCCGTCGGTGATTGAGGTTTGTGCACTTGGTCCGGAAGACGCCCGCGAAATCCTGACCGCCGATGAGAAGCGATTCATCGAGTGCGTGGAGGTGCAGCCGTACCATCCGTCGGGCATCTACGCCTCGATTTCAAGGTTCTCGCCCCGCAAGGCGATTCGGCTCCGCAAGGATCTCTGCCGTAAGGGCCTTCTGCGTGAATGGCCCATAGACACAGAGAGAGGCGGACGGAAGACCCTGGCCCTGGTGCCCACGGAGTCTAGCAACGGGGAGGGTCAGGAAACCGAATCCCCAGGCCGCGGTGGAATCCTTCACAAGTTCGCCATAGGCTGCATTGAGGCATCCCTGCATGCCGACCACTGGGTAACCCAGAGAGAAGTACCCTTTGACGCTGGGGGGAAGACGAGCTTTGTAGACCTTGTTGCGACCCGGCCAGACGAAGAGCTCTATGTCGAGTTCGAACTGCGGGCGGATTATGCAGGCATCAACATTCAGAAGGACCTGGCGGCTGGCCTGGAGCACATCCTGGTCGTCACCGCGACCCGCAAGGTCGAGCAGAGCATCCGAGACAACCTTTCGCAGGTGCTTTCCTCCGGGGAAATCAACCGCATCGGATTTACCCTGCTAAGCTCTTTCATGAAGGAGGGATAAGCAATGTTCCCGCTCCCAAATGAGTCTCAGGGAAAGAAGGAAAACAAGGCAAGTGGGGTCAAAGGAGGGACACAACCGTGAGGGTCCGGTGGGGAAGAATCCTTGCTGTCCTGCTCTTCGCATTCCTGGTCCTGAAGTGGCGGGCCATAGCTGAGGCGCTGCGGTTTTTTTACCGCCCTGTTGCTGAAGTGTGGAACACAGCTTCACCCGAATTACGCGCCTTGGCTTGTATGGCGCTGGTGGTGTTCGCGGCGAGATTCGCTTTCCTGCACTTGAAGGCAATCCAGCCCGCAGAAAGCGATGATGAAAAGGGGGCGTGAAATGCACGAGGGAGAAAGCATGGCAGAGGGCAATCCCGGTCTGATCGTGCGCCTGGCAACAGCCGAGGAGCTGGCCGAGTGCGTAGCGGGCCTGGAAGGCAGGATTCAGGGGATGGTCAAGAGCGAGTTGGTCCAGATCCTCACTGTGCTGGAGGACGAGGCCGGGAAGGACCAGACCATCAGGGAGCTTCACTCCAACCTCACTAAGCACACAAGCGGCTTGGTCAAGGAGGAGATCCTCCGGCCGGTGGTGGCCAGTCTCATCAGGCTGGCGGACAGGATCGAAGCCCGGGAGAACGCCGAGTTCCGGAGCTACCGGCAGCAGGAGAGTATGGAAGGAGGGGCCGGAGCACTGGCGAAGTGCCACCTCGCCTGCGCAAAGAGCCTGTTGAGCTTCAAGGAGGAAATCCTCAACCTGCTCGGCGAGATGGAGGTTGGGGTTATTCCTACGTCAGGGCGTTATGACCGTCAGCTGCATATCAGGATCGGAGCTGTTTCGACCGGGGCAGAGACTGAAGCAGGCCTCATTGCCCGGGCAGTCAAGAAGGGATACAGGCTGGGCAACAAGGTCATCCGCAAGGCAGAGGTCAAGGTCAGGGAGCTTGAGGCGGCCACGACGGAAAGGAAGGTGCAGAGTGAGCACTGACACGAAATATGCCATCGGAATCGACAACGGTTGCGGCACCGGGGAGATTGCGACGCGGGACGATTACGGGCAGCCGTATCTGGCGCCTACCCGGGAGAACGAGGAGGTGATGCCGACCGCGGTCTTCTTTGACTCCAACGATGTTCCCATCGTGGGTTCAGAGGCGTTGAGCGAACTCTATGCCTCCCCCGACAGGGTTTTCCGCTTCTTCAAGAAGAAGATAGGGACGGATGAGGTTCTGTTCCGTAACAAGGCAGGCAGGGAGTATCGGGCAAGAGACTTGTATTCCCTGGTCCTGAAGAAGCTGGCCTCCGACGCCTCGGACAGGCTGGGGAAACCGGTCAAGGACATCGTCCTCACGGTGCCGGCCAACTGGGGCAGTGTCGAACGCAGCGAGGCCAAAGAAGCAGCCAAAGCTGCAGGGGTTAATGTCCTGGAGCTGCTGGACGAGCCTGTGGCCGGGATGATCGCCTACGGCTACCCCAAGGCCAAGGACGGCTTACTCATGGCCTTTGACTTCGGCGCCGGCTCCTTCGACTGCACCATCATCGATGTGAAGAACCGCCACTTCAAGGTGCTCTCTTCGGAGGGGGATTGCAACCTCGGCGGTGTGAACATAGATGAAGACCTCGAAGCTTGGCTGCTGGAAAAACTCAAGGCCCGCTGCAAGAAGACCCCTGACCCCTCCAAGGACCACAGGCTCTTCACCGAGCTTAGGGAAGCAGCCATTGTTCTCAAGCACGCCATGTCCCAGCGTGAGAGCAAGAAGGTCTTCCTGAGCTACGAGGGACAGGACATCGAGGTCACGCTCACCAGGGACGAGTTCAATAAGGTCGCCAGGCCCTACGTCGAGAAGACCGTGGAGTTCTGCAGGAACGCGCTGGCTGCCAAGGGCTTCTCCTGGTCGGACCTGGATGCCACAGTGCTTATGGGGGGCTCCTCCCGGCTGCTGCTGGTCAAAGAGATGCTCAAGGCTGAGTCCGGCCTGGACCCGAAGATGGACCTCGACCCGGACAGGATTGTGGCCTATGGCGCTGCCCTTCACGCTTCCCAACTCCTCTCCCAGGACAACCAGGTGGTGGTTAGCTCCTCTGGAAAGGTACTGCCTGCTCCCAGAGTCCAGGTGCAGGGCGTGGTATCGAAAAACGTCGGGGTGGCGGCCATCGATTCGGAGACCAAGGTGGAGAGGAACTTCGTCATGATCGAGAAGGGCGCGGCCATCCCGGTAGAGCACGAGGAGTTCTTCGGCCTGCTGAACACCGCCACTGACAGCGCCTCGATAAAGGTCGTTGAAGGCGACAGGGATGCGCCGGTCGACCAGTGCGGCCAGCTGGACGAGTTCATCCTGGACGGGATTCCCGCCGGGAAGGAAAACAAGGAGCGCATCAAGGTCTGCCTGAAGGTCGAGCAAAGCGGCATAGTCGAGGTGCACGCCGTGGACACGGTCACCGGGAAAGAGATCAAGGGAAGCTCTCAGTACGAGAAGAAGGGACAGCCAAACTAGAAGGGGGTCGATCATGAGTATTCTCGACGGAATCGTTAGCGGTCTCAAATCCCTGTTAGTTGATCCAGAACCGGCTCCAAGCCCTACTTCGTCACCTACTCCGAGCAAGAGATTGCCCCCTCGTGAACACCCGGTGACAGGCGCAAGAGAAAAGCTGGTGCTTCTCATCGACTGCAGCCTGAGCATGGAGGAAGAGGACTATCCTCCGTCACGGATAGCTGCCGCCAGGAAAGCAGGGGAGAAACTGGTGCGAGCCAAGGCCAGAGAGGACCTGGAAGATATGGTCGGGGTCGTGGCGTTCGCGAATGCTGCCGAAATCGTTGCGGACATGACGCCATTGAGCGATGCGAAAGCCATCCTGCGAGAGATAACCCGCATCGAAATAGACGGATCCACGAACCTGGGCGCTGGTCTGAAAAAAGCAGGCTCGATGCTGCGGCCTGTCGAGAGGGACACGACCCACCGGATAATCATCCTTACGGATGGGGAGTACAACGCAGGGCCGGACCCAATCCCGATTGCACGCTCTCTGAAGAAACAGGGAATGATCATTGAGGCTGTCGGGATCGGGGGAAGTCCTGAAGACGTGAATGAAGCGGGCCTGCTTCAGATCGTGTCCACTTGGGAAGGGATCCCGCTCTACCTCTTCATCCGGGACTCCGCAACCCTGGTCACCCACTTCGAGAAAAGAGCGTCCAAGCTGGTGAAGTAGACTCCACATCATTGAGGGAGCTGGAGGGCTGGCCATGATTGATCGAGCAGAGACCAACAACGAGCCTGCTGCCGAGCAGCATTCCGGCGTCATCACCGCTCTGGCTGACCTTCCGCCTGACGGCGTTCTGGATGTGAACACCCTGGCTCACATGCTGGGACGGTGCAGCAAGACAATCCAGCGAGCTGTTCGTCGGGGCGAGTTGCCGCAGCCTGTCAAGTTCATGGGCAAGCGCGTGTGGCTGGTCAAGACCATCCTGGAGCACCTGGAGAGCCGGCAGAAGGAGGCGATGAAAGAGGCCAATCGGCGAATATCGAAGCTTCCCCGCACTGCACCCTGATCCAAGGACAAGACAACCAAGAGAAGCAGACCATGGGCAGACTATCAGTGGACCTGGCAGAGAGGAGTAGCCATGGCCAGTGTCTTCAAGCGCAAGACTGACAAGCGGAGCTCCCCGTGGCGCTACAAGTTCAAGGACTACAGCGGCCAGTGGAAATGCGGAATCGGCTGGCCTGACAAGAAGAAGACCCTGGAGCACGCGCAGGCTGTGGAAGCCGAGCACAGGGTCATCAGGAAGGGCGAGAAGGAGATACCTCCGTCCTGGATGAAGAACCGCAACATCCCGATTGAGGACGTGACTGACAGCTACCTGGACTGGGGCAGGGCTCAGGGTGGCAGAGGCGGAAGGCCCTGGAACAAGCGGAGCGCACGCGACAAAGAGACCTACCTGAAGTGGTGGAAAAAGGAACTCGGCCTGACCATCCTGGCTGACATCGACCTGGCCCGAGTCGAGAAGGTCATCCGGGCAGAGTTGGCCAGGCACTGTGCCCCAAAGAGCGTATGGCTCAGAGTGGAAGCCCTGCGCTGCCTGTGCCTCTGGGCGGTCAAGCGGGGCCTGCTGGCTCAGAATCCCCTGCAGGGGCTCGCCAAGATTGACATCAGGCCTCGGGTGCCTCATCGTGTCCTGACAGATGAGGAGGTGGTGAAACTGCTCAAGGTGGCTTCTGCCCAGCACCTGCTGCAGTATGAGACCGCCCTGGAGACCGGCTTCCGGGTGAATGAGCTCCGAAGCGTGCGGGTCAAGGAATTGTCCCTGTTCGGACCTTCCCTATATCTCCGGGCAGATTACTCCAAGGACCGCAAGGAGCACCACCAGCCTATCACGCGCAGGCTGGCCAAGAAGCTGGCGGCAGCAGCACGTGGCAAGCCGCCCGAGGCTCCCTTGCTGGACATTCCTTCAAGCAAGGCCTCCAGCTTGTTCAACAAGGACCTTAAAGCTGCGGGCATCCGCAAGAAGACCTCTGATGGAAAGGCTACCTGGCACTCACTCAGAAAGGTCTTCATCAACAACGTGGTCAAGAGCGGCTGCGACCTGAAAACCATACAGGCCCTGGCCAGGCACTCCACGGCCCAACTGAGCATGGAGGTCTACGCCACGGCGGATCCCAAGCTGCTACGCGAGGCCGCAGAAACAGCTGCAGGACACATCAAGGACATTTTGGAGCACGATTCGTGGTGCGGATATGGTGCGCGCACGGTAGCAGGCGCTAAAGGTGAAAACGCAACCCCTAGCAAAGCCTAAGGGTTGCGTCAGAAGTCAGTGGTCGGGGCGACTGGATTCGAACCAGCGACCTCTTCGTCCCGAACGAAGCGCTCTGCCATGCTGAGCTACGCCCCGACCTCGAAGAGTGAAAGTGAGAGAATACCGCCCGGCACCGCCGAAATCAAGCGGAAACCGCGCCGGGCGCCTCAGCCCGGCCTGCCGCCCAGGCGACCCACGTCGAAGTCCCGCGCGGCATGGAAACAGGCGATGATGTTCTCCACCGGCGTGTCCGGCTGGATCACGTTCGAGGGGAAGACCACCAGCCCGCCGTCGTAGCCGCACTTTCTTATGAGTTCCTCGACCTCCGCGCGCACCTCGTCGGGAGTGCCGCCCGGCAGCGTCCGCTGGATGCTCACCCCCCCGTGGAGGGTGATGCGGTCCCCGTAGCGGCGCTTGACCTCGACGGGGTCCATGCACTCCGGCTGGATGGGGTTGACGATGTCGAAGCCAATCTCCACGATGTCGTCCATGAGGTCGGTGACCTTCCCGTCGGTGTGGATGAAGAGGAATACGTCGGGGTTGGCCGCCTTGCAGTCGGCGATCAGCCTGGCCATGCGCGGCTTGTCCACCTCGCGCCAGGTCTCCGGGCCCATGATGATGCGGTCCTGCATGGCGATGTCCCCGACCACGCGGATCTCGTCGGCCCCCGCGCGCACCATGCGCAGGGCCTGCTCGGTGTGGAAGGCGTAGAGCCGGTCGTAGAGCGCCTCCAGGAACTCGCGGTTGATGAGGTAATCGGCCAGGACGTTGTCCATGCCCCGCAGCTGCCAGGCAGTCTTGTAGGGATTGGAGATTCCCCCGGATACAAAATTGCCCGCCGCCTTGAGATCCCTCACCCTCGCGGCGTGATCCTCGGGTTCGGCGATGTTCTCGCTCCCCGGGAGCCCGGCCTTCTCGACCGCGGCGAGGTCATCGCCGTCGGCCTCGACCAGCGGCCCCGAGACCCACTCCTCGTACCAGCCCGACTCGCCGATGCGGTAGACCACCCCCCAGGCGTCCGCGTAGGTGCGCTCGTCCCGCCATATGCCCCGGCGGGTCATCTGCCGGTAAGTGCGCTTCTCGGCCCGCTCCTCGAACTCGGGAACGCTCAGCTTCACGCCGCAGCTCTTCCATCCGGCGATGCCCAACTCGCCGAGGACCTCATCCCAGTCGTCGGTGTGGTAGTGCTCCCTGAGCTTGCGCCCCACCTCGTCGTGGAACCAGGCCTCCGCCGGGGTGCGGTCGGGTACCTCGTGGCGCAGGGTCGCCAGGATTCTCTCGCGGGGGGTCATGGACATGGGTTTCCTCCTCAGCTCCGGGCTTCGGCAGCCTTTATAGACGCCTTCCGGGTGCTGTCAACGGAGCCGGGAGTCTGGGGTGGAAACTTTCCCGTGCGGCGCATACAATCCCCGATGGTGCGAAGCCGGGGGGGCATATGGCCAGCGACGCGCGCAAGACCAGGGCGCAGTTGATCGAGGAGCTCCGTAAGCTGCGTGGGCGCCTGGCCGAGCAAGAGGGCGCCGCCGAGCGCGCCCCGGCCGAGGGCCAGCTGCGCACCGTGCGGGTCCCCGAGGTGTTCCACCCGCCCTTCCTCCGCGCCCAGGACTACGTCCAACGTTACTTCGGGGCCAGTTCCGGCGACCCCGAGCACGGCACAGTGGAGTTCTCCGGCGAGCGCTACATCCTGGTGCGGGCCGCTTCCATGTCCGTGGAGTTCTTCGACCTGGTGGCCTCGCTCTACGCTGACCGCGGCGAGGCCGAGGCCCGCAACGTCGCCAACGGGTTCCTCTTCGACATCGCCCACGCGCTGGGCAAGGCCGACGCCAAGGCCTTCCACGCCAAGATGGGCGTCTCCGATCCCCTGGAGAAGCTCTCCGCCGGGCCGATTCACTTCGCGTACTCCGGCTGGGCCTTTGTGGACATCTTCCCGGAGTCGCACCCTTCGGCCGACGAGGACTATTACCTCATTTACGACCACCCCTTCTCCTTCGAGGCCGACTCCTGGTTGCGCCGCGATAAGCGTACCGACTTCCCGGTATGCGTCATGGGCGCGGGCTATTCCTCCGGCTGGTGTGAGGAGAGCTTCGGGGTGCCCCTGGTGGCCGTGGAGATCGAGTGCCGGGCCCGGGGCGACGAGCACTGCCGCTTCATCATGGCCCCGCCCGCGCGCATCGAGGAGCACCTGGAGCGCTATCGCGCCGGCGCGGCGGACCTCTCCGCCCGCCCGGAAAGCCTCACCGTGCCCGAGTTCTTCCAGCGCAAGCGCCTGGAGGAGGCGCTCAAGAACTCCGAGGAGCGCTGGCGCTCGCTGGTTGAGAATGTCCCTAACCTCATCCTAACCGTGGACCGCCAGGGCGTGGTCCTGTCCCTTAATCGCACGGTATCGGGCCTGAGCGTCGAGAAGGTCATTGGCACGTGCCTCGTGGACTACCTGGAGCCGGAGTTTCACGAGATCGCGACGGGAGCTGTCGAACACGTTTTTCGCACCGGCGAGACTACCAACTACCAGGTCAGGGGCGCCGGCCCGGCCGGCAGCACCTCCTGGTACGAGAACTATGTGGGCCCCGTCAAGCGCGCCGGGCAGGTGGTTGCCGCCACTCTGTTGGTCACCGACATCACCGAGCGCAAGAAAACGGAGGAGGCGCTCAAGGACTCCGAGGAGCGCTGGCGTTCGCTGGTCGAGAACGCCCCCAATATCGTCTTAATCGTGGACCGCGATGGCGTGATCCAGTTCGTCAACCGCACGGTGCCGGGCCTCCGCGCCGAGGAGGTGATCGGCAGGTCCCAGTTGGACTACCTGGAGCCCGAGTATCACGAGGTCGTGACCGAGACCATCGAGCGCGTCTTTCGCACCGGCGAAACCAGCAGCTACCAGGTCCGGGGCGCGGGCCCCGAGGGCAGCATTTCGTGGTACGAGACGTACGTGGGACCCGTCAAGCGCGCCGGGCAGGTGGTCGCCGCGACCCTGGTGGTCACCGACATCACCGAGCGCAAGGTCGCCGAGGATTTTCTGAAGAACTCCAAGCAGGAGCTCGAGCGGCGCGTGGCCGAGCGCACCGCCGAGCTGGCCGCGGCTAACCAGCGGCTCAAGCGCGAGCTGGCCGAGCGCGAGCGCGCCGAGCGGGCTCTCCGCGAGAGCGAGGATCGTTACAGGAGCATCGTCGAGGACCAGACCGAGCTGATATGCCGCTTCGAGCCCGAGGGAATACTGACCTTCGTGAACCAGGCCTATTGCCGGCATTTCGGTCGGTCCTCGGACGACCTGGTGGGGCGCAGCTTCCTCTCGCTGATTCCGGAGAAAGACAGGGCCGCCGTCCTCGATCGTCTGATGTCCCTTACTCCCGAGAATAGCGTGAAGACCCATGAGCATCCGGTAATCGAGCCCGATGGCAGCATCGGCTGGCAGCAGTGGACCGACCGGGCGTTCTTCGACGACGATGGGGAACTGGTGAATTTCCAGGCCGTCGGTCGGGACATAACCGCACGCAAGAGGGCCGAGGAAGTACTGGCCGAGCGCCACGCCGAGCTGGTCCGCGCCAACCGGGAGCTGGAGAGGCTGCACCGCGCCAAGGACGAGTTCGTGGCCATGATCAGCCACGAGCTGCGCACCCCGCTGGTCACCGGCCTGGGCTACATCGAGCTGTTCCTGGAGGGCCACCTCGGCCCGACCAGCGCCGAGGCCACCGCCGGCATGGGGGTGGCCCTGCGCAACCTCCGGCGCCTGTCCGGGATGATCGACGACATCCTCGGCTACCACAGCCTGGTGCGCGGCGAGGGCCGCGGCGGGCCGCTGCTGGTCTCCTTCGACCCAGTCGAGATGCTCCGGGAGTGCCGGGAGGAGTTCCTGGTGCGCAGCGGCCGGGACGGTTCCGGAGTGGCCGTCGACGTCGATGAGGATCTGCCCGCGGTTCGCGCCGACGAGGACATGATCCGCAGGGTCATCGCCAACCTCCTGGACAACGCCGACCGCCACGCGGGACCCGGGGCCCACGTGCGCCTGGCGGCGCGCGCCGAGGGCGACCGCGTGCTCATCTCGGTGAGCGACGACGGCCCGGGGATGAGCGAGGAGACCCAGGCCCAGGTCTTCGAGCCCTTCGTCAAGCTCTCCGGTCAGCGCGAGGGCACCGGGCTGGGCCTGGCCATAGTCCGCAGCGTGCTGGAGGCCCACGGCTCGGAGCCCACGCTCAAGAGCGCGCCGGGCCGCGGCACCGAGGTGGCTTTCCGGCTGCCCGCGACGCCCCGCCGAGGGGCGGCGGAGGGTCGCGAGTCGGGCTCCGCGCGCCTGCGGCGTATCGCCGAGGAAGGCCCCCGGGTGCTGGTGGTCGACGACGACGAGGACACTCTGGACCTGGTGAAGCTGGCCCTGGACGGTCAGGGCTACCGGGTCAGGACCGCCCCCAGCGCGGAGAGCGCGCTGGTCCTGCTCGGCGAGAAGCCCGCCGACCTGGCCATCGTTGACCTGTCCCTGCCGGGCATGGACGGCGCCGAGCTCTGCGCCCGGCTCAAGGAGAATCCGGCCACCGCGCGCATGCCGGTGTACATGTTCAGCGCCCGCGCCGAGAGAGCCGCGCGTGATCGCGCCCGGGCCGTCGGCTGCGACGGGTACATCGTCAAGCCCATCGTGATGGAGGAATTCCTGGCCACCGTGGCCGGCGCCCTGAAAGGCGAAAGCTGACCCGCCCGGCTCCGGATTGCCCCTTGATGTTCCCCCTCGGCGGGGCGAGAATCACCCCCATGGACGAAGCCACTGCCCCTCCCCGGCAGGGCCTGGCGGCCGCGTCGCTGGGCGCGGCGCTCTTCTCCGCCGGCCACCTCGTGCTGGTCAGGGATCTCACCGTCGCCGCCGGGGGCGGCGAACCGGCCATAGCCGCCGGCCTGGGTGCGGCGCTGGGCTGGGTCGCGGTCGGGGCTCTGGTCGGCGCGCGGCTGCCCCCCCGCCCCACCGAGGCCTGGTCCGTAAGGCTCCTGGCGCTGCTGCCGCTGCTCTTCGCGGCGGAGCTGTGGGCGGCGCGGAACGCGGGTCTCCTGCTGACGCCTTCGCCGGGCGCGGGGGTCCTGCCCTGGCAGCTGGGTCTGGCCGCCGGCGCGTTGACCGCCCCGCTGGCTCTGGCCTGCGGGCTGCTGGTGCCGCTCTTGGCCAGCTGGGTCGGGAGCGGCGCCCGGCTCTGGCCCGCGGCGGGGGCGGGGTTCGCCGCGGGCGCGGTCGGCCTGGCGCTGGCCGGCGCCCTGGGCTGGGGGGGGGTGCGCTCGGCTGCGGCGCTCTCCGGCGCCTTCATCTGCATGCTCTCGGCGCTGCTCGGGCCGCGCATGGGGCGGAGTGGCAAGCTGGCCCTGGCCGGCTGGACGCTGGCCGTCGCCGCCGCCGCCCTGGTCATGGGGGCCACCCCGCTGGGCGCGCGGTGGACACTGGCCACCGCGAACCGTGGCGGGCTGCTCGGCGGCGGGGCCGAGGCCGTTTCCGAGACGGAGGACCCCTCCGGCAACCTGGTGGTCCTGCGCGGCGAGGGCGAGGCGCTGGAGTTCTTCCGCGACGGCGCCAGCCGCGCGCGCTACCCGGACCCCCACGCTCGCGACGACGCGCTCTTCGCCTGCGGGCAGGCCCGTTCCCTGGCCCGCGTGCTGGTGATCGGCGGGGCCCGGCCGAGGCTCATCCGCGAGCTCCTGGCCCGTGGCGCGGCGCAGGTCGACATCGTGACCCCGGACCGCGGCCTGGACGAGGCCCTCGAACCGCACCTCTCCGACATCGACGGCGCCGCCCTGGCCCACCCCGGAGTGCGCCGCCACTACGGGAGCGTCCGCCGCTTCCTGCGCGAGCATCGCGGCTACGACCTGGCGGTGCTCACTCTCCCCCAGCCGCGGAGCGCGGCGTCCGCGCGCTTCTACTCCAAGGAGTTCCTTGGCGAGCTGGCCGCGCGCCTGGCGCGCCGCGGCGTGCTGGTCGCGACCGTTCCCGGCAAGCCGCGCAGCTCGCAGGACCACCTCGCCCGCCTGTGGGCCACGATCTGGGACTTGAGCGAGGGGAAGGACAAGCTCCTGTCCCAGGCCAGGTTCTTCCCGGGCAAACGCTGCCGGCTGGCGGCCTCGCCGCTGCCCGGCGGGCTGGCCTTCACGCCCCGCAAGGCGGCCCGGCGGCACGCGGGCCACCGCGCGCCCGGCGGCGTCGAGCCGGTCAGCGCCGGCGAGGAGGACTTCGCCCGGCTGATAGACGCCAGGCGCTCCGAGGGGCTGACCATCGCGCTGGACCGCCGCGGGGAGGACTTCATCCCCGAGTCGGTGACGGGGCCGCGCATCCACCTCGAGTACCTGGCCCAGAGAATGAAGGAGGACGCTCCCCGCTCGGCGGCGGCGCTGCGCGCAGTGATGCGCATGCCCCTGTGGGGGCCCTTCGCGGCGCTGGGGATTTTCTTCATCGTCGGCGGCCTGCTGGCCCGCCGCATCCGGGGGCGGGTGCCCGGGCGCTTGGCGCTCTGCTCGGCGGCCTTTGCCTGCGGCCTGGCCGGGCTGACCGCCTTCTGGCTCTCGGCGACGGTGTACGGCGTCCAGAGCGGGGCGTTGAGCGGGGCGCTGCCGCTGCTCCTGGCGGCCCTGTGCGGCGGCCTGGGGTTGGGCGCCTCGCTGGCCGCGCGGCTCGGCGAGGCGCTGAGCCGCTCGCCGCGGCGGGCGCTGGGCACGGTGCAGTTCGGCTTCGTGCTGGTGCTCCTGGCCGGCGGGCAGTCGGTGAGGCTGCCGGCGGGCTCGGCCTGGACCGACCTGGCCCACGGCCTGGGCCTGGCCGCGCTGGGGTTCCTGCTGGGGCTCGCCCTGGTCATGTTGACCCTCTGCTCCGAGAGGCGCTTCGACCCGCTGCGCGCCGCGGCGATGACCGCCGGGGCCGCGGGGCTGGGGGGGCTGACCGCCGGGGGGCTGGCGGTGAGTGGCGCTCTCTCGGTGTCGGGCCCGACGGTGGTATTCCTGGTGCTGGTGGCCGTCGAGGTGGTGGTCCTGGGGCTGCTGCTGGCCGGCGCCGGGCGCCGGCGCGCGGCGACTTAAGCTTTATCCCGCCAAGCCCAGCGGGCGATGGCAGTGGCCGTTTTGCCGTCGCGGATCCGCCCATCGACGATCATGCGCATCACGTCTTCGAACGGATAGGTTTCTATGTCTATATCCTCGTCGGGCTCGGGCCGGGCCTCGGTCCCGATCAACTCGGTCGCCACGAACAGGTGAATAACCTCGGTGCAGATTCCCGGAGAGGGGTAGAAGGGCCCCAGAGAGACGAGCTTTCCCGCGCGGTAACCCACTTCCTCCTCTATCTCGCGCGCCGCGCAGACCTGGGGGCCTTCGCCGGGCTCCAGGGTGCCGGCGGGGATTTCCAGTATGCGCTCCCGCGGGCCGTGGCGGTACTGGCGGACCATGACCACGCGCCCGTCGTCCAGCAGGGGGACGACCCCCACCGCCCCGGGGTGGACGGCCACCTGGCGGCGGAAGCGCCGGCCGGAGACCTCCACCAAGTCGTCGCTGACGCTGAAGATGCGCCCGGAGTAGACCGCCTTCTCCTCGATGGTCGTGAACGCGCGCGGTTCGGTCATGTTCTTTCTCCTCCGCGAGAGAGTCTAGCAGTCCGGCCTCTGTGGTGAAGAAGAAAGTTGGGGGCCGCGCTGCAAGCCCTGAGGGGCGGCGGGGCTACCCGCTCCCGCCCGCGAACCAGGGAAGCACCCAGATCTTGAAGCTCAGCGTGGCGATGGCGGCCAGGACCAGAAGGCTGGCGATGCCCAGCAGCTTCCTGCAACTCAGCGAGTAGGGCGCCAGCCGCCGGTCGGTCGCCTTGCGTGTGCCGCGGGCCTTGCCGGCCAGCCACCCGGTGGTGGCGCGCAGCGTGCGGACGGCGAGGCCCAGGCGTTCGACGGTGCGCTCCCGCACCGGGGCGGCCAGGGCCTCGGCGGGCTCCACCTCGCGCTCCAGCAGTCGCTCCACGGCGGCCAGCTGCCGGGCGGAGAGGTCCGCGGCGCGCTCGGAGCCGGCCACGTCCTCCTCTGGCGGCGGCGGCGCGGGGGGAAGTTGGGCTTCGCTCATCGGTCCCGAGGCGGCGCCGGCCTCGGTGGAGGGCTCTACCGAGCCGTCCACCGCGCGTTCCAGGGCGGTCATGCCCCCGGGGCTGGCGGGCTCGGTCGAGTCTTGCGAGGGCGGGGCCAGACTGGGCAGAGACTGGTCGGGCATCTGGTCGTCGGGCGCGGTGCGCTCGTCGCTGAGTTCCTCGTCGGCGGGGCCGGTTGGGGCCTCGGGCAGGTCGTCCAGGGAGTAATCGCGCGGCGCAGGCGCGGGCGCGGGCGCCGGCTCGTCCGGCGCCGCTACGGGCTCGGGCCCGGCGTCGGCGGCGTCGGCCGCGGCCAGGGCCTCGTCCAGCCCGGCCTGCAGGTTGGCGTCCTCCATGGCCGGTTCGGAGGCGACCGGCTCCTCCTCGGGCCCGGCGTCGGCGTTTTCGTCTTCGGCCTCGGGTAGGTCGTCGAGCCCGTACTCCGGCTCGGGCGGGGGAATCGGCGGCTCCTCCCCGGCGGCGTCGAGCAGCCCGGCGTCGGCCAGCTCTCCCTCGGCGAGCCGGTCCTCGCCTTCCGGCGCCGCGGGCTCCTCGGCGGGCGCGTCCCCGGGGGACGCGGACCCGGGCAGGTCGTCCAGGGAATACTCGCGGGAGAGCGGGGGGGCCTCCTCCTCGACGGGCGAAGGGGTTTCTGTGTGGTGGTGCGCGGTGGTGGCTCCGGGCTCGGAGGCCCGCGGCGGGACCGGCTCGAGGATCGCGGTCTTCCTGGTGGCCTCGGTGTCGGCCTCGGCGTCGGCGGCCTCCTCGGGCTCGAAGGCCAGCGCCACCGGGTGGGCCCGGCGCTCCTTGACCAGCAGCGCGATGGTCCGGTCGGTCTCGTCGCTGGAGAGCTCGGCCTCGAAGGAGAGCCGGGGGTCGGACGCCGAGCGGCCCAGGGAACGGAATTCCTCCAGCACCGCCTGGAGGGGCGGCGAGAGCCGCGCGGCCTCGGGCTCCGGCTCCGGTGCGAAAGCGGGTGGCGGCGGGGGCGCGGGCGGCTCCCCGGCGTCGAAGGCCACGAAGGGCGCCGGGATCTCGTCGGTCTCCGGCGCGAAGGGCGCCGCGCCTCCGGCCTCGGGCGCCGGCCCGGACGACTCGCCGCCCAGGACCAGCCCGACGCTGGGGCTCTCCTCTTGGGGGGGCTGCGCCTCTTCCTCCTTGCGGGGCGCGCTGGCCTCGAGCATGTCGCCCAGGAAGTCGGCGACTTCGGTGGCATCGCCGCGACGCTCCTCGGCGCGCCTGGCGGCCTCGGCCCGGGCCCGCTCGGCGATGGCCTCCTCCTCGTGGGTGCGCTCGTCGGCGGAGTCAGGATCAGGGGGCGGAGAAGAGGGCGCGGGCTCCTCCCCTTTCTTTTTCTTTCTGCTGAAGAAGTCGAAGGGCATGACGCCTCAACGGCCTGCTAGCCGTCACCGGGCCGGCTCTGGAGTTCCTCGACGACCATGCGGACCGCCCCGGGGCCGACCACCTTGATCCCCATGCCGAAGGCCGCGGCCAGGGCCAGGTCGGCCAACTGGTTGATTCGCGAGGGCAGCCCCTCGGAGTGCCGGGCGATCTCCAGCGCCGCGGCGCGGGTGAAGATGCCGCCCGAGGCCCCCGCGCGGGCCAGGCGGTGGAGGATGTAGTCCAGCACTTCCTCCTCCTTGAGCGGGACCAGCGCGGTGCGCACCAGCACCCGCTCGGAGAAGCCCGGAGCGGATTCGACCCGATCGAGGAGGTCGTTGTGCCCGGCCAGCAGCATGGTCAGCACCGCGCGCTCCTCGCCCCAGATTCCCAGGGCCAGGCGCAGCGCCTCCCAGATCGCGGGGGCCTCAATCACGTGGGCGTCGTCGATGGCCAGCACCGCGCGCCCGCCCCCGGCGGAGATGGCCGAGAGCCGGCTCTCCAGGCGGTGCTGGGCGTAGCTCTCGGAGACCTCCGCGGCGCTCTCGGGCAGGTCCTCGGCGCCCAGGGCCCGCGCGGAGGCGAGCACCACCTCCGCCGGGCTCATCAGCGCGTTGGTCAGGAGTCCCGTGGTGAAGCGTTCCCCGGACAGGCCGGCCAGCAGCGCGCGGAGCAGCAGGCTCTTGCCGGACCCGAAGGGCCCGACCAGCAGGGCCGCGCCCCGCGACTCCTCGGCGGCGTAGAGCAGCTCGGCCAGCGCGGAGTCGTGGGTCGCCGAGTGAAAGAAGAAGCGCGTGTCCGGCACGTTGCGGAAGGGCCGGTGCTGAAGTTCCCAGTGGGTCAGGTACATGGGCTTCCCTCTACGCGAAAGTGAGCAGCGTGCCGGCCAGGCGCGCGCCGGCGCGCTCCAGCCGCGTCTTGAGAGCGGCCGCGTCCCGGGCGTTGATCCGCCCGGAGCGGACCACCAGAACGGCGCTGCCCGCCGCTCCGGCCGTCAGCGCGGACCCCGCCCAGCCGGTCAGGCTGCCGGCGTCCAGCAGCACCGCGTCGAACTGCTCGCGGCAGGCGGCCAGGAAGCTGACCAGCACGCCGGACCTCACGACGCGGGCCATCTCCGCCAGTTCCGCCGCG
The DNA here is from genome assembly GCA_965370045.1 of uncultured bacterium. Lineage (GTDB taxonomy): Bacteria > Planctomycetota > SZUA-567 > JAKLDR01 > JAKLDR01 > CAZONU01. The sequence continues at coordinate 16,607 of CBDUSI010000026.1, read as the reverse complement.
GGGCGCTTCGCGCCCGCGTAGATCGGCAGGATCGCGAGGTCCTCCTTCCGGGCGTAGAGCACCGCGTCGGCCAGGGTGGCCTCGCCGCCCAGCACCGCGCCCAGATCCGGCCCGGAGCCCGACTGGCCTACCAGGCGCGCCAACCCCGGCGAGCGGAAGTTGGCGTCGACCAGCAGCACCCGCCGCCCTTCCTTCTCGGCCAGCTTCAGCGCGGCCGCCGCGGCCACGGTGGTGGTTCCGGAGCGCGGGGCGGCGCCGCAGATGGCCAGCACCGCGGGGTCTCCCGCGCCTCCACCGTCCACCAGGCGGACTATTCCGGACACCCCCTCGACCAGCAGGGGGATGCGGTAGTCGGTGACGTTCTCCAGGGCCGCCAGGGTCCGGCAGGTAGACAGAACCACCTCGCCGGAGGGGGCGATGGCCGCCACGATCTCCGCGGCGGGCTCCGGAGGGGGCGGCGGCTTGACGTAAGAAGGTTCGTCGGCGGGAACTTCCGGCTCGGGCTCCGGCTCGGAATCCCTCTTGCGCAGCCGGCGGCGGATCACCCCGCTGGCCGCGAACTGCGCGAAGGGCGCCACCGGCTCGGTCATGGTCGGGGAGGTAAGATCCGCCGGGGAAGGCCCCGGGGCGGCCTCTTCCTCGGGGGGCGGCGGCGGGGCTTCCGGCTCGGGCTCCGGCTCGGGCTCGGGCTCGGGAGGAGGAGGAGAAGCTTCGTCCTCCGCGGCGGGCGGCGGCGGGGCCTCCTCAGGGGGAACCGGTTCCGGCAGGCTTTCTTCGGATGGAGCCGGCGCCTCCTCGGCGGCGGGCGCTGCCTCGTCCTCCGGGGGCGGGGGCGGGGGCGGGGGCTCGGTCAGGGCCTCGCCTTCGTCGGGCAGGTCTCCGGGGGCGAACAGCTCGGTCTTCTCGCTCCGACCGACGCCTTCGGGCGCGGGCTCAGGTGCGGGTTCAGCCTCCAGGTCGGGTTCGGCTGCCGGCTCAGGCTCGGAGGCCGGCTCCTCTTCGGCCGGGTCGGGTGCCGCATCCGTCTGCTTCTCCTCCCCGGCGTCGGGAGCAGGCGCCTCGATGGCGTCGGATTCGGCGGTGTCGTCCTCGCCCTTGGCGGCCTTGTCCACCAGGGCGTCGAGGTCGTGCACCGAGTCCTCGAAGGCCTTGCTGAGTGCGTCGCCCAGTCCGGGCATGGTATCCTTCCTCCGCTTTCTAACGGCGCTCGAGGACCGCCAGCCGGGGGACCTTGCCCAGCACCGGCACCCGCAGCTTGTCCGCCAGGGAGACCTCGTCCTCTATCACCGTGAGCAGGGGCATCACCCGCCGGTGGACGACCACGACGAGGCCCACCCCGCCGGCGACCCCCAGCAGATAGAAGATCCAACCGAGCGCCGGGGCCTGTCCCTTCACCGGTCCGTCGGTGGCGATGACCACGGGCAGGTGGGGCTTTTTCCGAAGCGCGGCCAGCTCTTTCCTGGCGATGCTGTGGTCGCTGCTGACGCTCGTGAGCTGGGGCCTGATCTCTTTGAGCCGCTTGTCCTGATCCGCGACGGCGTCCTTTTCCTTCCGATAGCGACCCTCTTCGGCAGCAACCTTCTGCTGCGCCTCTTTCACTTCGGCGCGGATCTGCGGAACGTCCGGGAGCTGCGCTCTCAGCTTGCTGATGTCCACGGGCAGCTTGCTGCGCTCCAGTTCCCTGCCGAGCTCCTCCAGGCGCTTGCGGACGGGGTGCTCCGCGCTGCTGTCCGCCAGGGCCTCGGGGACCAGGAGCCGCTCCAGCTTCTGCTGCTCGGCGACGCGCTGGGCTTTCTGGTCCGCGCTGAGCTCCTTGGGCCCGCCGATCACCCGGAGCCTGGCCTCCAGCGTCCGCAGCTTGACGCTCAGGGGTTTCTCCCTGGCGATCGCGGCGGTCAGCCGCTTCTCGGCGTCCTCGAGCTTCCGCCGGGCCGCCTCGTGCCTTTCCGTGGCCGCCGCGATCTTCACGCGCTGCTCATCGCTGGGCTTGCTCTTGGCCCACTCGGCCTCCAGCGCCCGTTTCCGCTTCTCGAGCCCGGCGACCTCGCCCCGCTTCGAGGCGATCTCCGCGTCCAGGTTCCGCGGCTTGACCGTCAGCGGCTCCTGGCGCTCGGCCAGCTGCCGGCGGGCCTCGAGCAGGGCGTCCCAGGCCGCGGACCTCGGCCGGCCGCTGGAGATCAGCACCACGTCGCCGGTTTCCAGCCCCTCCGGGTCCATTTCCATTTCCGCTTCGAGCCGGCAGGCGCCGCCCAACCGGATGCTTCCGGTGGCGCGCTTCCGCCATTTCTTCTGGAAGTCATCCCCGAGGATCTCGTCCCGGACCTTGCCGGCGGCCTCGACCCAGCGGGCGGCCTCGGCAGCCCGCTCGCGCTCCGAGGCCAGCCTGGAAGTGTCTACGGAGATCTTCAGGACCGTCCACGTCCGGTAGTTGACCATGGTCGCGCGGACGGCCGCCCAGAGGATCCAACCGACCAGCAGCCCCAGGAGCACGCCGGCCAGCGCCCCGGCGCCGGGCAGCAGCTTGTCGAGAGGAATGCCCTTCTTGCGCGCGGCGCTCCTGGCTCGCCGGATGACCCGCGAAATCCGCTTGGCCACGGCTCAGCCCTCCCGCCGGCGGAGGATCTTGACCTTAACTCGTGGTTGGCGGCGGGTGTAGCTCTGCAGCCGCCTGCTGATGACCCCGGCGACGACCCTGGCGGTGAAGCCGCGCACCGACCCCACCCGGGCGGCGAAGTCCCGGCCGGAGAAGCCCTTCACCCCGAAGGCCCCGCCGTCGGGGATGTCCAGCCTGCCGTCATCGCCGACGCTCCAGTCCCCGCTGAACTCCGGGTGGCCGGCGACGGCGACCTTGATGCGGTCGCCGGATCGAACGGTCTCCTTGCCCGCCGGCGGCCGGACCGTCTTCACCGTGCCGGCGTCGGGGGCGGGCCTCTCGGAATAGGGCAGGGTGCGCGGCGGCTCGAGCCAGGGACGTTGGGGTTCGCCGGGCAGTTGGGCGTAAGGATCTTCGGGGACTCCGGAGGGAAGCACGGTGCCCGGCTCGGGCTGCTGACGGGGAGCGTCATGGGTGTAGGGCGCCAGGATCGCGGCGCTGTTGGCGGTGGCCACCGCGTCGCGGGGCAGGGCGGCCTTCCGCGGCGCGCAGCCGGCGGCGGCGGCGAGGAGGACCGTCAGGGCCAAGAGGTGATACCTCATCCGGCCACCCCGCTTTCGGCGATGGCCGCCGGCGGCGTCCGGCGGTCGGCGTACGTCTTGATGCGCGCGACGTCGTCAGCGTTGAAGAAGCGCCAGCCGTTGCGGTCGCGGCCGACGTCGTCCATCCGGCCCTCCCGGAACCAGCGCAGCAGGGTGTTGCGGCTGACCCCGATGAGCCGGGCGGCCTGGCAGGTGCTGAGCCTCATGGAAATCCTCCGCAGGCCCGAGCAGAACCGTGGATATACTCGGGTATACTCAATATCGTCCTCCCGGGGCCGGAACTTGATTGCAAAACGCGGCCCGCGCTTACATTATATAACACGTCATGAGCGAGGAAAAGGCCATTGAGGCGGCAAGGCCCGGGCGCTCGAAGCGCATCTATGTTTATTGGGGGATGGCCCTTACTCTACTCATTGCCCTGGGCCTCTTCTGCTGGCTGGTGGTGGTGCCGGTCGGCCAGGTCCGGTCGGAACTCCGGAAGGTCGTCGAGGAGCGGAAGAGAGCCTGGACACAGGAGAATACAGTTCTTGGGTCCGGCGTATTCGGCCCCATGCTAAGGGGGATCGGCGGTCCGGAAGAGGCCGCCGACCGGCTCTGTCTCTATCTGTGGGTCCCTGATCGGTTTGCTCCCCACAAGGACCTGGCAGTCGAAGCCCTCGGCGAATGCCGCCAGCCGGGAGCCGTGCCCGCCCTGGTCAGGGCCCTGGAGAATCAGAACCCCGAGGTCCGGGAATGTGCCGCCGAAGCTCTCCGTCAGCTCAAGAGTGGTGCCGCGCCCGCAGTGCCGGCATTGATCCGCGCGCTGGATGATGAGCAAAAGAGCGTTCAGATGCGATCCGCATTGGTGCTGGGGGCGATTGGCCCGGATGCCGGCGCGGCCGTGCCCCGACTCATCGGGCTCCTCAAGGAAGGAGACGGGAGCCTGGTCTGGGCGGCCGCCATAGCGCTGGGCAACATCGGCCCGGCCGCGAAAGAAGCCGCGCCGGCGCTGGTCAAGCTACTGAACGATTCGGACCTGCACGTGCGCCTGTCCGCCGCCAAGGCACTGACTCAGGTGGGAGAGAAGGAGCGCGGAATACAGGCATTGGAGAAGCTGCTCAAGGCCAAGGATGATGACGTTCGCATATCGGCGGCCCACGCCCTGTTCAAGCTCGGGCGCCGGCGCGAGGAGGCCGTCAGCATCATTGCGGAAGGCCTGTCGCCCGACAAGGGTTTCAATGCCCGCTTTAGCGCGGCCGTCTTTCTGGCGGACCTCGGCCCCGACGCCAAGGCGGCAATCCCCGCTCTGACCAGGGCGCTGGGTGACGGGGAACAAATAGTTCGCGGACACGCGGCAAGGGCCCTGGGCGAGATCGGCCCGGCGGCCGCCGGAGCCGTCTCCGAACTGGAAAAGCTGCTCGAAGACGAAAGCAGGTGGGTCCGGGAAATGACCGCCGAGGCCCTTAAGAAGATTCGCGCGGTCAGGAATATCGGGGAATAGCGCACATTTCCCGCGACCAATCGGACAACAAGGGGTATAATGTTTCAATCATGAAGAAGAACACGAAACCCGGCGGCAAGCGCGCCAAGCCCAAGCCCAAGCCCAAGTCCAAGGCCGCGACCGCGTCCCAGCGCCCCTCCGACCACGCCGGCACCGTTGGCGCCTACATGACCCGCGCGGTGGTTACCGTGGAGCCGGAGACGCCCTTCAAGGAGGTCTGCCGCCGGATGATCGCGCAGAGCATCAGCTGCGTGGTGGTGGCCGCCGGCAACAAGCCTCTGGGGCTCATCTCCGAGCGCGCGGTGGTCCGCCGGCTGGCCGGCGGCAAGCGCATGGAGGTCAGCGCCCGGCGGGCGATGAGCGCGCCGCTGTTGACCTGCTCGCCGCGGGTATCGCTGGCCGGCGCGCTTCAGAAGATGCGCGAGAATCACATCCGCCGCCTGGCGGTGACCGAGCACGGCAAGCTGGCGGGCATCATCACCCAGTCGGACCTGCTGGAGGCCTCGAACCGCCAGCTGGCCGCGCTGACCCAGGAGCACTCCCGCCTGCGCCTGACGGCCATGCGTGACGAACTCACCAGTCTCTACAACCGCAGAACCTTCAACGAGTTCTTCAAGGAGGAGCTGGAGCGCGTCAGGCGTTACGGGGGCCTGGCGGCCTTGGTGCTTTTCGACCTCGACCACTTCAAGCTGGTCAACGACCGCCACGGCCACGACGCCGGCGACACGGTGCTGCGCCGCTTCGCGGACGTCCTCAAGAAGTGCTGCCGCGAGGTGGACGTCCCCGCGCGCTACGGCGGCGAGGAGTTCACCGTGCTGCTGCCCGCGGCGGGCACGCGCGCGGGGCGCATCTTCGCCGAGCGCGTCCGCCGTGAGACCGCCGCGATGAAAGTGCGCGCCGGAGGCAAGCCCGTCCCCGTCACCGTCTCGGCGGGGGTCTGCAAGTTCACCAAGCGGTACGGCTCGATGCGGGCCATGCTCCAGCAGGCCGACCAGGCCATGTACCGGGCCAAGCACGGCGGCCGCGACCGGGTGTGCGTGGCGCGGTAACGCTCCTGAAATTACGTCATCCGTGGATTGCCCCCCCCCGTTTTGTCATGAGCTGAGTCCCTGAAAGCTGGTGCTTTACGACGCGTCGCCGCTTTTTTCGGGGTTCCTTTCTCACACCGAGGCCCCCTTGGTCTCCCGTTTTGTCATGAGCTGAGCCCCCGAACGCTAAGGACTTACGACGCCTCGCCGCTTTTTTCCGCGCGCGAGTTCCATTCTCACCACCAAGGCGCCGAGAAGTGCCCGGATCGCGACGGATGCCGGGGGCAAGGCTGGATTGCTCGTCCGCGGACAGGTGGGCCTCCTGGCGACTTGGCGGTTCAATAGTCTCTCCGTGCGTTGGTGGTCAGATGTGTCTACTACACTATACAGCGAAGTATGACGGAAGTCAACAGAAATATACGAGAAAATGGCGCGGCGGGGCGAGCGTGCTTAACAGGCTGTACCGTAACCGGTTAGCAGTACGCGGCCCGGGGAGGGGGGCGGTCAGTCCGACTTGCCCTTCTCCTGCGCGGCCCGGATCTTCTTCAATGCCCCTGCCGCACTACTGCGGTCACCTGGATCCTCGGAACTCAGTAGCTTCTCCAGGGGCTCAATGGCCCGGTCGTCCCCGATTTGCCCGAGAGCCCAAGTGGCCCAGTGTCTTGTGCCGTCGTGGCCGTCCCTGAGTAGCTGAATCAGTAACACCGTTGCCTCTGGACTGCGTTTGCCTATCTGCCCCAATGATCTCGCTGCGTACGCCACCGACATCTCGTCACGTAGCAGGGAGATGAGCGGGCCCGCTGCACGAGGGTCCCCGATTTCTCCCAACGCACATACCGCACTATCTCCTGAGTGGGCATCTCGTAGCGAACTGATCAGGGCTGGAACGGCGCGCCTATCGCCGATTTGCCCCAGAGCGCCCGCCGCCACGCTCGACAGCCTCCGGCTCGGCTTCTTGAGTTCTGCGATGAGGGCGGGCAGGGCCCGAGGGTCGCCGAGTTCTCCTAGAGCCGTGACTATCGCGTGACCCAGAACCAAGGGACTATCGTCCAGTTCCGCGATAAGTGGGGAAACGGCGCGGGCATCACTGATCACTCCCAGCGCAAATGCGGCCGCGGCTCTGTTGGCCTCATACTGCTGCTTGTCACGCATCAGCGCTATGAGCAGCGGCACACTCCGAGGGTCTTTCATCCGCACAAGCGCACCTATAGCTGCCGTTGCGGCCTTCGGATCGTCGGTCTTCAAGTCCGCGATGAAGGGCTCGACCGCCCGTGTGTCCCCGATCTTCGCCAGCGCATAGACCAGAACCCAGCGGTCGTTGTTCTGCCTGTCGGCCAGAGCCGCAATGAGCGGCTCGACCGCTCTGCGGTCCCGCGCCTCTCCCAGCGCAAAGGCAGCAGCAGTCCGTACGTCTCGGTCGCTGTGCTTCAGCAGCGTGAGCAATTCCGGGACGGCAGGACGAGCCTGCTCTCCGCAGTGAGACAGCATCCAGGCCGCAGCGCCAGGATGTAGCGCGAAACGCGCAGGTAGACGCAAGTAGAGAGCCAGACATCTGCCCGCCGACCTTGGCCCGCCCAACCGGCGTACTTCTTCTTCAGTTCGCCCGCCTTCATCCTCCCAATCGATGGATATTGTGCGAAAGGCGCCCGGAGTATGTTCGTGATATCGCTCTACCGCCCTGCACGTCTGCCACACCGGCACCACCACCAGCCACGAGAAGAGGCCGAGAGCGAGAAGCAGCGAGAGCGCCACGCCCCAATAGATGTAGATGCGGCGGGAGCTGCGGGGGGGGCTTCACAGCGGGCTCATCCGGCATGCGGCACCTTCAGCGATTGGCGGTCACCGGTCACCACCCGAATATCTTGTACATTGACCCCACGAAGAGGGCGGAGGCCAGGATGCCGATGGCTCCGAGAAAGAAGGTAAGCACCACTGGAACCGTCGCCAGAGCCAAACCAAGCGCCCAGTGCCACTGCGATCCCCGGGAGATGCGGAACAGGACGAAACCGAGCCCACCGGCCGCCAGCAACAGGGCGATCATAATCGGGTTCATTGCACACCCCTTTCCGCAGCGCCGCCCGCCTCTCTTCCGGCATAGGGCAGCCCCACCAGCATTCTACCTCCGGTGGCCGGGTGAAAGCAAGCGGCGGGGACCATTCTTGTTGACACCCGCGCGCCGCGCGCGTATCGTTTGTCTTCCTGGCAACCGAGGAGGAGCCCGGCATGAAAATCCACTTCCAAGGCGCGGCGGGGACCACCACCGGCTCGATGCACCTGGTCGAGTTCGGCAAGTCCAAGGTGTTACTGGAATGCGGGCTCTACCAGGGCCGGCGCAAGACCGCGTTCGAGAAGAACCGCAACATTCCCTTTGACCTTTCCGCCATCGACGCGGTGGTCCTCTCCCACGCGCACATCGACCACAGCGGCAACCTGCCCACGCTGGTCAAGCGCGGCTACAAGGGCCCCATCTACGCCACGCCGGCCACGCACGACCTCTGCTCGATAATGCTTCGGGACTCGGCGTACATCCAGCAGAAGGACGTCGAGTACGTTAACCGCAAGCGCAAGAAGAAGGGCCAGCGTCCCTTCGAGCCGCTCTACCTGCAGGAGGACGCCGAGGCGGCGCTGGCGCGCTTCAAGCCGGTGAACTACGACCAGCCCCTGGACCTCGTCCCGGGCGTGAAGCTCACCTTCCGCGACGCCGGGCACATCCTGGGCTCGGCGATTTCGGTCTACGACTTTTCGGAGAACGGGAGCTCCAAGCGCCTGCTCTTCACCGGGGACATCGGCCGCAAGGCCATGCCCATCCTGCGCGACCCGCAGGTGGTCAACGATGTGGATTACCTGATTACCGAAAGCACCTACGGCAACCGCCGGCACCCGCCGGACGAGGACGTCAAGAAGGAGCTGGCGGCGCTCTGCGCGAAAGCCATGAAGCGCCGCTCGCGGCTGATCATCCCGGCCTTCAGCGTGGGCCGCACGCAGCAGGTGCTCTACTTCCTGCACGAGCTGTGGGCCGCCGGGCAGATCGGCGAGATACCCGTGTACGTGGACAGCCCGCTCTCCACCAAGGCCACCGCCGTCTACGACGGGCACCCGGAGTGCTACGACCGCGAGATGATGGCCCTCCTGAGGCACAAGCAGGACCCCTTCACCGTAGAGCGGGTGACCTTCACCGCCGACGTGGAGGAGTCCAAGAAGCTCAACCACGTCCAGGGTCCGGCGATCATCATCTCCGCATCGGGGATGTGCGAGGCCGGGCGCATCCTGCACCACCTCAAGCACTCTGTCGAGAATCCCGACCACATCGTGCTGATCGTCGGCTACCAGGCGGAGCACACCACCGGCCGCCGGCTGGTGCGCCACGAAAAGAGCATCCGTATCTTCGGCGAAGAGTACCGCGTGCGCGCCGAGGTGCACAGCATCCAGGCGTTGAGCGCCCACGCCGACCGCGACGAGATGCTCGACTACTTCAAGGAGATGGGCCCGAAAGTGAAGAAAGCCTTCGTGGTCCACGGCGAGCCCGACCAGTCGAAGCCCTTCGCCGAGGCGCTCACCGGGTTGGGCGCCAAAGAGGTGATTGTCCCCGTGGAGGGGCAGATAGAAGAAATCTAGCTAGCCGGGGCTGCCCAACAGCCGGGGCTCGGCGAAATCCCCTTCCATCGCGCGGGGCAGGGCCCGCACGTTCCCCGCCCGGTCACAGAAGTAAAGGTTCGACGCGGACGGCTTTCTGCCGTGCCCGTCGGCCCACAGCGCGTAGAAGTCCGGATGCGCGTTCACCGGGCGGCGCGCGTAATTGTGATTGCGCTCGCTGCCGGTGGTCAGTTGCGCGAGGCGTTCCCAACTCCCGCCCTGATCGCCGCTGATCCACATGACCATCTCGCCCCCGGGGTTGTAGGGTTGGGGGCCGGGGTCGGTGGGAGCGACGATCCGCCAGGCCGCGTGGTCCTCAACATAGAGCGAGCCGGTGTCGTAGTTGCTGTCCGAGGTCATCGCCGGTCGGATGTCCCACTCGCTCCCGGTCCAGCGGGCGGTGTGCCATGTGCGGGGAGCGTTCTCGGGCCCGGTCTCGTATCCCCTGCTGGTCAGGTACAGGATCACCGGACGGCCATCCGCGTCGAAGACGATGTCCTTGAGGTAGACGTTCAGCCCCTCGCTCCGGTAGTCGTGGACCAGCGCGGGGTTGTCCGGCTCGGTGAGCGGGACTTTCAGGGGCGTTCCGTCGGCGGCCCGCCAGGTGGCGCCCAGGTCGGGGGTTTCGGTGTAGTAGAGGTTGGTGCGCCAGTTGAGCCCCTGGCCCTCGGGGTGGAAGTTCAGCGCGGCGCCGGCCCTGGCTCCGTCGCAGGCGCTGACCTGGTAGTGACCCTCATGAACGGCCGCGATTCGGCACCGCTCTCGCCAGCTGGTCCCGTCGCGGCTGCTCATGAAGAAGCAGGTCCGGATCGCCGGGTCCTTGTAGTGGGTCACGAAGCAGGCGAAGCCCTCGCCGCGGACGCGCCAGGCCTGCATGTAGGAGAAGTTGTCGAGGGGCACGTGCTTCCCGTTCTCCTCGCGGGTCGCCGCCACGGGCTCGAACTCCCCGACGTCGTAGGGACTGACGCTCCTGTGGATGTAGGCGGGCCGCTCCGTGCCGTGGGCCGTGGAGAATATCCAGATGTGCCCGGCCTCGTCCACTGAGATCACCGGATTGTCATGGGCGTCGTCGGTCTCCTTGTCCAGCAGCAGCGTGGGTCGCGGCACCGTGCCGGTTTCGTGGTCGTAGCAGGAAACCATGTGCAGCAGCCGGCGGTCGTCGTCGGCCGCTGCGCCGCCGTAGCAGAAGAAGGTCTTCTTCACCTCCGGGCGGTAGACGGCGAACGGCTGGTGCTTGGCGCAATAGGTCCCCAGCCCGCCGCTGTACTTGTAGACGTACTCGTCGTCCGAGGGCTGGTTCATGTACCAGATGCCCCGGTATCCGTCGGCCTTGATGCTGATGACTTTCACCCTCCCCGCGTGGCACCGCCTTGCTCACATTATGCGAGGCCGCCGCGCGCGGTGCAAGCTGAAACCCGAGTGGGGGCCGCAGGCGGCCAAGAGAAGGGGCCCGCGCGCCGCGGGCCCCCGGTGCTTGCTGCTTGCCGTTGTCTAGCTCTTGGCGCCTCCCTTGGGCGCGGCGGGCCGAGCGGGCTTGGCGGGCCCGTCGATCATCTTGCCCAGGTACCCGGGCAGCTCCACGCCGGCCATGCCGGCCACGTCGTGGATGGGCGGCAGGCTCTTGATCAGGCTGGAGACGAAGTTGGCCGTCGAGGAGCCCTTGCCGTCGTCGCCTCCGCCCGAGTCCCAGACGGTGATTTTGTCGATCTTGAGGTTCTGGATGGCTTCCACCTGGCGGGCGACGATGTCCTCGATCTTCTCGATCATCAGCAGGGTGGCCGCGCCCTTGGCGCCGCCGCTGCCCTCCACCAGGCTGCGATACCCCGCGGCCTTGGCGTCCAGTACCTGCTTCACGCCCTTGGCTTCGGCCTCGTACTTGAAGAGGATGGCGTCGGCCTCGCCGCGGGCCACCTCGCGGGCGCGCTCGGCCTCGGCCTGGGCGTCGATGACCACCTTGCGCTTGGTGATCTCGCGCTTGACGATCTCGTCGGCTGTGAGGCGCTCATGCTCGGCTTTGTACTGCGCCTTCTGGATCTCGACCATCGCCTCGCGCTTGGCGACCTCGCCCTTCTGCATGGCCGCGGCCTGCTTGCTGGCCAGCGTCGCGTTGTAGTCGGCGATGTTGGCCTTGGCCAGGTTCTCGCCCTCGACGGCCTCGGCCTCCTGGCCCTGCACGTAAATGCGCCGGTCGGCCTCCGCCCGCTTGGTGCCCTTGTCGGACTCGGCCTGGTTCTCGGCGACCTTGACGACCTTCACGCGGACCGCGATGGCCTCGCCGACCGCGCCGGTCTTCTCCTGCTCGGCCACGTCCACCTTGGCGGTGTTAATGGCCTCGGCGGCGGCCTTCTTGCCCAGGGCCTCGATGTACAGGGACTCGTCGGTGATGTCGGTGATGTTGACGTTGATGAGGTACAGGCCGATCTTGTTGAGCTCGGGCTCCACGTTCTTGCGGATGGAGGTCAGGAAGCTCTCGCGGTCCTGGTTGATCTGCTCGATGGTCAGGGAGGCCACGGTCAGGCGCAGCTGGCCGAAGATGATCTCCCGGGCCATGCCCTCGATTTCGCTGAAGCGCAGCTGCAGCAGGCGCTCGGCGGCGTTCTGCATGATGCCCGGCTCGGTGCTGACGCCCACCGTGAAGGTGCTGGGCACGTCGATGCGGATGTTCTGGAGCGAGAGCGCGTTCCTCAGCGGGATGTTGATGGTGATGGGGGTCAGGCTCATGTAGCTGAAGTCCTGGAACAGCGGCCAGACCAGCATCGCCCCACCATGGATGCACTTGGCCGACTTGCCCTCCCCGACCTTGCCGTAGACCACCAGGATCTTGTCCGACGGGCAGCGCTTGTAACGGCTGGCCAGGAATATCAGCAGGAACACCAGGATGATTGCGATTGCGAGCAGCGCGCCCAGGTACCAGCCAGCGCCGCCGGCCGCGAGTGTCAGTGCCAGAGTCATTCTCGCCCCCCTTCTCTAACGCTTTCCATCATCAAAGCTTCTTCACTACCAGAATGTTGCCGCTGACCACGTCGACCACCTTCACGCGGGAGTCCGTGGGTATCTCGCTCTTGTCCTCGCTGACCGCCGCCAGGATAGCCTGGCGGCCCTGGAAGCGGACCTCGACCTTGCCGGGCTCGCCGGCGGGCACCGTCAGGTATATCTTGCCCTCCTGGCTGATCGCGTTGCGGAGGTTCATGGTCCCGCTGTGCTGCATCTTCTTGAAAAGCGAAAAGAGCCAGCTTATCGCCCAGACGGACAGGAGGCCCGCGACGGTGCCGCCCAGTATGGCCCACGCGGCGGTCAGCCCGCTGTTGCGCATCATGGCCAGGCCCACCAGGCCGAACATCGTGAAGAAGGCGGTCAGGCCCTGGAAGGACAGTATCTTGAAGCTGAAGTCCGAGGAGCCCACGTCGCCGGCGTCATGCACCTCGGCGTCGACGTGCGCGCCAACGTCCAGGTCGGCGTCCGCGTCAATGTCCATGTCCATGTCGATGTCGGTGTCGGTCTCCCCGACGCCCACGAACATCAGCCCCACCCGGAGCAGGAAGAGCACGCCGCCGATCCCGACGCAGAAGAGGAACACCTTCTCAACTGCGCTCAGTTCAGTGAACCATTCCCACATGGCTTGACCCTCCTTGCCGGTGCCGGCTCGCGGACGTGGGGTCCTCTGGGAGGTCGATTACAGGATGTCCGGCCCCGGCGCGTCCCTCGGCGGGAACTCTAACTCCCCCGCCGGTTTTCCGCAAGCCGCTCGCCGCGCCCGCCGCCGGCCCCAGTGACCCGGCCCCTTCCTACTACAGCTTACCGCCGGCGGGGGGCGAACGTCAATTACAATCGGAGGGGTTCTTTGTAACGAGGGCCGGACCCTTGACGCCGGGGGGGCGTAAGCCGCATACTTGCGCCGGGAACGGGAGGACGCCGAATGCGCAAGACGCTGGTGATAGTCGCGGTGCTGGCCGGTCTGGGGCTTCTCGTCGTCGTCGGCGGGGTGATCGCCGGAATGGTCTGGCGCTCCCGAGGGCCCAGCGCATCCGATTACCGGGTTGAGCTCACTTACGTGATGGCGAAGAACGGCGAGCCACCAACGGAAGCCGAGGCAAAGACCACCGTCGAAGTGCTCCGGGCGAGGCTCCCCAGGAACGTCTCGGTCAAACCCGAGGGCGCCGACCGGGTGGTCATCACCATCGGCATCCCGAAACCGAACGTTCCGGCGAAGGCCACGCCGCAGGAAGCCCAGGAGCTTTGGCGGGAGCAGGCCAGGAAGACGGGGCAGGGAATAAAGCTTTCGATCGAAACGCCGGGAACGCTGGACCTGCATCACGTCTTCGCGGTTGACGCCCCTCCCGAGAAGGGCGGCTACACCCATGACAAGGAGATATCTGACAAGCTGTGGCGCGGCGAGAAGGTCCCCGGGTTCATGGTCAAGAAGTATGTCCATGATCGGGGCGCCAGGCGTCGCGGTCGGAAGAATGTCCAGGAGATGCTCGCGCTGCGCGAGAAGCCGGTGGTCAGCGGCGCCGAACTCGATAAGGCCCAGGTCCGCCGCGGCGACGCGGGTCTGGAGATAATGGTGGACCTCACCGCCGCCGGCGGACGGAAGATGCGGGACTTCACCGACCCCAGGAACAAGGAATTCAACATCCGGCACAACCGCGACCGGCTGGCCATCCTGTTTGACGGGGTGGTCAATAGCGCCCCGTCGATCCAGAGCACGCTGGGCGCGCGCTTCCGGATTACGGGCCGCTTCACGCGCGAAGAAGCCGACCGCATCTGCCGTATCCTCAACTCCGGCACGATTCCCTGCAAGCTGCTTCTAGTGAGCCAGAAACTCCTGAAGCCCGGCGAGTAGGCTCGCTTTTCCTCTACGTCACACTCTCTCCCCACCTGACTTTGCACAGCCCGCGGTAGATATCCGCCGGGCGGCAGTCGGGCGCGTTCCCCGCTCCTTGACCCCGGCGCGCGAGGGGTGATAATCGGCGCCGTCGAAAGGAGGAAGGCATGGCCGAGATCGAGGTGCGCAGGCCCGACGAGGAAGAGGTCGCCGCCAAGGGTATCAGGAGTTGGCCCATCTGGGAGAAGGAGGCCAGCACTTTCGACTGGCACTACGACCAGCCGGAGACCTGCCTGATCCTGGAGGGCAAGGTGAAGGTCACGCCCCAGGACGGCGGCCAGGGGGTCGAGTTCGGCGCCGGCGACCTGGTTTGCTTCCCGCAGGGACTGTCCTGCGTCTGGGAGATATCCGAGGCGGTCCGCAAGCACTACCGCTTCGGCTGACGGCTGAACCGTGCCCGCCCCAGAGGCCCCCGCCGCCAGCGGCGTACGCATAGAGGACCTCACCGTCCGCTACGGTGAGACCGTCGCGGTGGCGGGCGTGTCAATCGATATCCGGCCCGGCGAGCTCTTTTTTCTGCTGGGCCCCTCCGGCTGCGGCAAGACCTCGCTGCTTCGGGCCATCGCCGGTCTGGAGCCGGCGGCCGGCGGGCGGGTGTTCATCGGCGGGCGCGACGTGACCGCGCTGCCGACCTACTCGCGCGGGGCGCCGATGGTCTTTCAGGGGTACGCGCTCTGGCCGCACCTCACCGTCCTCCAGAACGCCGCCTACGGCCTTGAGGCCCGGGGGCTCTCGCGCCAGGAGTGCCGCGCCGGGGCGCTGGAGGCCCTGCGGATGGTAGGGCTGGCCGAGCGCGCCGGAAGCCAGCCCGCGGAACTCTCCGGTGGTCAGCAGCAGCGCGTGGCCCTGGCCCGGGCGCTGGCCGCCCGGCCCGGGGTGGTGCTCTTCGATGAGCCGCTCTCGAACCTGGACGCCAAGCTGCGCCGGGAGATGCGCTCGGAGCTGGTACGCCTGCACCGCGAGGCCGGCTTCACCGCGATCTACGTGACCCACGACCAGGAGGAGGCCTTGTCCATGGCCGAGCGGCTCGCGCTGATGAACGCGGGTCGGGTGATCGAGCTGGGCGCGCCCCGCGAGCTTTACGGCCGCCCGCGAACGCGCTTCGGCGCGGAGTTCCTCGGCGAGGTCAACTGGCTGGAGGCCGAGATCGTCGGCGAGCCGGGCGGGGGGAGCGTGCCGGTATCCACCGTGCTGGGCGCCGCCGCCGTGGCGCCACCGGCCGAGAAAGCGGAGAGGTACCTGCTGGGCTTCCGCCCGGAGCGCGCCCGGCTGGGCGAGCCCGCCGGGGGCGCGTTGCGCTGGGCCGGCCGGGTGAAGGAGGTCGGCTTCCTGGGCGGCGAGGAGCGCGTGGAGCTGGAGCTCGCCGACGGCCAGAGGCTGCTCCTGCGCCTGGAGGCCCGCGGCACCCGGGCGGGCGCCGAGATCTCCGGCTACGTCGCCGCCGAGGACCTCTGGCTCTTCCCGGCGGAGGGCTCGTGACGCTCGCCTTCGACTTCGATTATCACGTTCACACCATCTACAGCGGGCACTCCGGGCCGGAGATGTTCATCCCCGCGGTAATGGCCCGCCTGGCGGAGAAGGGCGTGCGCCGCGCGCTGATCCTGGAGCACGTGCCCGCGATGATGAGCGAGACCTTCGCCAGCCCTGAAGAGTGGTTCGCTTCGCGTCCCGAGCGCACCGCCGTCGAGGCGATCCTCTCCGAGGTGCGCCCGCGGCGCGCGCAGTTCCCGGATACGGAGTTCCTGTGCGGCGCGGAGGCCGACGCCGACCCCGAGAAGATGGACGGGTCGCTGATGCTGGCGGATCTCTCGGGTCTGGACGTCGTGCTGGCGGCCACTCACCTGCTTCCCGGCGGAGAGGGCTTCTGGTTCTCGCCACCGGAGATTCCCGACGACGAGAAGCCCGAGCTGCTGGACCGCTGGCTGGCCTGGATCGAGAACCTGACCGCCAATCCCAACGTAAACATCCTGGCCCACCCGGGGGCCGAGCTTCACAACTGCGGCCTGACCGGCGACTTCGGCGCGCCCTTCCGCGCGGCCTTCGAGCCGGCGCTGATGACTATGGCCGCCCAGAAGACCGCCTTCGAGCTCAACGAGACCGCGCTGGGGCGCTTGGGCACCGAGGCGCTGGCCGGCTACGCGGAGCTGGTCGGGCTCGCCAGGGAGTGCGGCGTGCGCTTCACCGCGGGCAGCGACGCCCATCGTGGCAAGCAGCTCGGCGCCTATCGCCTGGTGCCGAAGATCGCCGAGCGCGCCGGGCTGGCGGAAGAGGATTTCTGGCACCCGGAGCTGACCGCCTAGCAGTCCGTTGAAAAATGGGGCGTCGTGACGGCAGGCGCTCCCGAGCGATGCGAGGCCCGAGGGTGAGCGCGATGCCTCTGGCATCG
>CBDUSI010000025.1:0-45236 GCA_965370045.1 uncultured bacterium | reverse complement strand
TGGTCCCCATTTACGCGCCCCTACTGGTCCCCTTTTCAAAGCCCCGCGCCACCTGGAAGACGTGCCTCTTCCTGGCGCCCGCAGTGGTGATTGTCAAGCTGTTGGTTTTCCGTCTCGCGCGTGTCTACCGGGTCTACTGGGCCTACGCCGGGTTCCGCGACGCCGTGAAGCTCTGCGTCGGAGCGGGCGGCTCCTCGGCAATCCTGCTGGCGGTAATGCTGTCCACCCCGCTCCTGGTGGGAATACCGCTCACGGTGCTGCTCTTTGACTTCGTCCTGACCCTGGGAGCAACAGCCGGCCTGCGCTTCTTCGAGCGCGCGCTCAGGGAATTCATGCCCGGGACCCGCCCGGGGAAAAGGGCCATCATAGTCGGGGCTGGAGAAGCCGGGCAACTGGTAGGCAGGGAGCTCCGCCAGAACCCGGACTCGGGTGTAACCCCGGTCTGCTACCTGGACGACGATCCGGAGAAGCTCGGCCGACGGATACACGGCATCCCCGTGGCGGGCAGGCTGGCCGATCTGCCCGCCGTCATCCGACGCCATCGCGTGGCGGAGGTCATCGTGGCCATCGCCTCGGCGCCCAGAAAGGTAGTAACCGAGGTCGTGGAGAAGGCCCGGGCCGCGGGCGTCGATTTCAAGATCGTCCCCAGGCTGTCCGACGTGATCAGCGGCGCCACCAAGGTCAGCGAGGTCAAGGAAATCCGGGTCGGAGACCTCCTCGGACGGGATTCCGGCTCACCGGACATGGAACTGCTGCGAACCTGCTATGCTGGCAAGACGGTGATGGTCACCGGCGCCGGAGGCTCCATCGGCTCCGAGCTTTGCCGCCAACTGGCCTTCCTGGGGCCGGACAATCTGGTGCTCTTCGACTTCAGCGAGAGCAACCTCTACCACCTGATGCAGAGCATGACCGATCTGCAGCCCCTCGTATCGCTGGTTCCCGTCTTGGGCGACGTCCGCGACCGGGCGGGGCTGGACAGGACCTTCGCCGCCCACCGGCCGCAGATCGTCCTTCACGCGGCGGCTTACAAGCACGTCCCGCTGCTGGAGGTCAACGCGGCGGAGGCCGTGAAGAACAACATACTGGGCACCAAGACGCTCGTCGATGCCGCGGTGCACGCGGGTGTTGATCGCTTCGTGCTGATCTCCACGGACAAGGCCGTTCGTCCCAGCAGCGTGATGGGTTGCACCAAGCGCGCCGCGGAGTTCATCTGCCAGGCGGCGGCGGAAGGCAGCTCCACCGAGTTCGTGACCGTGCGTTTCGGAAACGTGCTGGACAGCGACGGCAGCGTGGTGCCGCTCTTCCGGCGGCAGATCGCGCGCGGCGGGCCGGTCACTGTCACCCACTCGGAAGTCACCCGCTATTTCATGAGCATACCCGAGGCCGCCGGGCTGGTGCTGACCGCCGCGGCCATCGGGCAGCCCTCGCGGGTGTACGTCCTGGAAATGGGCAAGCCCCTGAGGATCGACGACCTGGCCCGCGAAATGATCCAGCTGGCCGGTCTGATCCCGGACGAGGACATCGAAGTCACCTACACCGGGCTGCGCCCCGGAGAGAAGCTCCACGAGGAGCTCTGGTACGCCCACGAGGGGCTGACTTCCACGGGGCACCCGGGCATCCTCGCCGCGTTGTCCCAGAACGGACTGCCGAAGGATATGGACGCCAGGATTGAGGAACTCCGGTACATCACTTCCAACGGTGCGGCAACGAACGAGATACTGCGAATACTCAGCCGAATGGTCCCGGAATTCGCGCGGGAAGACGATCAGCTCGCGCCCCCCCCCCGCCCGCGAACGTTCAACCTCTCAGGTGCGCTGGGAGAAAGCAGGTGTTGTTGCTGGCGGACCCGCCGATGCTGCTGGCGACTAGTCTGGCTTCGCCCTGGAGCCCATGAAATCCATATGTTCAAGAGTGTACGCTTAACTTAAGCCCCTTTTAGCCTCTCAGAACTTCCAGGTTACCGCCAGGTGGAGTCTATCACCGGCTTCGTTCTCCCCCGGCGAGAGGGCCAGATTGTCCACGTCCTCGCGCAGCCAGGCGGCTTCGACCACCAGGCGATCATTAGGAGCCCACTCTACTCCCACGGCGTACTCCCGTCGTTCTTCCGGGTCGTCGGAGGACAGTTCACGTTTCTCGCGGTCGAAGCTCGCCCAGACCCGCACACCCTCGGCCGGATAGAAGCCCAACTCCAGGTACAGGTCCTTCGCGTCGGTGCCCATGTGGTGGCCGATTACGCGCTGCTCGTAGGTGTACCCCGAGCCGTACGTCCCGTGCGTGTACCATGGCCGCGGGTGACCGTCGTGCCCGTTGAAATAGGTGTCCGCGTACTCAACACGGAAGTCGAACACGGCTGAGGGGCCCAGGCGGGGAAGATAGAGCCCCAGCAGATAGGCTTCCCGGCTGAAAAAACCGCCGGCCTCGTCCTCGCCCCCGACTTCCCCGTAGAACTCGAAGGGCTGTGCGCGCCACGGCAGGGACAGCCGCCAGTCAACCGAGGCCAACTGGTTGCCGGGCTGGTTCGAGTTGTTCTCCTCCTCCAGCGAGAGGACGTCCGCCACCGTATTCCAGGTCACCGAACGGCCGCTTCCGCCCAGCATGACCACGCGGCTGGCTCCCAGCGCCAGACAGGGCAGAGGGCTGACTTCCAGGCGGGCCCCGGCCATGAACGGCTTGGAGACAACGCGGTCCTCTTCCAGTCGCGTCAGGAAGCCTTCGATTCTCACCGGCCCGAGCCTGGAAAGGAACCCGGGCAGCAACACCGGCTGGTCGTTGCCGAAACGCACGAGATCGAATGGCCGGGCGTTATTGGAAAGCAAGAGGGACCCGTGGCGCCCCGGCCCCCACCACAGCGATTCCCGTCCGGCCTCCAGATACCACTTGCCCGCCGACAATCGGAGATAACCTTCTTCCACTCGTGCGGCGGTTACTTGGTCATCGCCGTCACTCTCTTCGAGGTAACGGCCCTCCCACAGGACGTATCCCGAAAACACCTTCCAGCCGAATCGTGAAGACACCGATAATCTGGGGTTGTGGTGCTCCCGGTACTCCCGGCCACGGTCGTTCTGCACATCGTTCTCGCCATCCATGAAGAGATAGCTTGCCCGGACCTTGTCGATGGGGCGAAAGTAGTAGACGTTCCTCGCCGCGTCCACGTCTTCCAGTTCGGTACCGAACTCGCTTTCCAGGCGGGCCAGGCCGGCCTCGAAGCGCCCCTCTTTGCGCTGGCTGGTCAGCCTGCGGGCCTCTCGGACCAAGCGGGCGACTTCTCCGCGGCTCCGCGGGCGGAAACCCGCCGTTCCGCTCTCAAGCAGCCCGGCAGCTCGCAGGCGATCCAGGACCCGGTATACCCAGGAATCCAGGGGCACGCCGGGCTCACCCCCCTGCGTCCGCCCGGCCGAAAGGACGCAGGCCAGGGCGGCCGTCGCAATCAGCAGGGTCCGTGTGCGTCCCAAGCTCAAGGTCTCTTCCGGGCTAGAAGGCCAGGACCACTATGCCGGTGGCCACGGCGATCTGGTAGAGGATTTGAGTGATGTCCTTGGTGTTTCTCAACCAGGCGACGTGATCGAGTTCCTCGGGCACCACAATCGTGTCGCCCGCGGCCAGCGGCGCGCTGCCAAGCCCGCCTGAAACCCACCTGCGGTGCTCGGGGTCCCAGCGCAGGCCTCTGCGTCCCTGGCGCAAGCTGGTCACGCTGCCGTCGGCGCGGATAACGTAGATGCCCTTCTTGCTGGCGAAGCGGGTCGGTCCTCCGGCCAACCGCAGGTAGTACTTATAGGTGGCCTTCTTTTTCCAGAGGTAAGCGTTCTGATTGTGAACCGTGCCCAGAACGTTGACCGTGTCCGGCCTGGCGGGGATATTGATGGCATCCCTGTCTTCCAGAAAAATGTCATAGCTGGAGCCCTTGAGCTTGTCGATCTGCGCCAGCTTCAGTACCACGCGGCCCTTGGCCTTGACCGACCGCAGCCGGCCCAGAAGCGTCTGCTGCCAGGCGGCCTGTTCGGAAGCGGCCTCGATGGCCTCCTTGGTGACGCCCGTCTGGGCCGCGCCCGCCGCCGTACGGCTGAGTTGGGTTTCCAGTCTGGTGAGCATCTGCTCTATCCGCTGCTGCTGTATCTTGCGGACCGACTCGCGCGTGAACTCCGCACCGAGCAGGTAGGCCCGGTCAGTGTAACCGCCAGCCCGCTCAATCAGGCTGCTCAGCCGCTCACGCCTGCGGATCGGGTAAGTTCCGGGGAAGCGCACCTCGCCGGAAAGCTTGACTCTGGCCGCGCTCTTGTATTCCGGC
This sequence comes from uncultured bacterium, assembly GCA_965370045.1. Classification (GTDB taxonomy): domain Bacteria; phylum Planctomycetota; class SZUA-567; order JAKLDR01; family JAKLDR01; genus CAZONU01. Next base: position 40,951 of record CBDUSI010000025.1, on the reverse strand, counting down.
ACGCTGCGCACGAAAAGCTGGTCCCGCTCCCTGAGCTTGAGGTTCTGCGCAGCATCACCGGACAGGATCTTGCTCAAGTCCAGCAGGATGCGCTCCTCGCGCTGGCCCGCCTCTTCGAAGTGCACGCGCAGCAACTCGGCCTGGGCGCGGTAGGCGTGGCGCTTCAGACCGCCGGCGACACTGACCAGGTCGCGCACCGTCATGTTGGGCGTCAGCGGGTAGGCTCCCACTCGGTTGACTGCGCCGGCCACGCGAGCCGTCGGTCTCTTGGCGAAGTCCCATTTAGAGAAGACGATCACCGTGTCGCCGGGGAACAGGGGCAGGTCCGCCGAGCGGTCCTTCTTGAGGAGTGCCTTGCCCAGGTTGAAAGGAATGTACTCCACGCGGAGTTGCGGCCGGGTTATCCTGCGAATGAGCGCGTGCTCCCAGTAAGGCTGGGGGAATGCTTTCGCGGGACGATCTTCTTCATCTTCGTCGCCGCTCTTTCCCTCTTTATTTTCGCTCCGACCAGCAGAATCCCGACCTCTATCTTCCCGGGAGACGTCGCGATCCCTCCCAGGACTGGTGCCAACCGGCTTCTTCTCCCTCGACTTAAGGCGCGGCTTCTTCGATTCGGGCTCAATGGGCCTCGGGGCATCGCCGGACTTCCACTCCTTCTCGGGCACCAGCATCTCCAGGTCACTTATCAGGTCGCTGACGCGCATGCCCTTCTTGAATCGGTAGGTTCCGGGACGGGCCACGTTGCCGGCCAGATAGACCGCGTTGGATATCTTGCGCACCACCGAGAAGACCCTGACGATGTCACCGTCCCGCAAGTCGAAGTCCCGGCCCTCACCCAGCGCGGTAAGGTCCACCCGTTCGAGCCGGACCTTGCCTCCACGCTCCACCCTCTCAATCTGCACACGATCCTTCGAGGCGGTGGGTTCGGTGCCTCCGGCGAGTTCGATGAGCTTGCGCAGCTTCATCTCGTCGGGCTTGAGCTCGTAGATGGCCGGATTGCGCACGTCGCCGGCGATGGCCACGCGTCTTCCTGCTCCCGGAACGAAGACGGTGTCCTCCGGCTGCAGACGGACGTCTCCGGAGCGTTCGCCGGCGGTCAGCAGCTTGTAGACATCGAGGGTCGCGACGCGCTTGCCCCTGCGCCTCAGCTGAATGCTCCGCAGGGTGCCGGTCTTGTTGGGTCCGCCCGCCTCCATCAGCGCGTTGAGCACGGTGGCCACCGAGCTGACTCCGTAGCGCCCCGGACGCCTGACCTTGCCGACCACCAGCACGCCGACGCGCCGCAACGCACCAAGTGAAACATCCATCTTGTAGTCATTAAATATCTTGTCGTAGCGAGTCCTGATGTTCTTGCGAAGTTCACCCAGGCTCTGGCCGGCCACGGGGAAAACGCCGATCTTGGGCAGCGCGAGCTTGCCGCCGCGGTCGACATCGGCGGCGGCCTCCAATTCCACTTTGCCCCATATCCGCACGATGACCTCGTCGTTGGGCCCCAGAACATAGTCAGGGCCCGCAGCCACGGCGGTGACCGGTTCCAAGCGCACGGCCGGCTTCTTGAAGAAATCGTAGCCGAACTGTTTCAGGTCGGTGGAAACCTTCGCCGAACTCTCTCCGCGAACGTACCGTTCGAAGGCGGAGAGCTTCTCCTTCTCGTCCGGGGCCGGTGAAGGGACCAGGTCTTCGCGCCCGGCCTTTTCGCCTCGGCGCCCCTCATCAGGTGTCCGCCGCCGTTCGCCCGGCTTCGTCCTGGAAGCGCCTTCGGGCCGGTCGGAAAACCGGCCCTTCCGGAGCATTTCCTTGAGTCGCTTCAGTTCTTCCGGGGTGGGTTCCCCGGCGGAAGCTGCGGCGAAAAGCAGCCCGCAAAGGGCGATCATGCCCAGCTTTGTCAACCGTGACAAGACCATTTGACTATCCCCCCGAAGGACTGTGTCGGGCTGCGGCAGGCGATACCCAGCTCCGATTAGGTCAGAGCCTCCAATTTTAGGGAAAAGGCTCCACAGCACTAAATATAGGCGCGCCAAGGGCTTCTGTCAAGCTCGTGTCCGAGACTGCGGCTGCTCTGCTAGAGCTTCACCGACTTGAACTGGGGCAGGTGGGCACGGTTCTTTCGGAGCATGGCCGCGACCATCTTCTTGATCTCGGCGAGCGAGAGCACCGCCGCGGTCAGCGGGTCGATGGCCACCGCCTGGAAGACCAGGTCAGGGTCGCCGGTCAGGGCGGCCTCCACGGCCATCTCCTCCGAGGCGACGTTGATGTTGTTGAGCGCCGCGCACTGGGGAGGGAGCGCGCCGACGTGCAGCGGGTTCAGGCCCCGGCGGTTGGCCACCACCGGCACCTCCACGCAGACCCCGGCCGGCAGGTTGGTGACCAGCCCGGTGTTGGGCACGTTGCCGTTGAACTCGAAGGGCTCGCCGCCCAGGACCGCGTCCATGATATGGACGGCGTACTCCTGGCCGCGCTCCAGCTTCATCGGCGCGCCCTTGGCGAACCAGGCCTTCGCCTCCCGCTTCCAGTGCTTCTCGGCGTGGAGGTAGCGCTTGAGGATGTAGGCGTAAACGCCCGGGTTCCAGCCGGTGCCCTTGGTGCAGTACTTCCTGATCAGGCCCGGGCGCTTGCGGAACCACCAGTTGTACTCGGAGTTGTGACCGCTGGACTCGGTCACGTAGTAGCCCAGGTGCAGGAACATCTCGTTGCGGACTATTTCCTCGTTGTATATCTTCCGGCTGGCGGCCACCTTCCGGCGCAGGAGCGGAATGACGTCTCGGCCTTTCCTCTTGTACTTGACGTACCAGGCCTGGTGGTTGATGCCCGCGCAGACGTAGGTGATCTCGCTCATGGGCGCGCCCAGCCAGCCGGCGAGCATCGCCGCCGTCCCCTGGACGCTGTGGCACAGCCCGGTGAGTTGCACGTCCGTTGAGCGCTGCATTGCCCGGCAGAGCATGGCCATGGGGTTGGTGTAATTGAGGAGCATCGCGTTGGGGCAGAGCCGCTCCATGTCCCGGCAGATACCGACCATCACCGGGATGGTCCTGAGCGCCCGGAAGATGCCGGAGACCCCGCGGGTGTCGCCGATATTCGTGTCCACGCCGTACTTCTTTGGGATCTCGATGTCGTGACGCCAGACCTGCACGCCGCCGGCGAGAATCGTGCAGACCACGAAGTCCGCGCCTTTCAGAGCCGTCTTGCGGTTCATGGTCGACATCACCTTGGCCGGATAGTTGCCGCGCTCGACGATGCTGCGCACCGCGCGCGCCGCGAAGTCCAGGCGCTGGCGGTCGATGTCCATGAGCGCGATGGTCGCGTCGCGCATGGTCGGGAAAGTCAAGAGGTCGCGCACCAGCCCACGGGTGAAGCCCAGGCTGCCGGCACCGATGAAGGCGATCTTGGCCACGGGGTGAGTCCTCCAGCACCGCGCCCGGCAGCGAGGACCGCGCCCTTCGGTCTGCCGGATGCATCAGCCGGGTATCGTAATGGCCCGGGCGAGCGGCTCAAGGGGAAAAGGGGACGGCCCAGCATTGCCGAAGGTGGCCGCCGAGAAACGGGTCTGGGGTTTGCTCTCCCGCGGGCAATGAGGACGCTGCCCGATAAAGGGCAACTCCTGCAGGTGGCTCAGGCGAGGTCCAGCCTCTCCCTGCACCCATCGAGGATCTGCGCGGTCTTGCTCGCCCCCACCCGGGTCACGCCGAGGGCACGGACCTCCAGCAGCCGGTCCAGGCTGCGGACGCCGCCGGCCGCCTTGATCTGGACCTCCGGCGCCGAGTGCTTCCGCATCAGCCTGAGGTCCTCGTCCGTGGCGCCCCCGTCACCGTAGCCGGTAGAGGTCTTGACCCAGTCGGCCCCGAGTTCGGTGCAGATCTCGCAAAGGCGGATCTTGTGGGAATCCTGCAGGTAGCAGTTCTCGAAGATCACCTTGATCTTCTGGCCGCGAGCATGGGTCAGGTCGATGACCGCCTTGATATCCTGGCGAACGTAGTCCCAATCCTCGCTCAACACCTTGCTGAGGTTCACGACCGTGTCCAGCTCTTCTCCACCGTCGTCGAGAGCGCGCTCGGCCTCAGTCACCTTTACGGCCGTGGCGTGGCCCCCGTGGGGAAACCCGATGGTCGTACTGGCCTTCACAGTGCTCGCCTTCAGTATCTCGGAGCACCGCTTCAGGTAGTACGGCAGGAGGCAGACGCTGGCCACCTTGTAGCCAACGGCCAGCCGACAGCCGTCCTCCAGCGCCTCGTCGGTCAGGGTCGGCTTGAGGAGGGAGTGGTCGATCATCCCGGCTATGTCCTCATAGGTGTAGTCCATGTCCTCTCCTCCTCTTCCGCGCTGTCCCCCCGAAGTTCACTGGCGCTGATTCTCTCCATGCGAGCCCTCTGCTCAAGGTCATACAAGAGCGTAGCGATCCGTTCTAACGCCTCTGGAACCGGGAAGATGTGCTGGAACAACGCGGAGATGGTCGGCGTACCATCCTGTTCGACAACCTGGACGATCCCTACCAACTCACCAATTTGGCTGTCGCCAGACCCGACGTCGTCCAGGCGTTGACGGCTGAGGTCAACTCGTGGCTGATCAAGACCCACGATCCGTGGAAGAGCGTTTGAGGAATTCTCCGAGCGCGGCGTAGAGCCCCGCGCAGGCCGCGAGGGCCGCCAGCCTCAGCGCACACGTCTCATTTCTTCTCCACCTTTCGCGTTGCCTCGGCGGCCGCCTCGGCCACCTCCCGGCGGGTATCCTTGGTCGCCTTCCTTAGCGCGGCCAGGACGTCCCCGGCTGCGGGACCGATCCGGCCGAGCGACCTGGCCGCCGCCCAGCGCACCGGCCAGTCCGCATCACCCAGCGCCTTGCCCAGCGCCGCGCGGGCCTCGGCCGAGCCGCCGCCCAATTCGCCCAGCGCCAGCACCGCGCCCAGTCGCGCGTGCCCGTCCGGATCCCCGACCAGCTTTATGATCTCCGGCAGCGCCTTCTCCGCAGCCTTGCCCATCCGGCCCAGCACGACCGCGCACCCGAAGCGTGTCCGGGGATTCCCGTCCCCCAATCCCGCAACCAGGGGGGCGAGCGATTCCTTGCCCAGGATTTCCAGGCTCTGGGCCGCGAGCCAGCGGACCCGCCGGTCGGTTTCGCCGACGGACTTGACCAAGGCGGGCATGGCCTTGACCGCTGCCGGGCCTATCCGGCCCAGGGCCCAGGCGCTGGCCAGGCGGGTGTTGACCTCCTCCGCATCGGCCAACCCCTTGATCAGCGCGGGCACCGCCTTGGCCGCCGCCGACCCGGCCGCGCCCAACCCGTCGGGGCACACCCTCCGGGCGCGATAGTACTCGTCCCCCAGCCCCTTGATGAAGGCGTCCACGTACTTCTCGCCCTTGGGTTTGATCCGGCTCAGCGCGCAGAGCGCGTCGGCGCGGACCTGCTTGTCCCCGTCATCGACCAGCTTCAGGAGCGCCTCGGCGAACTTGGGGTCCTTCGGCGTGATGAGGCTCAGCGCCTGGGCGGCGCAAGCACGAACCCAGGGGGTCTTGTGCCCGAGGGCCGCCAGCAGCTCGGGCAGGGCCGGCTCGCCGATATGGGCCAGGGCGGTTACAGCGGTGCGGGTGATGGTCACGTTCATGCCCAGGTCCAACGCGCGCCGCTTCTCGGTCAGGTCGGAGATGATCTTGAGCAGCGCGGGGATCGCTTCCTTGGCCTCCGGCCCCAGGGTGCCCAGGCTGCGAAAGGCGTAGCCGGCCTTCTTGGTGTACTTCTTCTTGGCGAGCCCTTCCTCCTCCAACACCTTGATGAGCCCGGCCACGTCATCCGACTTGATCTTCAGCCCGTAGGCCCTGCCGCCCTTGACGGCTTTCTCCCTGGGAATGGTCAGCTTGGACACGTCCGGGACGGGCGGCGGCTTATAGGCCTCACCGCTGGCCTTCTCTGCCTTGGCCATGGCCGCGGCGATGAGCTTATCCGCGCGCTCGTTGACGTAGAACTCGACGTAGCTGTAGCCCTTGTGACGGTCGCCCTCCGAGGCGCCGGCGGGGACGGTCTTGCCCGCGTCGCTTGCGTCGTCCGGGTTGAGCTTGTGCTTCTTCTCCCAGGCGTCGGGCATACCGTCGCTGTCCGAGTCCCTGGGGGCCTTCCCGGGCGCGAGGCCCTCCATCAGCCCGTCAGCGGGGACCAGCTTGCCCCACGAGCCGGTGCCGGTGCGCACCTCGCGCATGATCCTCGCCGAGACCGCGTCCCGGGGCAGGCATCCGGCGTGGGCCAGGACGAGTTCGTAGGCCTTCTCGGCGGTGTGGGTGGTCACCTTGGGCGTCGGCCAGGGCTCCGCCGCCTTGCCCTTCATCTGGACGTAGCCGCCCTTGTGCGGGAAGTAGTTGCCGTCGGCGTACATGGCGGCGTTCTTGGCGGACAGGACCGGGATCGCGCAGCGCGCCGCCGGCTTGCTGTACTTCGTGACCAGTTGACCGGTGGCGAAATGCGGCGCAGCCGGACCACCCTTGAAATAGTTGCCGACCGCGTTGAAGTGGAAGGGCTGGCCCTTTGCCCTGCGGTTGAAGCTCTTCGGGTGCCACTCGACGCCGCTGTAGACGTTGTAGACCACGTTGTTGCGGTAGTCCAGGTCGACCCCCACCAGCGGAGCCCGGCCTGCGTGATGCGCGAATAGGTTGTGGTGCAGTGCGGCCGGCTCGGGGCTGTAGCCGATCAGCATGCCGTAGTTGTGGATCAGACCGTAGTAGATGCAGCCCTCCCACTGGAGGTTGGACTCCTCGATGGAGCACCACTGGATGCTGACCTTGCCGCTGGTCGAGGGGCTGAGCGTCTCGTCGGTGCCCCAGGAGGCGGAGACGTGGTCGAGTATGATCGTACCCGCCTTGAAGATGCTGACCTCGCCGCCGTGAATCGGCCTGACCCGCAGGAAGCGGATTACCACGTCGCCGGGCCCGCCGACGTTCAAGGTGCCGGCGATGGTTATCCCCGCGCCCGGCGCGGTCTGACCGGCGATGGTTATCTCACCGCGCGCCAGTCTGACGTTGCCCTTGATGACGCCGCTGACGTCGAAGACCACGATCCGCGGGCCGGCGGCATCGCAAGCCGCCTGCAAGCTGCCCGGCCCCTTGGCGTTGAGGTTGGTGACCTTGATCACCTTGCCGCCGCGGCCCCCCTTCGCCGCTGCCCCCCAGCCCTCGGCCCCCGGGAAGGCGGGAATCTCGGCGCCCGCCGCGACCCCGGCGATAGCCAGCAGGGACAGCCAGACTGAGATCACGCTGCGCTTCATGGTTGCCTCCCGGCCTGTTCAACTATTCAGTCGATTTCCAAACACCTCGAAATGATAGGCACTTGGGGTCAGGCTGTCGAGCCCGATTCCGGCCGCTGCAAGTCCCGGTTGGGCGGCTATACCGGACAGAATGATGGAAAAGCACCACCAGCTCCTGGAACTCAAGATTGAGATCCCGAGGGTTAGGAGGATCAGGAAGCGGAGGTAGGCACGCCGAGGATGCATGCGTAGGACCCAGGCTCATCGACAGGCTCACCAGGCTCATTCGTGGGCTCATCGGGCGCATGAGCCTGCTTCCGAAGAATATCCCGGAATCCTGAAACTGGCTGCCTTGCGGCTCCGGCTTAGGGGTGGATAATGGGGTCGGAGGCGGAGGTTGTGACCGCGATCGAGAAGGGTCTCCTGGAGAAGGCACAGGCTGGCGGCCGCGAGGCGCTGGGCAAGTTGCTCATGGCGCACGAGCGGTCCTGTTACAGCCTGGCGCTGTCCTTGACGGGCAACGAGGCGGACGCCGAGGATGTCTGCCAGGATGCCTTCTCCCGAGTGGCGCGGGATATCCGCACCAGCGGTGCGGTGCACAATTTCCGCTCCTGGCTCCTGAGGATCGTTGTCTGTGCACACCGGGATCGGTTGGATTCCGAAGTCGCGCGGCGGCGGCGGGAAAGGAGCTACGCGATGGAACGAAACCTCACCGAGCCTGGGAATCTTTCAAGTATCGAGCAGGGGGAACTGCGCGGACGCTTGGACGCTTCGCTTGAGCAACTGAGGGAAGAGTACCGCCTGCCCATAGTCCTGCATCACAGGCAAGGATTGAGTCACTCGGAGGCGGCAATAGTGCTGGCCATGCCGGAGGGGACGGTCAAGACGAACATTCATCGGGGTCTGGAGAAGCTGCGCGGGCTGATGGCTCGGGCGGGTTACGCCTGCGCGGCGCCAGCGGTGGTCGCCGCGCTTAGACAGACCCCGGCCGTTTCGGTGCCGGCCAGCTTGACCGCGTTCATCAAGAGCCTGGTCTCGGGTGCCGGAGCAAAGGTGGCTGCGACCGGGACTGCTGCCGTCTCCGCCACAGCGGGATCACTGGCTCTGGGGTGGAAAGTGGCTGCCGGGCTGTCGCTGGCGGCAATTCTGGGGGCCGGTTCCTTCGGGGTATGGCGGCACCTGCACCTTGCTGCGGCCCCGGTTGGCGCGGCCGTTCCGGAGCCCGTCGGTCAGCCGGAGATCCCCGGCGTGAGGACAGCGGAGGCGGAGCTGGCGGCCATACTCGCCAAGCCGGCGAGCATCAGGCTCAGCCGCGAATCTGTCGAGACATGGCTGCCGGAGTTCATCTCCCGCCACGGTTTCGACTGTGCTCGCCCCAAGGATCTGTTCACATGGGATACCCGGATATCAGTGTCCCACAAGGGAACGGTTCGTGAATGCCTGGAGAAACTCGCTGCGGCTTCCGGCACGAAGGTCTCATTCGAGGCCGGGATGGTGCGTTTATGGCGACCGGCGGACCCGGAGAAGCTCAAGGCCTTGGTCGCCCGGTTGGCCAGCAACGACGAGCAGGAGCGCTGCGTGGCCGTCTGGCGGCTGGCCTGGTTGGGCGACCCGGATGCCGTGGGGCTGGTCCTGAAGCCCGCGGTCGAAGACCCCAGCGCGGCGGTCCGGGCATGGGCGATCCGGGGGCTTGAGCGCCATCAGCGTTCCCTGGACGCGCCGCCGCTGCTTCCCCTTAACCCACCTGGTCTTGACCGCGAGAAGTGGGTCAGGACGGCCCTGGCCTCGAAGGACCAGGCGTTGCGCCGGCTGGCGGCGGGCGCGGCGGGCGTCTGGCGGGTTCTGCCCGGCGGCGGCGCGCCGCTCATGGCCCGCCTGAAGGACGAGAAGGAGAACTCTGCCGTCCGGACCACCGTGGCCTGGGCGCTGGGGCGCTGTCGCTTTGCGCCGGCCCGCGAACCGCTGGTTGAGGTCCTTTGCGGTGGCCGGGCCCAGCAGATGCCTATCAGGTCAGCGAGGGCGGTCGCCCGGGCCGTTGCACGGTTGGGGCTGGGCGACTTGCCGGAGAAGCTGATCCGGCAGGCCAAGGAATCCCCCGGTGCTTTCGCCAGGACCAGGGCCATACATGCCCTCGGCGAGCTTCGCTGGCAGCCGGCCGAACCGGCGATCCGCAAGGCCGCCGAGGGTCCCGGGGCGGGATGGGCCGCTGTGGAGGCGCTCAGGGAGATCGAACAGTTGCGCGCGCGGAGCATCGCTGATCTGGAGCGGGCCGCCACGGGAAAAGACTTCTGGGCCAGCAGGTCCGCCTTCCGGAAGCTGGAGTATCTGGACACGCATGAAGCTCGCGAGGCATTGTTCAGGCTGGCGGGGAAGGATATCCATTACGGCGGCGCCGCGCTGATCAGGCTCGGGGACAAGCGCGTCGTGAAGCTCGTGCTCCGGAAGGCCGCCGAGGGCGACGACGACAGCCGCTGGGTAGCCATCCGGCTCATCCCCCGTCTGCCCGCCAAGGCCCGGGGGCCAAAGGTCGTTGCGATGTTGATCGATGCCCTCAAGAAGCCCGAGAAGAGCAAGTACCAGCGCCGGCGCAGCGCAGCGGCCAAGGCACTCGGCGAGTTGGGTTGCGAGGTCGCCATTCCCGCGCTTGCCAAGGCCTGTCGCGACAAGAAGTTCTTCGTGTCCGGCGACGCGGCCAAGTCCCTGGGCAAGATCGGCACCGCAGCCGTCCGGGAGGAACTTCTGAAGATGCTTGTGGAGAAGAAAGGCCCGGACAACAAGTAGACCATGGCCCATGTAGCTAGGGGCGGTCTCAAGAAGTTGCTGGCGCAGCCCGGCGTTCTGGAGAAGTTCTTTGGGGCCGCCAAGAACAATCGCGCTCTCAGCCACCACCCATGTTTCGCCATGCCCTACACGCCTGAGCTGGCCAGCGCGCTGGCGAAGTTCCTTGACAGTCCGGACCGGAAGCTGCAGGTGCTGGCAATCAGCTCCCTGGGTGAATGGGGGCTGAAGGGACCCGAGGGCGTGCCGGTCGCGATCAAGCTCCTGGGCAAGCTCGAGGAGTCCGACGACGTGCGGATCGTCGCGATGTCTCTGGGTTCCTTCGGCCACTTGCGCCGGGCGGACCCACGGGCCGTGGCCGCGGCTCGCCGGCTGCTCGATGAGCGCCGGGATCGACCGGGGGCGGAGAACCTCTGCAATCTGCTGGGCAAGGCCGCGCCGAGCCCAGAAGTCACAGCCGCGCTCATGAAGATGGCGGGAAAGGGACAGGATCACAAGCTCCGGCGTAGCGCGATCAAGGGGCTGGGCAGCCTGAAAGCAGCTCAGGCCCTTGAGCTGCTGATCGGCATCATGGGAGAAACCGCAGACGGCGACGATCCGCAGGCCAAGGCGTATCACAGATGGCTCAAGACCGGGGCGGCCGAGGCGCTCGGCAAGATCGGTGACCGCCGGGCCGTGGAGCCGCTCTTGAGGATGCTCAAGCAAGGCGAGGTCGGTCGCGGCGTGATAGACGCCCTCGCCGAGATCGGCGACAAGCGTGCCGTGCCCGAGTTGCTCAGGGCGCTCAAGGAGGCGCCCAAGGGACACAGCACTGGCCTGGTAAGCGCCCTTGCCAAGATCGGCGACGAGCGCGCCGTGCCCGGACTGCTCAAGGTCCTCAGGAAGGGCCGGAAGTTCGACCGACGTTGGACGGCATCCGCGCTGCGGAACTCGTCCCTGGCCGCGCGTCCCGAGGTGGCCGCCGCGCTGGAGGAATACCGACGGGTCAACGCGACCACGCATTCCAAACCCAAGCCACAGCCCGAACCCGAGCCGCCGGAGGTGTTTTGAGTAACACAGGTGAACGCCGGGCACCGTCAAGCAGTTCTATAACAACTACTTAGAAATTGACTGCTTTGGTGGCGTCCCCATGGGGATTTGAACCCCAGTTATCAGATCGAGAATCTGATGTCCTAGGCCTGGCTAGACGATGGGGACGCTGGTTCTCTCTCTCCGACAGCCGGGCAGGCCCCTCCCCGACCGCTTCACTACTTCTTTCGCCGGGCTTGGCGATGGTTGCCCGGCAGGGATTTGAACCCCAACTACCTGAGCCAGAGTCAGGCGTCCTACCGTTAGACGACCGGGCAACCCTGGAAATCCGATGATCGGGAGCATACTACGCCCCAACAGCCCAAAGTCAAGCTACTTGAGCGCGGAAACCAGCGCCGCGCCCAGCCCGCGGCAGCGCTCGAGATCTTCTTCGGTGGGCGAGAAGCGGCAGCGCACGCTCTCGGCCGGCAGCTTGTAGCCGATTCCCGCCAGACGCGACTCGACCAGCTTGGCGGCCTCGCCGCTCCAGCCGAAGGAGCCGAAGAAGCCGGCGACCTTCCTGCGGGGCAGCGATGAGACGCTCAAGAGCGCCATCGTCTTCCACATCGGGCCGGGCACGTCGCGATTGATGGTCGGCGTGCCGAAGGCCAGCACGTCGGCCTTCTCGTACAGGGCGACGATCTGCTCCTCGCTCTTCTCCGACCAGCGGGCCAACTCGGCCTGACCGCCGGCGCGCGCGACCCCCTCGGCCACCGCCCGGGCCATCCTCCCGGTGTTGCCGTGGCTGGTGAGGTAAACGATTCCAACGACGGGCTTCTCGCCCTTCTCGGGAAGCGCGCTCCATGCCGCGTAGCGCTCCAGGGTCCTGGTGAGACATTCGCCGCGCAGCAGCGGCCCGTGGCTGGGCAGGACCGTCTCTATGGGCACGTCCTTGACCCGCTCGAAGGCCTTGCGGACGTGCTCGCCGTAGAAGCGCACCAAGCAGTCGTAGTAAAGCTTCTGGTCGTCGGCGTAGTCCGGGTGGCAGTCCGCCCACAGGGAATCGCGCGGGCAGAAGTGCGCCCCGAAGGCGTCGCAGGTGAAGGCCGCCTTGGCCTCCGGAAGGTACGTGAAAATGGTGTCAGGCCAGTGCAGGAAGGGCGCGGAGACGAAGACCAGCTTGCGCCCGCCGATGTCCAGCTCCTCGCCGTCGGCCACCGCGCGGAACGGGAAGTCGCGGTTGAGCAGCTCCTTGAGGAAGACGCCCACGGCCTTGGAGCCCAGCACCGTGGCGTTGGGCGCGCGCTCGAGCAGCAGGCCCAGCGTCCCGGAGTGGTCCGGCTCGGCGTGATTGGCCACGACGTACTTGAGATCCCTCAGGTCGAGGCGCTCGCTCAGGTTGCCCAGCAGCGTCTCGGCGCACTTGCCCTTGACGGTGTCAATCAGCGTCGGGGCCTCGCCGGTCAGGAGATAGCTGTTGTAGCTGGTGCCGCTCTTCGTGCGGAGGAGGTCGTCGAAGAGGCGCATGTCCGGGTCGAGCGCGCCCACCCACCAGACGCCCGGCAGTATCTCCTGGGGCTTCATTTCTAGAGCTCCTTGCTGTGCTCGTGGACGTAGTCGAAGTGCCGCTCCAGCGCGCCGCTGCCGGCCAGGCCGACGGCGTGCTTCTCGACCATGTGCGCGGGATGGTAGCGCTCCTTGGCCCGGCGCAGTCCGGGGTTGCCCAGGTCCATCTCCCGGTTGAGGTAGCGATGCCCGGTGAACTCCCGGGCGGCGAACTCGCGGTTGATCAGCTGGGCCAGGCCGCGCATGTTCGGATTGGCCTTCTCGAAGTGGATCACCGCGGTGGCCTCGTTGAGCGGCTCACCCAGGGACAGGGCCTCGACGTTGCCGTCCACCAGGATCACCCCGCCGACCAGACCCAGCCGGTCGGCCATGCACAGGCCCTCCTTGAGGGCCCGGACCTCGTCGAAGCTCATCGGCCCGGCCATCTCGCAGCGCTCCGCGCACCAGCGGTCGGCCAGGTCGCGGGCGCCGGGCACCAGGTCGGGGGTCAGCCGGCGGTACTCCCAGGAAGAAGTGCGGTTGAAGCGGTTTATCTGGTTCTTCTGCGAGTGGTACTTGTTGCCGCGCAGATCGGCCAGCGCCGCGCGCTCGTAAACGTAGTCGAAGTTGTCGCGGTCGACCATGCGCTCGAAGACGCCGGCCGGCTCGTATACCTCCCGCCACATGCGCTCGGTGACGCTGGCCAGGTGCCAGGCGCCATCCCTCGGCCCGGCCAGGCGGCGCAGGGCACGCTCGGCGGCCTCGGCGGGGCGCTGGGTGAGCATGGGGGGCAGCAGGCACCAGTCGCCGCCGCGGCAGCGCTCACGGAAGAGCAGGGCGTCACCCAACCGGCTCAGCGAGGAGCGCGCCGGGCAGCGAAAGAGGTAGTAGGCCGTGAAGGTGAACTCCGAGCTCTCCCGCCCGAGCCCCTGGAAGCCCCGCTCCACCAGGTCGCGGTCCTCCAGCCGCAGCGGCCGGAACTCGGGAAATTCGGGAAGGTCCGAAAGCATTATCCGGGAGTCAGTCCACCGGCTGGAACTGGTCCCTGCCCGCCCCGCAGACCGGGCAGACCCAGTCGTCGGGAAGGCTCTCGAAGGCGGTGCCCGGCCCGACCCCGCTCTCCGGGTCGCCCTTCTCGGGGTCGTAGATGTAACCGCAGGCGGTGCATTCGTACTTCTGCATGGCGCTCCTCTCCGGCAGGCTGAGAGCCAGCTACTCCGCGATGGTTATGGCCTCAACCGGGCAGCCCTCGGCGGCCTCCCGGGCCGAGGCCTCGCTCCCGGCGGGCAGCGGGTCGGCAATGACCTCGGCGACCTCCTCGCCCATCTTGAAGACCTCCGGGCAGGCGTCGGCGCACAGCCCGCAGGCCGTGCAGGCGTCGGCGTCAACAATGGCCCGCATGCGATCCTCCCTTGCGAAAGCACAATCTTCGAGAGGGTGAACGCTCCGGAAGGAGATGCTATTCCCGCCGGGGCTGACTCCCGACGGCGGACGCGGGAGCTACTTCTCCCCGTCTGCCACCGAGACGAAGATATCGTCCAGGCGCACGCCCACGCCGCTGCGCTCGGGCACGAAGCGCACCGGCTTGCACTTGATGCTCACGCCCTCATAGTCCCCCCCGCGCAGTGTGACGTGCAGGTGGAAGGGGCCGGTGGGGAAGCTCTCGCCCTTGATCACCACGTCAGTCAAGAGCGCCCCGGAGGCGGAGACGTTGGCCACCCGCGCGGTGCCCTTGTCGAAGAAAGTGCCGTCGGCCAGGTAGAGTTCCACCCCGGCCTTTATGTCCACATCCTTGCGGCGGCACTCGCGGTAGTGGGCGCGCAGGCGGTCGAAGAACTCACTGCTCTTCTCGGCCACCTGGAAGGACATGCGCCGGGCCTCGCTCTGCATCCGCGGCTTGCGCTTCGAGGTCTTGCCGCTGGTCCGCGTCGACTTGCGCTTCGAGGTCTTCCCGCTGGTCCGCGTCGACTTGCGCTTCGAGGACCGTTTGCTGTCCTTGGCCTTGCGGGTGCTTTCCTTGGACTTGGCCATGCTCTCCTCTTCCTCACCAAAGGCGCTCGAACCGACACTCTCCGCCCGGAGCAAGCAGCATACCCGCCGACCTGAGCTCTGTCAAGAACCGGCGGCCAGCGGAGGTGCTCCGCAACTCATTGCGGTCAGGCGACTTCGGAAACGGCCGCGCGCCGGGCTTGACTCCGGGCACCTTCCTGACTAGATTCTTGAGTTGCCCCCATCGGGCGCGGAGCGCCGCGCGGGACGGCGCAGTCAGGAGGAGTTCCATGGCCGAGTTGAGCGAGATACTGTCCCAGGTCAAGCAGCTCCTGGTGGAGCGGCTCTTCCTCGACGTGAAGCCCGAAGAAATCAGCGACGACCAGGACCTCATCGAGAAGTTCGGCATCGACTCGGTGCGGATATTCGAGGTGGTCGTGGGCCTGGAAGAGACTTTCGGCCTGAGCTTCGCCGACGAGGACTTCTCCGTGGAGCGGTTCAGCACCGCGCGACAGATCGCCGAGCTGGTCGCCGCCAGGAACGGATAGCAGTTGGAAGAACCGGGTTACATCTCAAGCCGGGCGGGAAGCCTCTTCCGGGTGCTGCACCGCCCGGAGGGCGCGGCTCGCGCCGCGATCCTGATGCTGGCGCCCTGCGGAGACGAGAAGCGCGCGGCCTACGGGGCGCTGGCGCGCCTGGCCCGCGCCTTGGCGGACGCCGGCGCGGCCGTCCTGCGTTTCGACTACCACGGCACCGGCGACTCGGCCGGCGAGTCGCCGGAGGTGAGCGTCTCCACCATGAAGAGAGACGCGGCGGCGGCCGCCGCTGAGCTCGGAGAGCTGGTCTCCGACGTGCCGCTGGCGCTCCTGGGCGCCCGGCTGGGCGGGGGCCTGGCGCTGGAACTTGCCGGGGAACTGGGCGCGGCCCGCGCCATCGCGGTGGCCCCGGTGATCAGCGGTCGCAGCTGGCTCAGGCAGGAGCGCGGCCGCCGGCAGCTCCGGCGCAGCATGGTCAAGAAGGAGATGGCCGCGGCCGGCGGCGCGGCGGCCAAGGTCGAGGACGCCCCGCTGCCCGAGGGCGCCGCCGAGGACCTCGACGGCCTGCCCATCTCCGCGAAGTTCATTGATGAGATAGAAGCTTTCGATCTGGCCGCGGGAGAGAAGTCCGCGAACTCCCCGCCGGCGCTCATCGTGCAGATCTCACCGCGCAAGACGCCGCTGCCGGAGATGGAGAAAGTCGCGGAGCGCTTCGGCGCCGAGGTACGCTGCATGCACATCGAGCCCTTCTGGCAGCCGCTGGAGCCGGGGGGGCTCAGCCTCCTGACCGAGTGCCTGGAGGGTTTCCTGTTGGGGGACGGGAAATGAGCGGGGACTTCGAGGCGCTCGTGGGCCAGACCGTGGTGGTGGACACCGACGGACCGGTCCTCTACCTCGGCAGGCTGGCCGCCCTCAGTGACGACTTCCTGACCCTGGAGGACGCCGACGTTCACAACCTGGGCGACTCGGCGACCAGCCGGGAGCGGTACGTCATCGATGCCAAGAGGCTGGGGGTCAGGCCCAACCGGAAGCGCGTCGAGGTGCGCCTGGTCCGGGTGGTGGGCCTCTCGCGCCTGGAAGACGTTATCGAGTTCTGAGCCGTGAGCGCGTTTGACAGACTCCACCTGGACATCCACGCGGTGGTGATGGCGCTCCTCGCCTGCCCCCTTGCCGTTTCCCTCCCGGACAGACTGCTGCCTTATCCCTGGAAAGTCATTGTCCCCATAGCGGTCGTGGGAGTATATGTGTTCTCCCGTTACTTCGAGAAGTGGAGAATGGGCAACAAGTTCCCCTTGAGATATCTGATCAGCAATATGCTGATGGTTGTGGTGCTGTGCGGTGTCTGCCTGTGCATTGAGAAGTTGGCAGGCGTGAATTGACTGCGGTTCACGCCTGCGTTTGACTAACCGCTTCCCCGCTGTATCCTTGTTCCCCGATGGCAGATGAGAACAGGAAACGCCATGTCCTCTTCTGGTCGGTGACGGCCGTTGGTGCCGCGCTGGACCTGGTCTCGAAGTACGCAGTCTTCGCCCGGCTGGGACAGCCGCCGGCGGAGCCCGTCCCGGTGCTGGGAGAGTTCTTCTCTCTGCACACCGCGCTCAACACCGGGACCTTCTTCGGTCTGGGCTCGGACGGGGGGGGCAGCAACACCGCCCTGATAATCTTCACCTTGGTGATGACCACGGTGGTGCTCTACATGTACCTGGTGCCGCCCAAGGAGGCCGGCGGCCGGATCACCCTCTACACCCTGGCGCTGGGACTGATCTTCTCCGGCGCGCTGGGCAACCTCTACGACCGGGTGTGCTACCAGGCGGTCCGCGACTTCCTGGACTTCGGCCTGGGGGCCAGCCGCTGGCCGACCTTCAACCTGGCCGACGCCTGGCTGACGCTGGGCATCGTCCTGTACTTCATAGCGCTGCTGCGCATGGGCAAGAAGCGCCCTCCCGAAGAGAAGCGGGCCGAGGAGGCCACCGGTGGGCAGTAAAGCCTTCGACCTGGCCGTGGACGTCGGCGGCCTGAAGCTGGCCAACCCGGTGGTGGTCGCCAGCGGCACCTACGGCCTGGGCATGGAGATGGCCCGCATCGCCGATGTCAACGACCTCGGCGCGGTGGTCCTGAAAAGCCTCACGGTGAAGCCGCGCGCCGGCAACGCCACCCCGCGCGTCGCCGAGACGCCCTCTGGAATGCTCAACGCCATCGGCCTGGAGAACCCTGGCGTCGACGCCTTCCTGTCGAGCTACCTGGACCAGGTCCGCCGGATCGTGAAGGTCCCGCTGGTGGCCAACA
The DNA here is from genome assembly GCA_965370045.1 of uncultured bacterium. Taxonomy (GTDB): domain Bacteria; phylum Planctomycetota; class SZUA-567; order JAKLDR01; family JAKLDR01; genus CAZONU01. The sequence goes on along the minus strand of CBDUSI010000025.1, from coordinate 23,587 downwards.
TCGCCGGCCACAGAGTCGAGGAGTACGTCGAACTGGCCGCCAAGCTCTCCGGAGCGCCGGGCATCGCCGCGCTGGAGGTGAACGTCTCCTGCCCCAACGTGGGCGCGGGCGGCCTGGCCTTCGGGACCGATCCCCACAGGCTTCGGGACCTGGTCGTCGCCGTCAGGCAAGCGACAAAGCTGCCCCTGTGGGTCAAGCTCACGCCCAACGTGACCGACATCGTCGCCGCCGCCGAGGCTGCGCTGGCCGGCGGGGCCGACGCGCTGACCCTCATCAACACGCTGCTGGGCATGGAGGTGGACGTCGAGAGCCGCCGCCCGGTGCTGGCCAACGCCACCGGCGGCCTCTCGGGACCGGCGATCCGCCCGGTGGCCCTGCGCATGGTCCACCAGGTCTACCAGGCCACCGGGGCGACGATCGTCGGCACCGGCGGAATCGCGGACGCCGAGGACGCGATGAAGTTCGTACTCGCCGGGGCGACGGCGGTCTCAATAGGCACCATGAACTTCGTGCGGCCGGACTGGGCCCCTCGCCTGCCCGCCGAGATCGCCGAGCGCGGCGCGGAGTTGGGCGCCCAGAGCCTCGGCGAACTGGTCGGCGCGCTGAAAACGGACTGAGCAGAGAAAGGACGTGTTCCCATGAGCAATGTGAAACTGACCCGCGAAGAGTGCCTGCGCTACCACGCCGAACCTACTCCCGGCAAGCTGGAGGTGGTCAGCACCAAGCCCTGCGCCACCCAGCTCGACCTGTCCATGGCCTACACCCCCGGCGTGGCAGAACCCTGCCGGGAGATCGCCCGCGATCCCGAGGAGGCTTACCGCTACACCAACAAGGGCAACCTGGTTGCGGTGATCTCCGACGGCACCGCCGTGCTCGGCCTGGGCAACATCGGCCCGCTGGCCGGCAAGCCGGTCATGGAGGGCAAGGGGGTTCTCTTCAAGCGCTTCGCGGGTATCGACGTGTTCGACATCGAAATCGACGAGCACGATCCTGAAAAGATCGTGGAGATATGCGCGGCGCTGGCGCCTACTTTCGGAGGCATCAACCTGGAGGACATCAAGGCCCCGGAGTGCTTCTACATCGAGCCCGAACTCCAGAAGCGCGTGGATATTCCCGTGTTCCACGACGATCAGCACGGCACGGCAATCATCTCGGGCGCGGCGCTGCTAAACGGCCTGGAACTGACCGGCAAGCGCATCGAGGACGCCAAGGTGCTAATCTCCGGCGCCGGGGCCGCCGGGCTCTCGTGCGCGAGATACTACAGGTATATGGGCGTGCGCGCCGAAAACCTGATCATGAACGACATCCACGGCATACTCTACAAGGGCAGGACAGAAGGCGTTCACGAGCACATGGTCGAGTTCCTGCACCCCACCAAGGCGCGTACGCTGGCCGAGGCTATGGAAGGGGCGGACGTATTCCTGGGTGTTTCTGCTAAGGGTATCGTGTCCCAGGAAATGGTGCGTTCAATGGCCAAGAACCCGCTGGTCTTCGCCATGGCCAACCCCGATCCGGAGATCGGCTACGCCGAGGCCAAGGAGGCCCGCAAGGACGTGATCATGGCCACCGGCCGCTCGGACTTCCCCAACCAGATCAATAACGTGCTGGGCTTCCCCTTCATCTTCCGCGGGGCGCTTGACGTCAGGGCCAAGGCGGTGGACCGCGCCATGTGCCTGGCGGCCACCGACGCCCTGGCGCGCCTGGCCAAGGAGCCGGTGCCCCCGTCGGTGTGCGCGGCATACGGGGTAGCAGGCCTCGAGTTCGGACCGGACTACATCATCCCCAAGCCCTTCGACCGGCGGCTGGTGCCCTGGGTGGCCTCGGCCGTGGCCCAGGCGGCCACCGACAGCGGCCTGGCCCGCAAGCCGCTCACCGACCCGGCCGCCTACCGGGCGGAACTGGAGAGGAAGTTCGCGGAGTAAGATCGGGAAAGGAAGCGCCATGGACTTCTTCAAGTACCGCGACGGCGAGCTCTACTGCGAGGACGTCCCGGCCGAGGAACTGGCCGAGAAGCACGGCACGCCGCTTTACGTCTACAGCAAGGCCACCATCGTCGACCACTTCAACAAGATCAAGGCCGCCTTCGCGGACCTCGACCCGCTGATCTGCTTCGCGGTGAAGGCCAACGCCAACCTCTCCGTGCTCCGCGCGCTGGCCACCGCCGGCGCGGGCTTCGACCTGGTCTCCGGGGGCGAGCTTTTTCGCGTCCTGAAGGCCGGCGGCGACGCCGCCAAGATGGCCTTCGCCGGGGTGGGCAAGACCGCCAGGGAGCTCGACGAGGCGCTGGCCGCCGATATTCTGCTCTTCAACTGCGAGTCCGAGCCTGAGCTCGCCGCCATCGACGCGGCCGCCGGGCGGGCCGGCAAGCAGGCCCGCGTGGCGCTGCGCCTGAACCCCGACGTCAAGGCCGGCGGACACCGGAAGATATCCACCGGGCACAAGGCCACCAAGTTCGGCCTGCCGCCCCAGGCAGCTTCGAACATCCTGGCCAATGCCGAGAAGTGGCCGAACATCATCTTCGACGGCGTGCACGTGCACATCGGCAGTCAGATAACCAGCCCCGCCCCCTACGTCGCCGCGCTGGACCGCACCGTGGGCTTCATCAAGGCCAACCGCTCGGAGAGCGCGCCGCTCACGTATCTGGACGCCGGCGGGGGCTTCGGGGTCTTCTACAAGGCCGAGGACGAGGCCGCCGACGCCGAGGAGTTCGCCGCGGCCATCATGCCCCGCGCCAAGGACGCCGACTGCCGGCTGGTGCTCGAACCGGGGCGCTTCATCGTGGCCAACGCCGGGGTGCTGCTGGCCCGCATCCTTTACGTCAAGGACACTCCCGGCAAGCGCTACTACATCGTGGACGCGGGCATGAACGACCTGGTCAGGCCCGCGATGTACGACGCTTTTCACGAAATATGGCCGGCCGAGAGCCACCTGCTGCCGCCCTCGCGGGGCGGTTCGGTGGCCGGCGCCACGCTGTGCATCGCCGACGTGGTCGGGCCCATCTGCGAGACCGGCGACGTCCTGGCCACCGGGCGGGCCATGCCCGAGATGGCCGCCGGCGAGTTGGTGGCGGTCTTCACCGCGGGGGCCTACGGCTTCACCATGGCCTCCAACTACAACGCCCGGCCGCGCCCCGCCGAGATCCTGGTCGACGGCAAGAACGTGAAGCTGGCCCGCGAGCGCGAGACCTACGAGTCGCTGACGGCGGGAGAGAGTTGAACCGTCCGGCCCCCGGCAATCCAAAAATATCGCCACCCGCGGCCATGGCCCGGGGGAAACTGTATGCGCGCGCTCGACTTTTCGATGGAGGAAACTCTCCGGTATTTTAGATATCTATTAGCGATCCGCCGTTTTGTCAAGTTCAACTCGAGAAAACCACTTCGCCATGGTCATGCGTCCGAAGGGAACTGGATTTGACAATACTCCCGGAGGGCGTAGCATCGGGTGCGAGTTAATCTGCGGACACACCGGGGCGCCGGGTCCCAAGTGAGTCCAAGCTTGGAGAGACTTGTGCCGCCCGCACCAACCGGATACCTTCAAGAGAGCCAACGCTGCCAGCGGCCACGGGGGTCGTGCACCGTTCGCACTTCAGGGGGTCTTTGTACCAGGAATGGAGGCTAGGACAGGATGTCTGAGGAAAAGAAAGCCATCGACTCATTGATGACCGAGAACCGGACTTTCCCGCCGCCGGCCGCGCTTCAGAAGGAAGCCCACGTCAAGTCGCTGGAAGAGTACCAGAAGCTCTACGACCGCTCGGTGAACGACCCCGATGGCTTCTGGCTGGAGAAGGCCACGGAGATGGTCAGCTGGTTCAAGGAGCCGACGGTCGCCCGGGAATTCGAGTGGAACACCGAGAAGCGCACCATCCAGCACACCTGGTTTAAGGATGGCGAGTTGAACGTCACCTTCAACTGCCTGGACCGCCACATGGGCACGGAGCGCGAGAACAAGACCGCGCTCATCTGGCAGGGCGACGAGATCGACGAGGACCGGAAGATCACCTACAAGGAGCTCTACGTCGAGGTCTGCAAGTTCGCCAACGTGCTCAAGGGCATGGGCGTGGCCAAGGGCGACCGGGTCTGCATCTACCTGGGCATGGTCCCCGAGCTTCCCGTGGTCATGTTGGCCTGCGCGCGGATCGGGGCAATCCACTCCATCGTCTTCGGGGGCTTCAGCGCTGACGCCCTGCGCGACCGCATCAACGACTCGGACTGCAAGGTGCTGATAACCGCCAACGTCTCCAAGCGTGCCGGCAAGGACGTGCCCCTCAAGAATATCTCGGACGACGCCCTGGCCTCGACCCCGACCATCGAGAAGGTCGTGGTGGTCAAGCGCTCCGACGCCGAGGTCAACATGCAGGCCGGCCGCGACGTCTGGTACGGCGACGTCATGGCCGACGCTTCCGCGGAGTGCGAGCCCGAGAAGATGAACGCCGAGGACCCGCTGTTCATCCTCTACACTTCGGGCTCCACCGGCAAGCCCAAGGGCGTGGTGCACACTACCGGCGGTTACCTGGTCTGGACCGCCCTGACCCACAAGCTGACCTTCGACCTCAAGGAAGAGGATGTCTACTTTTGCGCCGCGGACATCGGCTGGGTCACCGGACACAGCTACATCGTCTACGCGCCCTTGACCAACGGGGCCACCAGCGTGATGTTCGAGAGCACCCCGCTGTACCCCGACGCCGGCAGGTACTGGCAGGTGATCGACAAATTCAAGGTCACCCAGTTCTACACCGCGCCGACGGCCATCCGCGCGCTGATCCGCCAGGGCGACGAGTGGCCCGCCAAGTACGACCTCTCCAGCCTGAAGATCCTCGGCTCGGTGGGCGAGCCCATCAACCCCGAGGCCTGGATGTGGTACTACGAAAAGGTCGGCCGCAGCCGCTGCCCGATCGTGGACACCTGGTGGCAGACCGAGACCGGTGGCTTCATGATCACCCCGCTGCCCGGAGCCATGACCACCAAGCCCGGCAGCGCCAACCGGCCCTTCTTCGGCGTCGAGCCGGCGGTCCTCCGCGAGGACGGCAGCGAGTGCAAGCTGGGCGAGGGCGGCAAACTGTGCATCAAGAAGCCCTGGCCGGGCATGATGCGCACCATGTGGGGCGACCATGACCGCTTCGTCGACACCTACTTCACGATGTACAACGACCTGTACTTCACCGGCGACGGCTGCCGCATCGACGCTGACGGCGACTACTGGCTGATGGGCCGCATTGACGACGTGGTCAACGTCTCTGGCCACCGCATCGGCACCGCCGAGGTGGAGAGCGCGCTGGTCAGCCACGCCAAGGTGGCCGAGGCCGCAGTGGCCCCCATGCCTCACGAGATCAAGGGACAGGGCCTGTACGCCTTCGTCACGCTGGTCGACGGCGTCGAACCGGGCGACGAGCTGCGCAAGGAACTGGTCAAGCACGTGCGCAAGGAGATCGGCGCGATCGCCGCTCCCGACAAGGTCCAGTTCGCGCCGGCGCTGCCCAAGACCCGCTCCGGAAAAATCATGCGCCGCATCCTGCGCAAGATCGCCGAGAACGAGGTCGACAAGCTGGGCGACGTCTCCACCCTGGCCGACCCCAGCGTGGTCACCTCTCTGGTTGAGGGCCGGCAGTAAACGCGGAGGACGACACGGTCCGGGCGGGAGCACCGGGGAAGAGCCCGGCAGGCACGGAAAGGAATCCTGGAGTGAGCAACGCAACAGGGACGGGCGTCACTGAGAAGAACCTCGGCTGGCGGGTGACCTTCGCCGGGCTGGGCATCAACCTGGCGCTGGGCGTGCTCTACAGTTGGAGCATCCTGCGCGGCGGCATGGTCAAGGCGGAGTGGGGCTGGACCGCCTTCCAGATGAGCCTTCCGTACTCCATCGCTTGTCTGGTCTTCTGCGTGGTGATGGTGCCGGCCGGGCTCATGCAGGACAAGCTCAGTCCCCGGCTGACGGCCACCATCGGCGGCATTCTGGTGGGGATCGGGATGATCACCGCCAGCCTGATGGGCAACTCGCTGGCGGGTTGGATAATCGGGTTCGGGATCCTGGCCGGGGCGGGAATTGGCTTCGGCTATGCCTCGGCGACCCCGCCGGCGGTCAAGTGGTTTCCGGCCGCCAAGACGGGCCTGATTGCCGGCTTGGTCGTTTCCGGTTTCGGACTGGCCAGCGTTTACATCGCACCGCTGGGAGACTGGCTGATCGGGGCAACCAACCTGACGACCACCGCCATGGTCTTCGGGATAGGCTTCCTCGTGGTTGTTGTGGGGCTTGCGCAGTTCCTGACTCCCCCGCCGAAAGGCTACGTCCCGGCGGGTACACCTGCGGCACCGGCAGCCAACGGAGGCCCTGTCAAGAAGGAGAACTTCACTCCCACCGAGATGCTCCGCACCTGGCAGTTCTGGGTGCTCTGGTTCATGTACGCCTGCGGCGCCGGGGCTGGCTTGATGGTTATCTCCGTGGCCAAGACCCTGGCAAAAACTCCTGGGATGTCAGCCGGCAAGCTCGGGGTCATTGCCGTGACCACGCTGGCCATAGGGAACGGGGCGGGGCGGATCATTGCCGGAATGCTCTCCGACAAGATTGGCAGGAAGGCAACGATGGTCCTTTTCTTCCTCTTCCAGGCCCTGATGGTTATCCTTCTGGCAATGGCTTCGCCGGACAATGCCCTCGGCGGAGTCGTGGTGCTTCCGATCATCGCGGCCCTTGTGGGGGCGAACTACGGAGCGAATCTGTCGCTGTTCCCGTCGGTAACCAAGGACTTCTACGGCATGAAGAACTTCGGCGTGAACTACGGCCTGATATTCACCGCCTGGGGTGTCGGAGGTTTCATGCTCTCCCAGGTGGCGGGCTACGTGAAGGACAGGTACGATACGTTTACCTATTCATTCATTGCCTCGGCTGTATTGCTGGTTGCGGCCGCCGCAGTGACCTTAGTCATCAAGGCCCCGCACCACACCGAAGAAATCACCCCGGCGACGGCTCCGGAAGGAGCCCCCGCGGAGTGACCGGTTCCTCCCCCTTCCCATCGACCATCGCTGCCTCCTTCGGGAGGCAGCGCTCTTTCGAGGATCGAGCGCAGTGAAGCGCAACCGGGCCCTGCTCCTGATCGGCCCCACCGGCTCGGGGAAGACGCCGCTGGGGCAGTGTATTGAGAAAGAAGGCTGGCTGGGCGCGCGCTGCGGCCACTTCGACTTCGGGGCCCAGCTGCGCGGCGTCGCGGCCGGAGAGGGTGGCGGGCGCTTCAGCGAAGAGGAAACCGCCTTCGTTCGCGAGTTACTGGATAAAGGCGCGCTCCTCAAGGACCGGCACTTCCCCCTGGCGGAGAAGATACTGCGTTCCTTCCTGGAACGCCGGAGGATCGGCCCCGACGACGTTGTCATCCTCAACGGCCTGCCGCGTCACGCCGGCCAGGCCGGGGCCATCGACCGCCTTCTCGACGTCCGCTGGGTGATATCGCTTTCGTGCAGCCCTGAGACCGTCCGCGCGCGCATCGCCGCGAATACCGGGGGCGACCGCGCCGGGCGCACCGACGACGGCCTTGCGGAAGTGGAGAGGAAGCTTATCATCTTCCGGGAGCGCACCGCGCCGCTGGTCGAGCGCTGCCGCGCGGCCGGCGCCCGGGTCGACGAGTTCGAGGTGGGCCCGGGCACGACACCGGGGGAGATTCTTGAGGCGCTGGGAGGTGGTAGGTAGATGCTCAAGGCCGACGGAAGCGTTCTGGTGGTCGTCGACGTTCAGGGCAAGCTCGCCCGGTTGATGCACGGCAGGGAGAGCCTCTTCGCCAGCCTCGGCAAGCTGATCCGCGGCGCGCGTGAGCTGGAACTGCCCATCGTCTGGGCAGAGCAGAACCCCGAGGGGCTGGGGCCCACGATTCCCGAGGTCTCGAAGTTCATGCCCGAGGGCCTCGCGCCGATACCCAAGTTCAGCTTCAGCTGCTGCGGAGAGCCGCGCTTCATTGAGGCGCTGGAGAAGACCGGCCGCAAGCAGGTGCTGATCTGCGGCATCGAGGCGCACATCTGCGTCTACCAGACGGCCCTGGAACTCACCGAGCGCGGCTGCGAGGTCCACCTGGTGGCCGACGCGGTCTCCTCGCGCAACCCCATGAACCGCGACGTGGCGCTGATGAAGCTGGGCCGCGGCGGGGTGAGCCTGACCACCGTGGAGATGGCCCTGTTCGAGATGCTCGGCGTCGCCGAGGGCCCCAAGTTCAAGCAGATAGTGAAGATCGTAAAGTAGCCCGGCCGCCGCGCACGCTTCCGGGCACCCTCTAGAAGTGCACCTTGCCGATCTTGAGGCGCACCTCGCGCTCGAAGTTGGTCATCAAGACGGCGGTGGCTATGCTGAAGAGCTTGCTGCGCGCGTTGTCCGCGCGACTGGTCAGGACCACCGGGCGCTTGGCGCCGACCACCACCCCGGCCACGTCGCCCCCGGCCATGAACACGAAGCTCTTGGCCAGAATGTTCCCCGCCTCGATGTCCGGGACGATGAGGATGTCCGCCCGCCCGGCCACCGGGCCCGTCACCTTCTTGTGCTCGGCGGCGGCGGCGTTGATGGCGTTGTCCAGCCCGAAGGGACCGTCGATGATGCAGGGCTTGGAGAACTGCCGGCGCTCGGAGATCTTGGCCAGCGTGGCCGCCTCCACCGTGGCGGGCATGGCGGGGTTCACCACCTCCACCGCGGCGAGCACGCCCACCCGGGGCTCGGCCAGCCCGAACATGGAGGCCAGGTGCACCGCGTTCATGATGATGTCCGCCTTGGTCTCGAGATCCGGCGAGATGTTCATGGCCGCGTCGGACATGAATATCAGCCGGCCCTGGAGCTTGGACTCCATCACGAAGACGTGGCTCATTATCGACCCGGTGCGCAGGCCGGTCTCCCGGTCGAGGATGGCGCGCAGGAAGTCGTCGGTGTAGATGTAGCCCTTCATGACGATGTCCGCCTCGCCCTCGCGGGCGAGCTTCACCGCCAGCTCCGCGGCCTTGAGCGGATCGGGCTGGTGCTCTATGCGCGCGCGCTCGACCTCCACGCCGGCGGCCTCCGCCTGGCGGAGTATCTCGTCCTCGTCGCCGACGAGCAGGTACTCGGCCACCTGCCGGTCGCGGGCCGCGGTGACCGCCTTGAGCACTTCAGCGTCCTCGGCGCAGGCCACCGCCACCCGGCGCACCGGGTAGTCGTCTATCACGTCGAGAATGTCATCGAGCTGGCTGATGCGCGGGCGCTCGCGCCAGATGGTCTTGCGGCTCTTCTTCAGCGTGTCCTGGTTGGCGCCCTTGGACTTCCTGGCCATGGCCTGGTCCTCCCGGCAGAGACTGTGCACAGTTATAGCCGCAGGAAGGAGAAAGTTCAACCCGAACGCGCCAAGCGCATCTACATGTGGCGGGGTATCTCCATTGCTTATCAAGTGTGAGCGGACTTCTACCGGGTAAGCTTGTATGCCACCCATATGCCGAGTATTCCACCGGCAAAACTTCCAAGCAATGAGGTCAGAGACAATCCACCAGCTCCCAGCAGGATGGGCACATACCCGCCTGCAAAGGAGCCGGTGATCATTCCAAGCATGATCATTGATTTTCGAGACATAGCCAGTCACCAAGTGAGCCGGGGAACGTCCCAGCCAGCAGTCGTTATGGGAGCGACAGCAGCTGTGCTGATTACCGGACCGGTCAGTAGGTAGCCCAGCTTGACCTTAAGCCGGGATCTCCCACTTGGCGCTTCCAAGCCGTCCCTCCGATCAGTTCCGCCCGTGATTCTCCACCCGGGGAAAGAGCTCCCCGGCGTGCCACTCCACGTTCAAATCGGCCGGGAGAAGTAAGAGAGGACTCGCCGCTATTGGTGCAGCGTCTGCATCTTCAGGCAGCTGTACAGGAAGCGGTTGTTCTCCACCTGGAGATTCTGTATCTCCTGGTTTTTCGGCTCCTGGCGCGCGGCGTTCTCTAAGAAACGCTGGGCCTTGCGGAAGCTCTTGGCCGCCTCGCGCAGGTTCTTCTGCACGTTGGCGTGACCCGGGCGGGTCTTCCCGAAGTGCTCCAGCCCCTGGCGGTAGTGCTGCCTGCCCAGGACCAGGTCGGGATGCCTGGCGGGCGCGGGGCTCGGCGTCGGCGCGGGAGTCGGAGCGGGAGTCGGAGCAGGTGTTGGCGTGGTCGCCGGAGTGGGAGCAGGTGTCGGCGTTGGCGCAGGCGTCGGGGTTGGGGTTGGGGTGGGCGCCGGCGTCGGAGTCGGGGTGGGCGCCGGCGTCGGTGTTGGTGTCGGCGTCGGTGCTGGTGTTGGAGTGGGTGTTGGAGTGGGTGTTGGTGTCGGTGCCGGCGTTGGAGTCGGAGTCGGAGTCGGTGCGGGGGTGGGCGTCGGCTGCCAGGGCTTGGTGGGCTGGTCCTCGGTGGAGGCCACCTCTTCGAGCTGTTTCTTGGCTCGCGCCCAGATCTTCTCGCCTTCCGGGATCTCGATGTCGCGTTTCTTGAACCATTCCTCCAGCTTGTTCTTCTCGGCGCGGAGCTTCGCCAGGCGCTCGCGGGAGCGCTTCTTGAAGTCCTGGCCGCCGGCGACCATGCTCTTCAGGAAGCGCTTGGTGCCCTCCCGGGTGGAGACGTCCGGGGGCCCGTCGACTATCCAGCTGCGGGCCAGCAGGGCGCCGATCACCAGCACGGAGGCGAAGACCAGCAGGCCGAAGACCCGCCGCAGACAGCCTGTCTTGTGCTCGGGCTCGTCGACCGCCGCGCCGCGGGACTGGTCGGCGGGCTTGGGACTGGGCGACGGGGCGCCATCGCCGCGTTTCAGTTCTTCGGGAGCCGTCACGCTTGAAACATCTCCCTCAGCAGAAGGACGCAGGCACCTCGCCTATCCAGGAGGTATCATGTAGGGTTTGGGCGCGATGCACCCCCTGAGCAGCATGAAGGCAACGCCGATCATGCTGATGAGCCCCACCCCGCAGAAGAACCCCGCCGAGAGCACCGGCACGTAGCGCCGCCACTTGTCGCGGCCGACCAGCTTGGCGAAGTAGTAGCGGCCCAGCAGCGCCCCGACGAACTCGGGAATCATCAGGTGGGGCAACTGGCTCACGCCGCCCACAAACCCATAGAGCAGCAGCGTGGGGGCTTTGAGCATGGAGAGAACGGCGAAGGCGATCAGCCCGAAGGAGAGCCCCAGCGCCACGTACTTGGGTTTGAAGGCCTGGAAGAAGAGGCTGTCCCCCCCGCTGGTCGCGGACCACACCAGGCACTGCTTGAGGGCGTGCAGCTGCCACATCTTCTGGGCGAAGGGGTAGGTCGGCGAGGGAATGGGGTCGCCGTAGTGCCAGATGTATTGCCAGAACAGGAAGCTGGCGATAAAGGTCACCGGGTAGATGCACAGCTCGGCCTTGATGATGCTGGTGAACTTGGTGCCGGTCAGCTCGATCTCCCGGAAGCGCTGGGCGGATGCGCCGTAGTCGCGCATCGGGAAGGGCGAGCACCAGATGGCCGAGCCCTTGTAGCCGGAGAGGATAAAGGTGGCCTCGCGGAGCATCGGGAAGCTGATGGGCTTGCCGGTCAGCCCGAACATGCGGGCGTTGACGTAGCTGATCAGCGGGGTGTAGATGAAGGCGAAGCCGAAGAGGATTATCGGCACCATCCAGAGCACGTAGGTGCTCTTGTTGGCGTCATCCCATTCCTTGACCGGCACGGGGTAGCTGGGGTGGCTTATCAGGTACCAGCCCAGCAGGGCGATGCCCAGCGAACCCACGCCGAAGATGGTCAGAGCCAGCTTGATGGAGAAATCCCCGCGGCCCTCGGGCACGTCGCTCCAGGAGCGCCTGGATATCCCCGCGGCGCGCTCCCGCCGGGCCTTGCGCACTCCCTTGATGATCTGGTAGAAGCCCAGCGAAGCCACCGCTATGCTGGTACCGATGGTGAAGCTCATCCAGAAATCGACACGGTTCATGAAGTCGGTCATGATCGTGTCCATTCCCGGTCGCCAGTGGACCAGGACGCCCAGCTCGTAGAGCAGCGGGTTGACGAATATCTGGGTCAACGAGGCCAGGAACGACCCGACCACCAGCCAGAAGGGCAGCACCATGCCGACCAGGACCATGCCCAGGTTGGTGGCGATGCCGGTCAGTCCCGCGGGCAGGAACCCCTCGGTCTGAACGGTGGTGTCGATCCACGGAATAGGTAAGAGCATCACCGCTTCGCCGAAGAAGGCCTTGGTGAGCATGGGCACCAGGCTGTAGATGGCCCCGAAGGCCACGCCGATCATCGCGCCTATCGAGAATATCCGCCAGCGCCAGCTCTCGCCCTCCTGGGAGGACTCGGCCAGCGCGGTGGCTCCCTCGGAGGCGATGGTGGCCATGGGGAAGGGCAGGCGCTCCACGTCCGAGGTCACCCGGAACAGGGTGTAGCCCATGCACACCCAGGCCACCCGCCCGAAGACGGTGGTGCCGACCATGATCATGATCGGCTTGACCCAGTCGATGTGGAAGAAGTTGCGGCCGGTGATGGCCTCGCTGTCCGCGGCGGGCACGAACCACGTGGGGAAGGGGGCGATGCCCATCTCCTGGGCGAAGGGCGTGTTGGTCAGGTACTGCTTCCAGATCATCCAGGCGAAGTGCCCGCCGCTGAGGGCCAGGCCGCCCACGAACATCATCAGGCTGGCGGCCACGTAGTAGAGCATGTAGATTTCCTGGCGCTTGAGGGGCTTGAAGCTGCGCCGGGCGATGTCCGCGAAGAGGATGATGGTCACCCACTCGGCGGCGGGCCCCAGGCCCAGGCCCATGGTCAGGCCCAGGTAGATGGCCGTGGGCATCATCACGATGGCCACGAAGAGCACCCCGATGAAGGTGCGCAGGTTGAAGCCGTCCTCGAACGTGGTGGGGACCTGCACCAGTTCGCGGTACATCTCGGTTTCCCGGTCGACGCTCTCGTCGAAGGTCGCCGGCTTGGGGTTCTTGATCTCTTCTTCAGCCATCTCTCATCACCCGGTCTGGGGGGCGCTCGCAGGCTCCGCACCGCCCGGTCCATCGAGGCCGTCGGGCACCTGGTCCGGCGATATCTCGCCGAGGAGGACGCGGGCCTGGGCCACATGCCAGGCGCGCTCCTCGTTGGTGAACAGGCGCCAGAGCAGGAACTGCTTGCGGATGCTCTTCATGAAGCGGTGGTTCATCTTGACCCAGGACTCCGGCGAGCCGGAGATGCGGGTCAGGATCATGCGCGTCTCGTAGATGTCGGTCTCGTCCTCGGCCAGGTAGGTTTCCATCTCCAGCCCCTGGCTGATGCCGAAGTCGAAGGGCGCGACCCACACCTGGCTGAGAAGCTTGTACCCGCCCTTCTCGACCCCGGGCTGCCGGTAGTCGAAGCCGGTGTTGGCGGTGTAGAACTCGCCCACCGACTGGTTGGCGTGGTCCTCGAAGAACTGCTTGAGGTGCATGTTGACGCCCAGGGCCTGTTCGCCGCTGACCGTGAAGGGGAAGTCGAAGACCAGGCGGTCGTCCTTCGCCTCGGGGAACTTCCAGATGCGCTCGACGTCCGGCACGGACAGCTGTCCCGCGCGCATCGCCGGGTAGGCGGCCGAGAGCATGACCACGGTGATGATGAAGCACGCCGAGAACACCGCGCTCAACGAGGAGTAGTTGAGGCTGAAGCCGGACAGCATCCCCTCGCTCCCGACAATGACCACGAGCTTGCTCACCGACTGGCCCAGGATGTAGCCCAGCACCGCGCTGCAGACCGCGAAGACCGCGCTCTCGGCGAGGAACAGGCTGCCGATGTGCACCGGGGCCAGGCCCAGCGAGCCGTAGATGGAGATCTCGCCCTCGCGCTCGTAGACCGAGCCCAGCATGGTGTTGAGCACGATCAGCGCGGCGATGAGCATGGGCACGATCAGCGAGCCCATCCCGGATACGTTGCTGGCCGTGGTCGTGGACATGAACATGGTCCGCACCGTTCCGGACTCGTCCTTGCGGGCCACGAAGATGGGCACGGAGATGCGCCGGAGCAGCTGCCCCTCGGCGATGTCCGTGATCTTGCCGGGATCCTCGGGGACCAGCGCCACCGAGTAAAGCTTGCCCTCCTTCCGGCCCATCAGCCAGTCGTAGGGGACCACCGGGACCGTCTTGGCGTCCTGGTGCTGGTACTTGCGGAACTCCAGCTGGTCGCTGGCCTTGCCCAGGCCGCTCTGCCGCTGCCAGCTCTCAACGTTGAGGTCCACCGGGACGATGCGCTCTCCGTCGATGTCCACAGTCTCATGGTAGGCCGCGGTCTTGAGCACCCCGATGACCGCCATCTCCACGCCCTCGAGCGTCACCCTCGGCAGCTTCCCGGCGTACTTCTCGAAATCCGCCGGGTCGGAGAGGTCCGGGACGGCGGTGACCTTGCTGGCGTCGAGCTTGAGCTTGCCCATCAGGTATTCGGGAAGCAGGCACACCGGCGCGCGCGCGCGGACTTCGGTCTCGTAGAACCAGCGCCCGCCGGGCAGCAGCGTGTCCGGCCGGCCCAGGCCGGTGACCTCGCGCTCCACGGCCCGGACCCCCAGGATGCCGGACAGCTCGAAGGAATCCTCGGGGTTGTCGGCGTTGACCATTATCCTGGCCGGGGTGGTTTCGGCCTTGGCCCACCAGGCCCGCGGGGCGACCAGGCACTTCTTCTCGGGACGGGCGAAGTCGTCGCGGAGGCTGCGCGCGGCCAACTCGTCCAGCGCCAGCCAGCTCTCGTTGCGCACCAGCAATCCCTGGTAGGGCGGCTCGATTGGCGATTCCTTATTGATGAGGCGCTTGTTGGTGCCCAGGACGCTCTCGATCGAGGAGAAGGAGAGCACCGAGAAGGTCAGGAGCACCAGGGTGGTCATGGTCAGCAGGGTGCGCACCTTGCGGCGGCGCATGTTGTTGATGCCCAGGAGGAACGCGCTGATCATCGCGTTGATGCGGTCCATGTCCGCCTTGTGGCTGCGGCCCGGCCGGTGCTGCAGGCTCGCCAGTTCGCGCTTGAACCGCGAGGAGATCATGCCGATGACCAGAACGGCCAGGGCGATGGTGATGAAGGACAGCAGGATCATCGGCGCCGAAGTGGTGATCCCGAAGGCCGGGTGGACGAAGTAGAGCACTCCGAAAGAGGCCATGAACAGCCCGAAAACCCCGGCCAGCTGCCGGTTGACGCTCGGGGAGGAGAAGAGCAGGCGCTCCATGAAGTAAGCGAAGGGCAGCATCAGGAAGAGGTAGAAGAGCAGCCCCTTGACCACGTCCGTGACCGTGCTGTGGATGTTGGGGTAGGCCCGCGCCTCGTAGCCCCAGGAGTTGCGGGCGTGGACCATCATCTCGTCCCAGTGCTTCTCCCCCTTGGCCTTCAGGGCCAGCTTCAGCTCCCGGTCGGCGCTGTCGTGCTGGTCCACCAGCGACCTGTTCTTGACCCCGGCCTTCTCCAGCACGGACATGCGGAAGCCATCCATGCGGTAGAGGTCCTGGGCCATGATCATGCTCAGCGGCATGGGCGTGCCGCTGCCGGGAACCGGCTTGCCGTCCTTGTCGAACTCCTGGCTGTCGGGATCGATGAGCCGCGCCGAGCGCGAAACGGTCACCCCGTGGCCGGTGTGGCTGTCCTTGTCGATCTCCCCGCTGCGCACCCCCAGCACGGGCCAGCGCACCCCGGTCAGCCGGCGGCGGCCGAAGGTGCCCTTGAGTTGCACCGGGATGGGCGGGCCGTCGCTCCGCTTGTCCTTGCCGGGCTTGGCGCGCCGCTCGGTGAAGATGACCATGGCGTGTTCGGGGTATGCGAATTGCGAGGTCTCTCCGACCATCGACCAGCCGAAGCTGATGGGCACCTCGTCCACCCTGCCCTTGTACATCTTCACTGTCTGGAACTGCGTGTCTATGGCCGCGTAGCTGCGCAGGTCGCTGGCCTCGAAGATGTTCAGCGCCTGGCAGGCGAAGGTCGCCACGATGAACTCGTCTTCGTTCTTCTTGGGGACTCTCCAGGGATCGCCCCGCTTCTTGCCCTCGGGGCCCTCGTCGGGGGCCTTGATCACGTTTCCGCTTTCGGGGTCCAGCTGGTAGGCCAGCACGCGGGTGTCCTTGTCGGCCCAGGCGCGCATGGTTGCGCAGGACCGGCCGAAGACCTCGTAGGCGCCGTAGCGGTCGGCGATGACGATGGAGTCGGGCCGCACCGGCGAGGAGAAGAGCCGCAGGTACCGACGGAATATCTTGGCCTCCCAGCGGCAGATCACCAGCGCGCCGGGCACCGGGGTGACCGAGAGGGTCTTGCTCTTGGCGGGGTTGTACTCGGTGATCTGCCCGTGGATGCGCAGCTGCATCTTGAGGCTCTTGAGGCCGCTTTCGGCCTCCGCGCGCTCCAGGGCGGCTAGGCCCCGCTCGCGGTCGACCAGGCGGACCAGCTGGGGCAGCGCGGCCTCCAGCACCATGCGGCTCAGGCGCAGCCTCTCGTCCGCGGAGAGCTTCCCGGCGTCCGCCTTGTGCTTCTTGGCGAGCTTCTTGGTGAGCTTCCCGGCCTCGCCCTTCAGGTCGAGTCCGGGAAGCTCCGCCGCGCCGTAGAACTTGCCGGCCTTCATGATAGCGCTCAGCGCGCCGGCGACCGCGAGCTTCTCCTCGCTGGTGAGTTCGTGGGGCTTCTCCCCCGCCTTCTTCTCCACGAGCTTCCCGAGGGTGGCGCGGACCTCCGCGGAGAGCAGATCTCGCACGCGCCCGGCCAACGCGCGGCGGACCCGGCGGACCTTCTTCTCATCATTGGTGAGTCGCTCTTCTCCCCCGGCTTCGGCTCCCTTCCCGGTCAGCCGCCGGGCCAGCCCGGTCCAGCTATTGACGTCCAGAGGGCTGACCTCCGGAGAGCCGGGGTGGAACATGCTGGTCAGCGACCGGCAGAGCACCTCGGTCTGGCGGGCCAGCTTCTCGAAGTCCATGTGTTCGGGCAGGTCCAGCGGCGTGTTCAGCCGCGCTCGCTCGTCCAGGGCGGTCGCGAAGGTGATTGAGAGGAAGCCGCCCAGCGCCAGGACCTCGGTTGAGAAGCAGGGCCCACCCGGCGCCACCGACATCCAGTTCCGTCCCCCGATGGTCACCGTGGTGTCGGTCACGAACGGCGACTTGTCGGTGATGCGCCAGCCCTGGGCCTTGGCCTGCGCGGAACCGGTTTCGGACAGGTACTCGGCCACCGGCCCCACCGCCGACTGCAGCCGCTTCTCATCACTCTGGATGAAGTGGTTGACGTGCTTCCCCTTGAAGAGGATCGCCATGCTGTCGGAGTGGCTGGAAAGGTCGATGCCCACGCAGCTGCCCAGGCGCTCGGGCACGTCCGGGCCGAGTTCGGCGAGGACCGCCAGGTAGCCGGCCATCCGGACGTATTTGAGGCGGTTGGCGCCCTCGGTCTTCAGGCGCTCCTCCACCTCGTCCATCTGGTCGCGGCACTCGCCTACCGCCTTGACCAGCTTGACCAGCGCGGGGTTCTTCTTCTTCGCGGTTTCCAGGGCCTCGTCCAGGACCTCCTGCAGCCCCGTGTAGTCCGAGGCCAACTCCGCCAGTGATTTCTCGCCCTTCTTCGGCTTCCACTCCAGGACCTTGATCAACTCCAGGCGCATCTCGCGGCATTCCGGTTCCGCGTTCGCGGCGAGGCGGGCCTTGCGGTTGAACTCGTTGGCCTGCGCGTTGAACTTCCCGCGCCACTCGGGATCAACAGCCCCGCCCTGCTGTTCCTTTACCTTGAAAAGCGTCTTCAGATTTGCGTGGGCCTCGAGGGCCGCACACTCGATCTCCTCGCGGCGCTCGATAGTGGCCTGCAGGCGCTTCGCCAGCTCCGAGTCCTGCGTCTCGAGCTCCTCGACCGCCGCGCGCAGAGCCACGTAGCCGCCGTACGTCCAGAGGTCCTCCTTCTTAACGGCCTCGCCCTTGCGCGTCCGGCCCCACCAGCCGCCGAGCACGCCGAGCCCGATGCCGCCGAAGACGATGGTGCAGGCAATGACCGCGCAGGCCCGCTTGAACTTGAGCTTGAGCTTGTAGCTGGCGCCGCCCGCGACCAGCAGCATCACGAAGCCCACGACGATGAGCAGCACGCGCTGCCAGGGGCGCATCCCGGATATCTCCTGGCCCTTGGCCCCCTTCACAGTCTTCCCGTCCCAGCCCAGGACCTTGCTGTCCAGCGTGGGGGAGCTGCCGCCGCCGAGCTCCGCCAACAGCTTCGCCACCGGGAGGCGCAGGAGCTCCATCGCCTGGGCCTCGCCGGCCATGGCCGGGTAGTGGGCGCCGACCGCCAGGAAGAGCACCGAGCGCTCCGGAGGGTCCTTCTTCATGCGCTCGATCAGCTCGAACATGGCCGCCACCGAGCTGGCCGCCTCGGCCCCCGGGGCCAGCCCCGGCGCGATGGAGGTCGAATCGTAGTGGACCACCACCATGCTGAGGTCCTTGCGCTTCTCGGGGTTCGCGCCGGGCATCAGCCCCCAGACGTTGACCACTTCGCGGTTGACCCAGTCCACCCGGCAGGTCAGCGATGCCGTCAGCTCGCGCTTGCCCGCCTTGAGGGTCTCGAGGAAGCTGCTCTGGGGGTCGGCGGCGTCCAGGGCCTTCTCGGCCTCCCTGCGGCCGATCCAGAAGCGCGGGATGTCCAGGGCGCAGCCCAGGACCTTGAGCCCCGGACGCAGCTTGCGGGCGTTGGCGGGCTCGACGAAGATCACCGCGCGGGCGCCCAGCGAGCAGGCCGTCAGCCAGTCGTAGCCTTCGTCCTCCTCCAGGACCAGGATGGAGCCGGCCACGTCCTTCCCGCGCAGGCGGGCGAGCTGCCCGTCGCCGCCCCAGACCAGGCGGGCCTGGATGGTGTTGTTCTCGGCGTCTATCGTGGAGGTGCGCACCAGATTGGGAGTCAGCGGCAGTATCTCGTAGGACTGCTCCCCGACCTTGAACTCCGTTACCTTGCGGGGGCTCTCACCGGGGGCCTTGGGGGGCAGCTCATGAGTTACCGGCACGGCCACCGGGTACCTCTGCATGACCACCGGGGCCAGTCCCGCCTTGGTGAAGCGCGCGGCGATCAGCTCGGCGACTTTCTTGGCGCCGGGCGAGCCGGCGGTGCGCCCCGAGTTGCTCCCGTCTTTCAGGGGATCGACCAGCGCGTCCACGTCGGCCCGCAGGCGCGTCATCAGCGCGGGGATGTCCGCGGGGTTGGCCGGCGCCTTGAGCCGCCCCCTGGCGCGCCGGGCGTCGCCCACCTTCTTGACGCCCGCCGGCGGTTTGTGGGCCCAGCGGCCGGTGGAGTTGAGCACGAAGAGAATCACCAGCACGCCGGCCAGCAGCACCGAAAGGATCAGGCCGGCCACCAACCTCAGCGGATTGGCGCTGCCGTTGCCGTTGCCGTTGGCGTTGGTGTTCTCGTCCACCGGCTTCTCCCCAGTACCCTAGTACCCTATGCTGGGCACGATGAAGGTCTGCTCCACGCCGGAGCCGCACAGCCCCACGATCGCCCAGAAGACGGCCATCAGCAGCTGGCCGATGATCAGCCCGTAGAAGAAGGGGTTCAGTTTCTGGCTGAACTCGCCGCCCCCGTAGGACAGCGCCGCCCGCTTGCACATCCACCCCAGCAGGAAGCAGACCCACAGCCCGCCCTCGGCGCCCAGCGCCACCAGGCCGATGGGGTGCAGCGGCCACCAGTAGAAGCTGCTGCGCAGTATCAGCAGCAGGGACATGACCCCTCCCCCGATGCCCATCATCGAGAGGCGGAATCCGTCCGGCGTCCACATCCGCTCGCGAGTGACGACGTCGCGCAGCAGCCAGTTCTTGAACACCCAACTCCAGTGGTGAAAGCCGTGGGAGGAGGTGTGCTTGATGTTCTCGGCGCCCTGCTCGAAGGCGGTGTTCAGGGTCCCGTGCAGGAAGATCAAGGTGGCCCCCAGGAGGCCGGCCAGCATCAGCCAGGTCAGGAGCCGCTTGCGGCGCGGCTCGGTTTCGGTGAGCTTGAAGCCAGCCAGCACGAAGGGAGTCAACTGCAGGCTGAAGAGCATGCTGGGCCAGATGAAGGAGAACACCCCGTAGTTGCGCACCGTGGCCGGCACCAGCCTGGCCTCGCCCGCGCTGCCCGCGGTGCCGGGGGTCAGCCAGGAGTCCTTGTAGGCGATCATCTTGCCGAAGGTCCCGGTGTGCCCGAAGCCGAACATGTGGCAGAATGTGAAGTGCGGGTAGAAGGGCCAGAGACCCAGGGCGGCGGTCACCATGCCGGCCTCCGAGACCACCCGACAGACCAGCACCACCAGGACTAGGTAAAACCCGATAATCAAGACCATGACCCACAGCTTGAGCCCGACCAGCACGCACCACAGGAAAATGCCGGCCAGCGCCAGCCAGAAGCCCCACATGGCCACCGGGTAGCTCATCGGCTCGCGCTTCTCGAGCTTGTCCGCCGGGATAAACCCCAGCCCGCGCCTGAGGACATACCAGATGTGCCGCCGCGCGCCCCACACCAGCCAGAAGACGAATATGAACATGGCCCCGGTGTACAGCGCGTCGGAGTTGGGCCACTCGCCGTGCAGCGCCCAGGCCTCGGTGCGGGTCAGCCCCCAGGCGGAGGCCGCCACCCGCATCGCCTGGTTGACCAGCGCGAAGAACCAGATGCTCATCGAGACTTCGCAGGTTAACAGGTAGGAGATGCCCAGGAGGTAGGGCTGAATGTTGAGGGTCTGGTTCATGGCCTTCCAGGGCCGCTCGCTGAGGAAGGTCTTGAGCGGGATCTTGTGCAGATCGGGCGCGGGCACCTCCGGGAAATAGGCGCTCAGCCCCTGGAAGGTGAAGAGCACCATCGAAATGCCCATGCCGATCCACAGCGCGCGGCTGTTCAGGATCCGGCGGCCGCGCGAGCCGGCCTGCTCGCCCGCCACCAGCGCGCGTACCACCTCCGCGTGGGGGAATATCAGCTTCTCGTGGTCGCACCACTGGCGCCGGAGCAGGGCCGCCAGGAAGATCTGGACCAGCATGACCAGCAGGAGCAGCGGGATCCACCACTTCAGGGGGCCCTTCCAGCGCTCCCAGAACTTGGCCCACTCCTTGCCGCGGTGCTCGGCCCGCTCCTGGTGGTATTGCCGGTATTCGTCGGCGTACTGCTCTTCGTACTGGCGGAAGGCCGATGCCAGCAGCCGGTCCAACTCTCCCGAAGGAAGGTCGGCGAACTTCACCTGAATAGCGGCGGCCTTCTCGCTTTCCTCCGCTCCGTCCTTGAGCCGGATCTCCAGCGCGTCCTTCTGGATGCCCACGACCCGGCAGTCTTGATAGGTCTTCCCCTGCGTCTTGAGCTCGGAGAACTCCTTGTCGACCAGCCCCTTGAGCACACCCTCACGGCGGGCGTCGAAGCCCTCCTTGAGGACCTTGGCGGTCTCCATCTCGAACTTCTTCGCCCTGGGAACGTCGATCTTGGGCGGCCGCGGGGCGCTCTTCAGCCAGCCCCGGTTGTAGGCCTTGAGGGCCTCCTCCTCGAGCTTCTGCTTGCGCGCCCCGTCGGCGGTGCTGGCGTCGTACTTGTAGGGGTCATAGGGCACCAGCCAGCTGGGCACTCCCGCGGGGTTGTATTCGTAGACCTTTACGCCGTCTTCGCCCATCCGCCACTCTTCGTCCTGCTCGGGCGGCACCGGGCGCACGAAGCGGGTCCTGAAGTTGCGCGCGGGGGAGTCGTCCTTGTAGGGCACGGCGATGATGCCCACTATCCACTGGATCGACTTGCAGCTGTAGACTCCCACCGACAGGAGCACGAAGATCACCGCGACCTCGCGCCAGCCCAGGCGCCGGCGCAGGAAGGGCAGCACCACCGAGACCAGATAGGCGGGCACCGCTCCGGCCGCGAAGGCCAGCAGGCACCCGGCGGCCATCAGCAGCGCGGGCCGGCCCTGGGACTTCAGGGCCGACTCGATGGACCCGGCGAAGGCCAGGCGCAGCCAGTGGGCCGCGGGGGACAGCACCTTGATCATCCCCTCGCTTCGGGCGTAGACCGCCGCGTGCCACGCGGGAGCGAAAAGGGTGACCGCCAGCAGGCCCAGCACCAGCGCGAAAACGCCCCGGAAGCGGTTGAAGACCAGCACGGCCATGACCAGGAAGAAGGCCTCGAGCGGCAGGTAGCCGCCCATGCCCAGCGCGTAGTTCTTGGTCAGGACCCAGCGGGGCAGGGCAAACGCCAGCATCAGCAGCAGCGCGAAGCCGGTCAGCAGCGCCGGAAGGGTTATCCCCCGGCCCGTGCTGGGCTGGTCAACGGCGGCGTCCTGGGGTTCGGGGGTTGCGCTCAGGGTCTCTGCTGCTTCAGCCATCCTGACTCTCAATCGAACGAAGAGGCCCAATGCGGACTGGCACAGGGGGAGTTTTATAGCTGGCCCCGGAGAAGCTGTCAAGTCAACTTAAGAGCCCGTCGGGAGGCCCCGTCCGCCGCCGGGCCGCGCGGCAAGGACCCACCGACATTCGGGCCCCAACGGTGTAAGCAGAGTGTAAAATGGACTGGAAATGGACCGGTCTCCGGGAGGGTCACCGTGCCCCGCAACTTCGTCAAGCCCTACAAGCGTATGGCGTCCCGCCAGCGCATTGAGGAGATGATCCGCGAAGGGGACCTCTGGGGCCAGCGGCTGATGAGCGAGCGCGAGCTGGCCGCGCAGTTGGGAGTCTCCCGCTGGACGCTGCAGGGCGCCCTGGCCGATCTGGAGGCCGACGGCCTCATCGAGCGGCGCCAGGGCAGCGGCACCTTCGTGACCGAGGGCCCGGCCGGCACGCGGCGCAAGGGGGTCGCCCGATTGGCGGTGATCGCCGCCGGCCACTCGGAAGAGACGCCCGGCTGGGACTATCAGGGCGAGATGATCCGCGGGATGCTGGGGTACGCCCCGCGCCTGCGCGCCGAGTGCACGGTCCTGTCGCTGGATTGCCCCGAGGAGGCCGCGCAGATATGGAAGGCGCGCGCGATGCGCGCTTTTGACGGCTTCATCTCGGTCTCCCAGGACGCCCGCGACCTGATTACGCACCTTCTCAGGCTCAAGCGCGGGCCGGTGGTGCTGGCCGACCACTACATCCGCGACCTGCCCATCACCGGCATCGTGGACGGCAGCTTCGAGGGCATGCGCGCGGTCACCAATCACGTCCTCAACCTGGGCCACCGCCGGGTGGCCTTCATCGACACCTATAACCGCGCGGCGATCAACCCCGAGAAGTTCGCCGGTTTCGCCGCGGCCCTCGCCGAGAAGGGCATCCCGCTCGACGAGGACCTGGTGGCCTGTCCGCCGGTGCCCGGCGGGTGGGAGAAGTTCTCTCGGGCGGCCGTGGACCGCTTCCTGAAGGTCCCCGACCCGCCCACCGCCATCGTGACCTTCGACGACAGCCGCGCGCTGGCCGCCGCGGGCGCGCTGGAGCGCCACGGGCACCGCGTCGGCGGAGACTTCTGCCTGGCGGGCTTCGGGGACAGCGCGATCCGGCTGGGCCTTTCCGACACGCTTACCAGCTGCCGCATATATCCGCGCAAGATGGGCCAGGAGGCGGTCCGCGCCGCGCTGAGCCCTCGCCTTCGCGGCGAAGGACGCACTATCATCATTCCCAATCGGCTCTACATAAGGAAAAGCACCTGTCCGCCCACCAATCTATGATCCCCGCCCAGCAGTCCGTTGAAAAATGGGGCGTCGTGACGGCAGGCGCTCCCGAGCGATGCGA
>CBDUSI010000024.1:0-45492 GCA_965370045.1 uncultured bacterium | reverse complement strand
GCCAGTTTGGCCATCTTGTAGCGCAGCTCGGCCGCGGCGGAGCGCTCGTCGGAGCCCGCCCGGATGGCCCTGCGCGCCGCGCGCAGGCCCTTCTCGGCGGCCCTCACCGCCTCGCTGATCGCGGCCACCTCCGCGGGGCTCTTTACTCCGCGCAGGCGGTCGACCATCAGCTTGGTGGCCACCAGCCGCCGGCCCCCGGCCAGCCCCTTCCTGTCGGCGGCGGTGAGCACGTGCTCCTCGTATCCCAGCCGCTTGATCCGCAGCCGGCGCGCGGTGCGGTCGACCATATCCACCAGCCCGCGCCTGTGTATCAACGCCTTGAAGAGCGGCGCGGTGATGGCCGCCTCCTCCTCGAAGCGGAAGTCGGTTATCAGGTACTGCCCCCGCCGGGTGACCAACGCGACGGAGCTGTCGCCGGTGAAGCCCGAGAGATAGCGGACGCCCGCCACCGAACTGACCAGCACGCCGTTGAGCTTCCGTATCTTGAGCTCGTCGCGCAGGCGCGCGAGACGCGCGCGAACCTCGCTCTTGGAAAAAGGATTCGGCGACCTCTTCCTCTTCTTTGTCTTGATCCTGCGCCCCGTCACGACCGGCACATCTCCACGAAGGCCTTCAGCATGGCCAGGCCCAGCGCCTGGCTCTTCTCAGGATGGAACTGCGTCGCGAACAGCTTCCCGCGCGCAGCCATGGCCGCGAAGCGCACCCCTCCGTACTCGCAGGCCAGGGCGGTGTCCCCGGGAAGCTCGGTCAGGGCGTAGTAGGAGTGCACGAAGTAGAAGTGCTCGCCGCCGGAGAGTGCGGCGGTCAGGGGGTTCGGCGCGCCGGGCTCCACGGAGTTCCAGCCCATGTGCGGCACCTTGAGCCGCTCGCCCGCGGGATCGCGCTCCGCGAAGCGCAGCACCCGGCCGGGCAGGACGCCCAGTCCCCGAACGTCGAGGGCCTCCTGGCTCGAGTCGAGGAGTAGCTGCAAGCCCAGGCAGATGCCCAGAAAGGGCCGGCCCTCGCCGCCGGCGGCGGTCCCCGCGCAGTCCTTCAGCACCTCGGTCAGTCCGCGCCCCTCGAGGGCCCGGGCAGCGTCGCCGAAGGCCCCCACTCCCGGGAGGACGACGCCGTCCGCCGAACGGACCTCGTCGGGATCGGCGGTGATGACCCCCTCGGCCCCCAGGTGCGCCAGCGCACTTGAGACGCTGCGCAGGTTGCCCATCTCGTAGTCGACGACGGCGATTCGAGGCCCGCTCATCTTCCGAACCCGAAGTAGTCGAGGGCCACGAAGGGTACTTTGTGGTGCAATGCCCATTGCCCCGGATTAAAGACCGCCTCGAAGTAGACGCTGGCCAGCGGCTCGTAGAAGATTACGATCACCGCCGCCGCGGCCAGGAAAGGCCCGTAGCGAACGTAGTGCTCGCCGGACATTATCAGCATGACGATGCCGAAGATCGCCCCGAAGACCGGCGCCAGGAAGAAGATGAGTATCGCCGCCTTCCAGCCCAGGAGCGCCCCGAGCATGGCCATCAGCTTCACGTCCCCGAAGCCCATGGCCGCCTTCTTGAATATCACCTTGCCCATGACTCCCATTCCGAAAGTCATCCCCCCGCCGACCACCGCGCCGATGGCCACGTCGAACACCGCGTTGAGGCGTACCCACTGAACGATGCCCATCATGTTCCAGTGGGTCTGAGGAAAGATCAGCGCCAGGGGCACGGCCAGCACCAGCCCGGTCACCGTCACCTCGTCGGGAATTATCCCGTAAACCGCCGGGCCCTCCTCGGTCTCGGCGCTCTTGCCCTGCTTCTTGAGCTTGCGGGCGCGCTTGGCGGCCTCCTTCTTCTCCGCCGGGGTCTCCTCGTAGTCCTGCATGTCCACGAAGCTCACCAGGATGAGCCCGGCCACCAGGGGCATATAGACGGCCAGGCAGCTCCAGTGCAGGGCCGCCTCTCCTCCGCCCGGCCCGGGTCCGTTGAGGCGCCGGACGTACCAGTAGAGCGCCGCGAAGAGCCCGGCGGTCAGGAGCTCGACCAGCGGGTAGCGCAGGGAAATCCGCTTCTTGCAGCTCCGGCAGCGGCCCAGGAGGAGCAGGTAGCTGAGCACCGGGATGTTGTCGTACCAGGCGATGGTCGCCCGGCAGCGCGGACAGAAGGAGCGCGTCTGCTTGACCATGGAGATGTTCCGCGGCAGCCGGTAGATGGCCGCGTTGAGGAAGCTGCCCACTATCGCGCCGAAGACGGCGCTCGAGGGCAGCATCACCCGGTCAAAGAGTTCCCAGTCCACGCGCCGGATTCTAGGCGCCGGGGAACGGCTTTGCAAGCCTCAGCGGCTGAGCAGGCCGTTGAAAAATGGAGCAGTCGTGATTGGGGCAGAATGGTTCAGATTCGAGGAGGAGTTCCGAAGTCGATGCCCGAGCATCGTCTTCGGGTTCTCGACGAAGGAGATGGGCCGTTATGGCCCAACCCTGTGGGCGACAGGCGGTCCATTTCCCAACGGACTGCTAAGTCCGCCGCTTGCGGGGCGCCTTCTGGCACTTCGGGCAGAAGTGCGTCCCGCGGCCGGCGATCTGGCTGCGGACTATCTTCCGGCCGCAGCGCGGGCACTTCTCGCCCTCCCGGCCATAAACCAGGTGGCTGTCCTGAAAAGCGCCGGGCCGGCCATCGTGCCTGACGTAATCGCCTATCGTCGAGCCGCCCGAGGCGATGGCCTCCGCCAATACCGCGCGGATCTCGTTTCCCAGGCACAGGGCCTGGCTCTCGCTGAGGCTTGAGACCTTCCTCTCCGGGTGAATCCCCGCGCGGAAGAGCGCCTCGTCGGTGTATATGTTACCCAGCCCGGCGACCGCGCCGCCCTCCAGGAGCAGCGCCTTGAGCCGCTTGTCGCGGCCGCGCAGCGCCCCGGCGATCTCGGCGGGCGAGGAGTCCAGCGGCTCGATGCCCAGCCGGCCCAGGCCGGTCCACCGGGCAAGTTCGTCGATGCCGCCCAGGGCCACGCGCCCGAAGCGGCGCGGATCGTAAAAACGCAGCTCGGTCCGCAGCCCCCTGAGACGTATCGCCAGGTGCAGGTGTTTCCGGGATTCCGAACGTAGAGGTTCAAGCACCAGGCGCCCGGACATGCCCAGGTGGACCATCAGCGTCTTCGAGCCGTCCAGGTCGGCCAGCAGATATTTGCCGCGCCGCCAGAGGCGCACGACCTTCCGGCCGAGGAGTCCCCGTGTAAGTCGCCGCGCCGAGGGCAACGCGCGGAGCAGCCGGCTGCTCCTGGCGGCGGTTATTTTGCGACCTTCCAGGTGCGGCCGCAAGCCGCGCATCACCGTCTCGACTTCGGGAAGTTCGGGCAAGGAGTTTCCCCGTCCGGCGCGTTGGGCCGGGAAGTGGTGCCCGGGGAGGGAATCGAACCCGATTCGGTTACCTCCCCAGACGCGCGTGAAGTCTCCATGTTCAGGGCGGTTACGTCAAGACCTTCCGCGCCGGCGGCAAGCCGTTGTGCTCCTGTTGTGCTTTCGGCAGGCTCCAGGACCGCCACGCCGACGGCTTCGGCGAGCTGCCAGAGGCGGTCGAAGCGCGCCCGGCCGTAGGTGTTCACCGTCAGGCCCGGGGTCGAATGCCGCGCCAGGGCCTGTGCCTCTTTCACGTTGGCCCCGGCCTCAAGCACCAGCGTGACGAATCCGGTCCGCAGCGCGTGAAAGTCGAGCTTCCCGCCCGGCGCCCACTTCGGCACCCCCGCCCTGGCCATGGTCCGGTACAACTGTTCAAGAGGCTGGGCCGGCATGTCCAGGAGCGGGTCGCGGCGGCGCTTGCCCTCGGCGCCGGTGGCCAGCTTGGCGGCCAGCGCCCTGGGTATCGGCTGCCGGGCGGCCTTGCGGCTCTTAGTGAACTCGGCGGCCAGCGGCAACGTGCAGCCGTCAGCGTCGAGGTCCTGGACCCGCAACGCGCGCAGCTCTCCCTCCCGGTAGCCCGAGCACAGCGCGACCTCATAGAGCAGCCGCTCCGCCGGGCTGGCCGCGTGCTGCAGAATGGCCGCGATCTCCTGGGCGCTCGGCGCGCGACGGTGGCTCTGCGGCGTAATATCGAATTTGCTCAGGTGCGCCAGGGGGTCAGCGTCAAGATAACCGCGCCGAGCGGCCCAGAGACAGAGAGAATGGATCGCCTCGGCGTAATTCTGGAGGCTCTTGCCGGTCAGCGGCGCGGACCTGGGCTTGCGCCGGGGCACCGCCTGGCCGCAGACGATGCAGCGGCCCGCGCGGCGGGCCTTTGGCGACTGTCCGCGCTTGCGAAGCTTGCTGGCCTTGGAGCGGCAGGCCTTCGAACAGTGCAGCGCCGGCGGCCGCCGGTCAGGCAGGCCCTTCTCCTGGAGTTCGCGGAGCGCCGACTCGACGCGGCGGAGCGATACCTGTCCAATGGTCTCGGCGCGGAGATGTTCCTGCCAGAATCCGAGGTGCCGCTCCTTGGCGCGGAGGTGAACCGGGGACCAGGGGCGGCCGCCGCGGCCGCCCTGCACCCGGCCCCAGGCCATGTACTCGGCGATCACGTCGCCAAAGGGCCGGGGCTTGTCGCTCTCCTTGGGCGGCGGTATCTCACCGCGGCGGATGCCATCGTGCCGGGCCTGGACCCGAACGGCCTGGCGCTCCGTTTCGGGCCGGGAGGTCGTGCCGCTGGCCGTGCGGCGGCGGCCCTTCCAATCCGTAAACTGAAACCGCCATCGAAGATGAGGCTTGCCGGTGCGGTCTTTGGTCTGGAAGAGGTGAGGCAACTCCGCTCCTCTCTCCCCCCAAGATCGGGGACACTACTCAGTCGGCCGCGCGGTGTCAAGAGGCGGCGGTAGGATTCTCCGCTGCGCGCTCGGCCAGCTCCTCGAAACGAGCCATGATCCGGTCACTCAGCCACGTGGAGCGGCCGGCGAATTTCACCGGCGGCGGCAGCTCGCCGCGCCGGCTCATGTTCCGAATCGTGCGATCAGTCACGCCCAGCGCCGCAGCCAGCGCAGCCTCATCGAGCAGCGCCCCCGGCGGCAGGCTCACAATAACACCCTCAGATACGCTCGACATCTCTACTCCCCCACCCGCAGGGTGGTGGTCTGCCCCTCGGGGTTCCAGCTCACCTCGCGGACCACCGCGTAGAGGGGAACGTCCGGTCGGGTGTTGGCGTCGGCCACGGTCACCCCGCCGGCGCGTATCTTCTCGATGAAATCGCCCGGGCGAACGTCGCGCAGCCCGGTGAGCACCAGCGACCCCGTCCAGTACGGATACCCCACCTGGTTACGAAGCCGCGTCGCCAACGCGGTCAGCTCGGAGGTGTCGTCCCGGATAACGTCGTCGGCGGTGGGCCCGAACTCGGCAAGGCTGCCGCCATCAAGCAGGGGAATGTCATCCGCCCCCATAAGATAGCAAGAGCGACGCGCCATATACTTGTAGCCCTCGTCGATGCGCAGCATCTCCAGAAGCGGCCAGCCGTTAGCGACCGCCGCGCTCGATGCGCTGAGACGCTCGGCGACCACCACGGAGACGGTCAGGTGAATGTCGTACGCTTCCTTGTCGCCGGCCCGGTCCCAGCTCCAGGACGACTCGGGCACACCGGTGCACCAGTTTCTGTCAATGCGTGCGCCCGTGGTCAGCAGCACCCCGATCCGGTCGGACAGCAGGCTGCCCTTGAACGCCTTGGGACAATCCGTCCAGTTTATTCCGTCCGTGGAGCGCTCCACGCGGTAACCGAGGCGCACCAACTTCCCGGAGGCCTCCTCGGTGGCCGCGTCGTAGCTGTTGAGCACCGCGCCGGCAACGTGCTGGCGGAGCATGTCCCCGACCATGCCGAAACTCTCGACCCAGTTAAGATTGTCGGGCACCACCCACCGGCGATAGACCGAGGGAAGCTCGACGCCGAGGACCTGGTCGGCGTAGTCCAGGTCCCGGAAATCACTGCTATACCCGGAAGGCCAGCCCTTGGCCAGCGTGCCGGAGATCGTGTCAAAGCTGATGTCGTAGCGCTTGGGGTCGCCGTAGCCGACCACCTTATTGCGCACGCCGGCCGCCGAGAATACCAGGTGTCCGCCGGGCAATTCGCTCTTGGCCACGTCAACGTCGGTATCCAGATCGCCCCAGCGCACTGTCAAAGCACGCTGTTTCTTGTCAAGCGACGCCCCGCCGGTGCCGTAGGTGTAGAGCGTCGGTCTGCCTTTCGCGGCAAACTGCAGGCCCCAGCCGTAGTCGCCGCGCTTCACCACCAGGACGTCCAGCGCCCCGGCCAGGGTCATCCCCCCCAGCGGCAGGTGCGGCCAAATGTTTGAACGCCCGGAATCGTCGGCAAACATGAACGCGCCAAAGCCATTCTCGGAGGCCTCGGGCCATCGGATGTAGTCAAGAACGGGGGTAAGCCGATAGTCGGCGTCGGCGTCGCGCGGAGGCGACGCCCAGAAGTGATGTCGGAGGTAATTCCAAATGTGGCCACGCTTCCACCACTGGGCCGTGTCCGCCGCGGCGGGCGCGGGGTTGCCCGGATTAGTGAAGGCCGGCTTGGCGTCCTCGCCAGCGTAGCGGTCCGGCAGTCCGCTGGCATTGAACACCGGCAGAGCTCGGCTCCACTTGTAATCCTGCACACCCGGCCCGTAGTGGCTGACGCCGCGCACGATAGAGGCGGACAGCATGTGGCGCACGTCCAGACAGCGCACCTTCCACGTGGACGTGGCCAGCGCGAGAGCGAATTCCACGACCAGGCCGACGAATATAATCCGCTCCGCCGTCTCCGGATCGTCGGGCTTGTTGACCAGCGCGATCTTGACCCAGTCGTAAGGGTAGAGGTTCGGCGGGTGCGCCATGGTGCCGTAACCGTTCGGGACGGCGTCCTCGCCCAGGGTGATGGCATTGGGCCGGGACTGCGGAGCGCCAGATGACCCCGCGCTGAGACAGACCAGGCTGGCCCGGCCGGGCTGCGAATCGCGGCCGGAGGTCACCGTGACCACGCGGTAACGCGGGTCGCGCTGCCAGTTCACGGCGTCGTGCGACCGGAACTCCTCAACGCGCCCGGAGCCGTAAAGAGGCGCATCAGGATCCCACACCTCGGACCTGTCGCTGCTGCCGCGGTAGAAGCGCACCCCGCCGGCCTTCTGGACCAGGCTGAAGGCGGGCAGGTCAATGGAGACAGTCATCCTATTTCCCCTTGCCCAGGTGTTTGATGCGCTTCTGGGCGTAGTGGATTGACCAGCGCGCGCCGGCGGCAAGCAGCTTGACCGGCGGCACGGACCTCTCCAAGACGTTCCCGAGCTGCTTCTCGGCGGCCTCCGCAAGTGCGATCAGCTCGGCCTCCGGCAGGTAGGGATCGTGGGCGATCAACGCAGCGGCAGCGGGCGCGTAAAATCCATTCCAGCAGCGCCACCAGCCCAACGCTTTTTGAGGCCCCGCGTCCACCAGCAAATCGCGAAAGCGGGAATCCCACCGGGCCGCGACGCGACCTGGCCGCTCGACCGCCTTCTTCTTTTTGTCCGCAAGGACAGAAAAAATGTCCGGCATCACAGGCCCTCCGAAAGACGAGACCACCGGCCGGCGGCCTCCAGGATCACCTTGACGCGGCAGCCGGGTTTCGCCAGCAGCTCCTCGGCGTCCCGGCGCGCGGCGTTAAACATCGGGACGTCGACCAGCCGACTGACCAGCTCAGGCAGGTCCCCGGGCTCGGGCTTTAAGCCGAGTTCGGCGGCCCGGGCCTCGACACGCAAGACCAGGGAATGGGCGAAGGCGGGGAAATGCCCGTGGGGCGCGCCATCATGGACCGCCGTCTCCGCAACCCAGGCACGCAAGAGGCCGTGCTCACGCGCGCGCGCAGCCTCTTTTTTGCGGCAGGCAATATCTACCTCAACCCGCGCACTCTGGGCCTCCTGGTCCTTGTCCACCGCCGCCAAGCCGGCCGCAATATCGGCCTTTCGCTTCGCCTTGGCGTCCGCCCGCGCGGCCTCCCGATCAGCGGCCGCAAAATCCTCCTTCTTCTTGGCCTCCGCGGCCAAGGCTTTGTCTACTGCGGCACTCAGGTTTTTCGGCATTTCATTTCTCCTTTTTGTTGGCGGCTTCGACGTAACCCTGGTGAAGGGCGCCATCGTCTTTTGCGTCGACGATGCGGCAAGCCACCATGAACGTGCATTTCTTTTCAGACTGGACAGCGCGACAGGCGGCCAGCCAGGGATTCAGATTCTTGGCGGCGACGAGCCGCGAGACCTCCGGGTCGGCCAGCATCTTGGCGCGGGTTCTTTGGGCGGCCTCTATCTCGCTCTGGGTTCTGGCTATCTCAGCATGGAGCCCGGCCTGCTCTTTCAACCAGGCGTGATGGCTACGGCCGTCGTCCCGCGAGTCGATAGCCTTGCGGGCTTCGCCGAAGCTGCAGCGGTGCGCGTGCTGGTAGCTCTTGACCTTGGACATCCAGTTGTCCGCCTTTTCCTTGGCGACATCGGCCGCCTTGGTGGCTGCGGCGGCGATGTGCGCCCGCATCTTCGGGTCGCGCGCGCTTGCCGCGCCCCGGACACTCCAGATGGCATCGCCGGACGACTCGACACCGTCGAGAAGCCCGAGTTCTTTAGCGCGGCCGGCCATCCAAACCCGGCCACTCAGCACCTCATCGGCCTCATCGGCGCAGGTGAATTTCCGGCCGCGTTCGACGTCGGCGGCGAATATGTCCGCGAGGGCCTGGACCGTCTCGCGCATCGCCGCGAGCTGCTCAGCGCTGACAACGGAACCTGGCACGCCAGCGCCTTTGTGCTCACCGGAGCCGACCACGTGGACCTTGACGCCCATGTCCTCGGCCTGCTTCGACCGGTCGAAGATCACGGAGTAGACGCCGATGGAACCCACGCGCGCCGTCTGTCCGGCGGTGAGCCGCGATGCCTGGCTGGCGATCCAGTACGCCGCCGACGTGCCGCAGTCCGAGATGTAGGCGTGCACCGGTTTCTCGCCGGTGCGGGCGAGGTCGTAAACGTGATCGGCCAGCGCGGCAACCCCCGACACCTGGCCGCCGGGCGAGTCGACGTGCAACAGGATGGCCTTGACGCCGCCCTCGGACATTGCCCAGTCCAGCGCCTCGCCGATCTTCGCGGTGCTGGCCGCCGGGATGCCCAACGCCTGGTAAATCCAGGGCGTTGTTTTGAATATGTCACCCACCACGTCGATCACGGCGACACCGTCCTCGACGCGGTAGATCGACTCCAGCGGGTCCAGCTTGCCCTCCAGGCGCTTCTTGTTGGCGGCGTTGAAGTCCGGGACATCGATGTCCGCGAGCGCGTCCAAACGCTCGCGACTCAGCACCCACTCCTGGCTGGCCCCTTCAAGTAACGAAAGCAGTTTTGTCATGATCCTGTTCCTTTCTCGTCGAGCACTGAAAAAAGTAATGGCCTCGGGCGGACCGGGCCGGCCGGACAGCGCTCGCCACCGACCTCCTCACTTCCGCGAACGCCGCAGGAGAACGCCCGAGGCCGGACGTTCAAGTTGGACCCGGCTCCTCGCCCGGGACGACCGGGCGACGGGGCGGTGTGAAGACTGAGAGAAGCCGACCGCCAACGTGGGCCGGGGAATTGCGAAATGTCATCGGTCAGCTCCATGCGCCGGCGCGTAATCCTCGAAGCGCAGGAAGCGGCGCAGGAACGTCAGTTGGAATTCATCGGTCGGGCCGTTGCGATTCTTGGCGACCCGCACGGTCGCCGGCGCATCAAGGTCCGGCGGACTCTTGTATATTCCCGGCCGGTGGAGCAGTAGAACCAGGTCGGCGTCCTGCTCGATGGCGCCGCTTTCTCGCAGGTCGGAAAGCTGCGGGCGCTTATCCGCGCGGGCCTCGACCTGGCGGTTGAGCTGGCAACAGGCCAGGACGGGAACGCCCAGCTCGCGAGCCAAGCCCTTGAGACTGGAGCTCACAAAACTGACCTCGCGCTCGCGGGATTGCCGGGCCAGCTCGGCCGGGCCGTGAAGGAGCTGGAGGTAGTCGACGACGACCAGGCCCACGCGTTGCTTGGACACCAGACGGCGCGCGCGAGCGCGAAGCCGCGTGACCTCCGGCGAAGATTTGTAGGCATCGATGAAGATGGGCAACTTACGGAGCTGCGCGAAGCCGATATTCACAAGCCGATCCCAATCGTCGTCGGGGATCATGCCGGTGCGCAGACCGCGCGAGTCGACACGCGCGATCGAGGCGGCAAGGTTGCGGGCCACCTGGCCGGCACTGACCTCCAGGCTAAAGACGGCGACGGGCGTGCCCGCCGCGGCCACGTTGGCGGCAACGTTAAGCGCGAGGCTCGTCTTGCCCATCGACGGCCTCGCGGCCAGGATGACCAGTTCCTCACGCTGCAGGCCGCCGGTAAGGCTATCCCAAGCGCGGAACCCGGTGGCGATACCTGCCGGCGCGCCGCCGGCCTCGCGGGCGGCTTCAAGCTGGCGGAAAACGTCGTGGAGCAGCTGGCGAACGTCGTGAACCTCGCCAGCGGTGGACGCGCCGACCTTGAAGAGCCGGGCCTCGGCCTCCGCCAGCAGCTCATAACCTTGCACGCCGGGCGCGTAGCCCGCCCGCACCGTGTCGGTCGCTGCGGCAATCACACGGCGGGCCAGGGCGCGGTCCTTGACCAGCGCCGCATACTGCTCGACGTGCGCGGTAGTGGGCACGGAGCCGACCAGCTCGGCCAGGTAGCTGACGCCGCCGACCTCCTCCAGGAGATCGCGGGCCTTGAGCTCCTCGCGGAGCAGGGCCTGGTCCAGGGTTTGCTCACGGTCGTAGAGCTCCAGCGCGACTTGGAAAATGGTCTGGTGCGCGTCGCGGTAGAAATCAGCTGACTTGAGGAGTTCAAAGACCGCACCCGCCGCGTCGCGGTCGAGCAAGGCAGCGCCAAGCACGTGGGTTTCCATCTCGACGGCCTGCGGAGGAAGCCGGTCGACGGTTTCAAGTTTCACGTGAAACCTCCATGCGGTTGATGATGTCGCCGATGCGCTCGGGGCCAGCGTGGCCGCCGATCCCGTTCCCGCCGGAGGCAGGCGCTTCCGCGGCGCGGAGGCGGGCCTTGGCAGCGTCATAGAACTCCTGAGGCAGGTCGGTCCGGGCTCGCTGGGCCAGCGTGCGGAAATAAGCGCCCGGGGTCTCTGGCTTGTCGTCGGCAGTCTTGAGGAGGGCCGCGACCAGCCACACCCAAGCGCCCAGGTCCGGGCCGGCGACCTTGCGGCCGACCTTGAGCACCAGAGCAAGGTCTACACGCGCCTCGCGGGCGACTTGGCCAAGAATGGTCTTGTTCAGGGGGCATTGCTCTTCTAGGTTTCTTATTTCTCTATAAGGAAGACCCGGACAGTTCTGTCCGGGTACCCTGGCCATTTCTGGCCAAGCGCTCCAACACCGAGTAGTTGATCGAGTAGAGGTTCGAGACCTGCTTGCCCGCCTCGTTGAAGCGCGCCGAAACCGAGATGATATCGCGCTCGCGAAGGCGCGCGAAGACCCGCCGGGCAGCGCGCCCTGACTTGCCGCCCTTCTCCGCTGCATAGCCGTTGCCGGGCCATGCGACTTCATCCTCGCCCTGGCAGCGGGCAGCCACGCTTAACATCCGGAACTCAGCATCGCTTACCGCGCTGCCCAACTCATCGAGCACGTTGTCCCGGAGGTGGCAGGGACGCCGGCGACCCTCCAGGCGATCAGGGATAGAATGACTACCGGCGCGGACGGGGTCTGGCCGGCAAGCCACTTGCCCATCCGCGCCGGTGCGCCGAGTTTGAGATTTTGAGTGCCTGCCGGCCATTTCCGCTCCCTTCGCATACAGTATGAGTCGCGAGCGGAGTGAAGTCCAGACCGGTATAGTGCCGAAATAGTACCGCTAGGTCAGCTATTCAGCGGGGCCCCAGGGCGGCGCATCGGGGCGGATGTATCCCTTGCCGGACGCCTTGATCGCATGGGCAGTCTTCAGCTTGGGCAGGTGCTTCTTGACGGCGCTCTCTGACTTGTGGACCGCCGCGGCCAGATCACAGGTGCTGAGCAACTTGCCCTTGAGCGCGCGCAGGATGTCGATCTCCGGTTGGGTCCACACTGCGCCATCGGGTGGAGCGGGTACCGGCGGCGGCTCCGCGGAATAGTGACGCTCGGCGCGCTGGCCGTCCTGCTTCTCCTGATCGGTCGCGTCCGCAGCTCGGCCTCGGACGGCGATCAGGAGATTCTCCAGGTCGCGGACATGCTTCCTTATTACCTCTAGCCCACCCCCGAGCACCGCGCCGGGTTCGCGCTCCTTGGCCCAGTTGTTGAACGCGTCCAGCGGGTCCGTGCCCGAGCACCCCTGAACGTGATACCCGCGGGGCCAAAGCCGCAGACCCACCGCCCTCCAGTCACGGCTGTAGGTGTCCTCATACGCGGCAAAGCATTTCTTCAAGACGCTCATCCAGTTGGCCCCGAGAGCCTTTACCGTCGAGGGGGTCGGCCGGTCGACCCCACCCGCACAGTACATCAGCGCCGCAGCGGTGCAGCTATGCGCTATCTGAGCGGTATGCGCCGCATGGAACCGATCCCACTTGGTCTTGGGCCTGGGCTTGGGCCTCTTCTTCGCCATGCGTGGCCGTCCTCAGTGCTTGCCCCGGCGGCGAGCTGCGAGCCCGCCGCCGGGGTCCGTCGTCAGCTGCTACGCCGCGCCCTGGTCCGGCGCTTTCCGCACGTCGGCCGGCACCGACTCCACGGCGTTGAGCAGCCGGCTGCCCAGGTCGCCGAGGAGATTGCCCAGCACGTCCTGGGCCCCGGCGGTATCGGTCCACGCTTCGCCGGTGAGATTCCAGACACACTTGACGCCCAGCAGGAATGGCAGCGCGTACAGGAGATGCCCCAGTGCCTCCAGCTCTGGGAGCTGGGGCATCATCGCGTCCACGGCCTGATAGGCCTCCTCCTCGCGGCCCGCACGGACCGCCGCCTCAAACCTATCCGCTGATTGCCGCCGGCGGCGAGCCCGGTCCAGGCCCGCATCGCTGGCCAGCCGCTCATCCGAGATCAGCGCGCGGCGCAATGTGAACCCGCTCTCGGATTTCAAGCGGGCCACCAGCGCCGGCACCCGCGACTCCGCCTCACGTATCTGCTCGTCCAGTTCCGGTGTACTCATCAGCGCACCTCCATCATAGGCACGCAGCGGGGAGCACAGCGCCACCTACGGATGATGGCCGTAGGCGCAGACCCATACTCCCCGCCACAGATTTCCGCTTGGTCTCTCTGTCTCATTCTCGGAGCCCCCATCATGAGCACCGTTCCTACTGAGAGTATAGCGCCGGCCAGGCGGGGAAGTCAAGGCTGAAATGCGCGCGCCTGGTGCTATACCCGCTGCGGAATGCCTGTTGCGGTCTGACTATGTAACGTCACAGGGGAAATCTCAACCCGAAAATGCGCGCGAGCGCGAGCCCAATGAATCCGCAACCTTCTGCCGGCCCCGGAAGGACCCGTAAACACGCGACTTACGACGGGTCTAGAGCATCCTCGCGTTGTTGCTCCCCCAGCCATAGCGCCGCTGGGTGCGCCCTCAAGTCAGAAGATTGAGCGGCGGCGGCGGGCCCGTGGCCACCGCGCGCGGCGTCGCTGCGGTGTTACTCTTCGCGTCCCTCGCCCTCCTCCGGTGGGCACGCACCCGGCATCTACCCGAGCAGTGATCGGGAGGCCGCCCTGTCGCCTTGACCGTGATCACCCGCCCGCACTCCTGGCAGCTTGGGAGTTTCGTTACAGAATCCAAGGTTTGGATAGACGTACCACCAGGCTGAGAACTCGCCATGTGCGCCAAGTCTGCCGCCTTCACGCGGGCATTCTCGGACCGGTCGTACTTCCGTGGGCATGGCGGCGCTCCACCGCCATATACCCAGCGATGCCAAGGCGGCCGCTCGAAGGTTCTCATGAGCGCCCCCTGGCGAGCGCCGCGATCTCGGCTCGCACCTCAGCGGTAAGGCTCGGCCAAGCATCGATGACCGCCCGCAGGTCGTCAGGCCGTTGTGCTCCTGTTGTGTTCCGGGAGGTGCCTGTATGCGGCTTTATAGTTCCTGTGAGATTCCTACCATGCCCGCCACCGGGGCCGCAAGTTCCTGTCAGGTTCCGGGATACGCCCCTGGTGTTCCTCTTTGTTGGTATGCCCGGGGAGGGAATCGAACCCTCATGGGGTTGCCCCCATCGGTTTTTGAAACCGACGCGTCTGCCGTTCCGCCACCCGGGCAAGAGCGTGACTTAGGACGGTTCGGATTCATATCCTACGCACTCCCTGTTGCTTGCGCAAGGGTCTTTGGTGCACTATTCCGCTTATGGACCCGGGTCCGGCCGGTGCGCAGGGGATTGCGGGAGCGCGGATTGGAACATCGCTCAAGCTCTGCTACTTGCCGGCGGCCACCACGAAATCGACGATGATCGGGAAGTGATCCGAGCCGACATCGGGACCGACCATCTTCTCCACGACTCTGATCTCAGGGGAATGCAGGCAGTGATCGATCGGGATCCGCAGCAGAAGGCTGTGCGTCGGCCACGTACCTTGAACGCCTCGGCCTTGTGATCCGTTCTCCAGTCCAACTCGCCTCAGCAGTCGCTTGAAATGGTGATTCCACGGAGTGGTGTTCAGGTCTCCGAGGAGCAACACCGGGGTGTCTATGCCTGCGATGTGATCAGCGATCTCGGCGAGCTGGCCGTTTCGCCAGCGCGAGTAATGGCGTCCGGCAGGCGGAAGTGGATGGGTGCCCACGACGGTGAACTTCGCGCCGCCCGTCTCGATCTCGACGAATACGGACGGCACCTGCGCATCCCCGAGGCACACGATCTCCGACCGCGTGAAGGGCAGCTTGCTGTACAGGGCGATGCCGAAGTTGTCGCCACGTGGCTCGCTCCGCGAATGGGGATAGGATTTCATCGCTCCCGCCAAGTCGGCAATCCACCTGTCGTTCACCTCCTCAAGCACTATGATATCCGGATCGTATTCCTCCAGCACCCGTGCGACACGGACCGGATCGCCGAGCTTGGTGTTGACGTTGATCAACATGGCGCGTAGCGTTCCGCCCGGTGCTGCGGCATTGCCGGCCCCGCCGAAGTACAACGGCAGGATGACGGCCAAGTTGATGACGGCCGCGGCGCCGAAGCAGGCAGCGAGTT
This sequence comes from uncultured bacterium, assembly GCA_965370045.1. GTDB lineage: Bacteria > Planctomycetota > SZUA-567 > JAKLDR01 > JAKLDR01 > CAZONU01. The sequence goes on along the minus strand of CBDUSI010000024.1, from coordinate 30,427 downwards.
TGCGCCGCTTGAGGAGAAGCAGCAGAGCGGCGACTGCGGCCAGCCCCCAGAAGTACTGGACACGGAAGTGAGAGAAGAGGTCGAAGAACCACCAGAGCCGTCCGAGGAAACCGAACAGAGTGCTGACGCCGGCAACGATGCCCGCGGCGGTGACGAATCGCGTCAACAGGGCGAACTTCGGCTTCGCCGTCTCCGGTCCTGTCGTCCTCTCGGGGCTGATCGACCGAACGGAAGGCGCCTCCTGCGCGGAAGAAGAACTGGGGGTGGGCACTTGCCTGTTTCTCCTGTTCAGCCTCGCTGGACACCTTCACTCCCACCGGTTTCCCGGGCGGGCTCAGGCCAGCGGTTTGGCCAGCGGGACCTGCTCCTGTCTCTCTTTGCGGGCCGAGCCGAAGAAGTCGAACCAGTCCACCTTGGCGGTGACCTTCATCAGCGCGGCGAGGGTCAGCACCGAGCCGATGGTCACCGTCAGCCCGGTCATGCCCTTCAGGAAGAAGCTGTAGGAGAACAACAACAAGTAAAAGATCTGCCCGCCGCCGGCGACCTTCCAGGGGAAGGGCTTGCCCAGCGCCGCGGTGAGGTAGCCGGTCACCAGGAGCACGGTGGCCACCGCCGCCAGCGCGAAGGCCAGGTGCACGTTGACGTGGTCCACCAGGTAGGCGAAGAGCAGGTGAAAGGCGAAGAAGCCCGCAGCCACGAAGAGGTAGTGCATGGAGTGAATGCGCACCTTGCAGACGATGCTGATGGCCGCGACCAGCACGAAGAAGAAGAGCAGGCAGACCGGCGCGAAGAAGGTGATCCGCGCCGAGAGCGGCCCGGGGTTGAGCGGCTCGGGGATGAGCACCCCGATGTCCTGCCGGGTGATGAGGTCGGAGTTCTCCCAGGTGATTTCCATCCCGCCGGACTTCTCGGCCTTCCTGTCGGGCGAGAGCGAGCCTTCCGGGAAGTCGATGTCCGGGAAGTCGGTGATGACCACCAGGTTGAGGCCCTGCACCCGGCCGACCGAGCCCCCCGGCCGGTAGCGCCACTCGCGCATGCCCCGGGTCTCGTAGGCAATGACCACTTCCTTCTCCTGCCCGGGTTGCAGCACGATGTTCTGGCGGATGCCCGCGGCGGTGTCCACCGAGACGTCGCTGGACGCGGCGCCACTCCCTTTCTCTCCGGGATCCTTCACGGTGAAGCTGAAGTTGTTGTAGGTCCTCTCGGCGGAGGGAAACTGGAAGTGCAGGCGGACCTTCTGGGCGACCTTCTCCTTGTTCTTGACCGTGTAGCTGCCCTCGAAGCGGGCCTTGAAGGTGGGGTAGCGGACCATCCCCCGCTGGCGATAGTCGAGCCCGAGCTTGACCTCCACCTTGTTGGCCACCGGGCGCAGCTTGCGGCTGCGCTTGGTGCCAGGTACCGCCACGGAGAACTCCGGGGCCTCCTGGACGATGGGCCCGCCCCACAGGGACTCCACGTCGCGTCCCAGCCGCTCGGAGAATCCGTCGGCCCTGAGCAGCGTGGTGGTGCCCAGCAGCGCCCATCCCGCGCAGGCGATGAGATAAACTCCCCCGATTGCCACCATCCGCTTGAAACTCATGGCTGCTCTCCCCTCTCTTCGAGTCACCTGCCGCTGTTGCTTCTGTAAGATATATAGCCTGCGCGCGTGAAGGGAGTGTGAATCGGGTGAGAAAACTCCGTGAAAAGGAAGAAGGCCGTGAAGAACGTCAGTCGGCCGGTGGCATGCGCGGCAGCCGCAGCCGCGCGATGGCGCCGCCCTCCGGGCGGTTTTCCAGGGCGGCTTCGCCGCCGTGGAGCAGCCCCACCTCGCGCACGAAGCTGAGGCCCAGGCCAGAGCTCTTCCGGCCGGTGGCCGGCCGGGCCAGCGAGTAGAACTTCTCGAAGACCCGCCCCAGCGCGTAGTCGGGGACCCCCGGGCCGCCGTCGGCCACGGCCAGCTCGAAGCCGTCGCCCGCTTCCTTGAGCGTGAGCAGAATCTCCCCGCCGCGGGGGCTGAACTCCACCGCGTTGCGGAGCAGGTTGGCCAGCGCCCCGCGGAGCAGGAAGCGCTCCCCGCGCACCGGCGCGGGACCCTCCGCTTCATTGCGCAGCGAGACCCCCGCGGACTCCAGCGCCGCCGCCAGGCTGCCGGCGACCTCCGCGGCCAGCTCGGCGAGGTCGACCTCCGCCACGTCGCGGAGTCCGCGGCGGTTCTCCAGCGAGGCCAGCTCCAGCAGCCGGTCGATCACCTGCCCGATCCTGGCGGTCTCGCCGCGGACGTTGGCGGCGAAGCGCGCGCGGCGCTCAGGGGGCAGCTCCTCGCCGAGCAGCTCGGCCGCGCCGCGGATGGCCGAGAGCGGCCCCTTGATCTCGTGGGTCAGGGTGCCGACGTAGTTCTCGACGTACTTCTTGCCCTCCAGGGCCTCGCGCATCTCCTCCAGGGCCGCGGCCATGGTGCCCATCGAGCCGCCGCCCAGCTTGGGCGGCGCGGCGCGCTCCCCGTCGCGGACCGCCTGGGCGTAGGCGGTGAGGCGCCGCAGCGGCCGGATGACCCACCCGGAGAGCAGCCAGCTCAGGAGCAGCCCGACGGCCAGGGCGGCCAGCGCGCCGATCACGATCTTGCGCTTGGCGTCCGCGATGAAGATGTTGACGCTGTCCAGCGGCTTGCTGACGGTCAGGACCCCGATGATCTTCTCCCCCTCACGGACCGGCGCGGCCACGTAGAGCACGTTGCTGGCCGGGTCCCGGGGATCGCGCCAGGTGGCCCGGACGCCGTACCGGCCCTTGAGGGTCAGGTAGACGTCGTTCCATTGGGAGTAGTCTTCGCCCTCGTCGCGCCCGCCGTCGGAGTCGAAGACCACCATGCCCTTTCCGTCGGTGACGTAAACTCGCAGATCCACCCGGGTCTTGAGCATGTCGTAGACTCTCACCGAGAACTTCCGCTCCTGGGCGGCCCGGAACACGGCCCGCAGCTCGGAGACGTCGAGCTTGCCCTCCCGGACGTCGCGCTCCACCCCCGCGGCCAGCACGATGGAGGTGTCCACCAGCGACTCCTCCATGGACTTGAGGTAGTGGGGCCGGACCTCGTCGCGGACCCAGTCGGCAACGTAGTAGATACCCAGGGCGGCGGCGGCGAAGAAGACCAGGAATATCCTGGTGCGCAGCCTCACGCTTCCTCCCGCAGGGAGTAGCCCACCCCCCGGTGGGTGCGGATCGGGTCGGGCTCGGCGCCGGCGGCGCGGAGCTTGGCGCGAATCGACTTGATGTGCGCGTCGACGGTGCGCTCCGTGCTGGTGCCGGGGTCCTCCCAGGCCATCTCCATGAGCTTGGCCCGGCTGTAGACCCACCCTGGCCGGCCGGCCAGAATCTTGAGAATGCGGAACTCGTAGCGGGAGAGCTCCAGCGGCTGAGCGCGGTAGTTTACGTCCTGGCGCCCCTCGTCAACCGTGAGGGAGGCGGCCTCCCCCGCGGCGGGCGCGCCGGGCGCAGGGGCGATCTCCCCGCTGCGACGCAGCACGGCCTTGACCCGGGCGACCAGCTCCCGGGGGCTGAAGGGCTTGGTCACGTAGTCGTCGCCGCCCAGCTCCAGGCCCACCACCCGGTCGACCTCCTCGGCGCGCGCGGTCAGGAAGATCACCGGCACGGAGCTGGTCCTGCGCAATTGGCGGCAGACCTCGAAGCCGTCGGTGTCCGGCAGCATCACGTCGAGGATTACCAAGTCAAACACGTCCTCCGCCAGCGCGGCCAGCCCCTCGCGCCCGGTGGCGCACCATACCGGCTCGAAGCCTTCGGTGCCCAGGGCGTAGGTGATGTTCTCCGCTATGGCGGGCTCGTCCTCGACTACCAGTATCCTTCCGGCCACGCTCGCTCCCTCCGGCCAAGATTGGGGGCAGCTCTTCGCCCTTCCCTACAGTTTACACGCCGCCTCGGCCTGTGGAAACGCTCATTTCTCGCGTTCGACCTCCCTGGGCCCTTTCAAGGCGGTCATCCGCTTGCTCTGTTCAGGCGGTTGACGACTACTCCCACTCCTTGAACATCTCCATGAGCTTCTCCTTGGCATCCTCGGCGCGGGCCCGCAGGCGCTTGTTGCGCCGGGTCTCGGCGTAGAGCACGAAACCCAGGATCACCAGCCCGACCAGCAGCAGCCATATCCAGTCGCTGACCTCGTACCGCACCTTGAAGTGGTAGAGCTTGATCAGCCCTTCAATAACGAAAGCGCTGCAGCCGGCGCCCAGATACACCTTGCGCCTGAAGAACATGCCCAGCAGCACGGCGACCAGCGCCAGACCGAGGGCCGCGAGCATGTGGCCCAGGTGCTCCGGCGCCGTCCGGTCCAGCGACAGGATCAGGGAGGGCAGCAGGGCCAGGCCCAGCCCGCCGCCAGCGGCCAGGTTCTCGCCGGTGACGCCCCACTTGGGGCGGATCACCAGCCGCGCCCAGATGAGCGCCAGCACGGCCACCGGCACGGTGTAGAACTCGGTGTAGGCGACCGAGAAGCGGTGAAGCACCAGGTAGTAGCTGCCCAGCAGCATGGCCGCCGCGGGATAGGCCGCGGCCTTCGAGCGCCTCAGGAACGCCACGGCCGCGAAGACCGCGGCGCAGCCCAGCGTCGTCCAGATGGCCACGTCCAGTTCGCGCCCGCCTCGCGTGAAGTAGACTTCCCCCCTGTAGATCATCCAGGAGATGATCCCGATAGTCAGGGCCATGCCCACGAACATCGCCGGGCGCCGCTCGCGGCTGCCCTTGCCACCGAACCCGCCGACCAGCGACTGCAGGAGCCCCAGGGCCGCCAGCCAGAGCACGTAGAAGCTGCCCCCCACGCCCAGGTGCCTCAGGAGCGAGAAGTAGGCCACCGAGAAGGCCATCGATGCGGCGGCCCCGAACCAGGTCGAGCCCAGCATGGCGGCCAGCATCCCGTAGAGCGCCGCGGCGGCCGCGAACGCCAGGGTGGCCACCAGCGGCTCGTCCGGGAAGCGCAGCGCCTGCCACAGCGACAGGAGCGATACTGCCACGCCCACGCCCACCGCGGCCAGCCCGCGCGGGCGCATGCCCTTCCTGCGCAGCACCAGCCCGTAGGCGATCAGCACCGGGACGGCTCCCATGATCCACAGCGCGCGGTAGGGCGTACCCGTGGAGAACACTCTCAACACCAGAAGGTAGGAACCCGCGGCCAGCGCCGTGCCCAGCAGGTTGGCGGCCACCGGGTGCAGCCACTTGCGGGGGTTGGTCGTGAAGGCCAGCACCAGGTAGGTGGCAGCCAGCACTCCCGTGGTGCCAATCGCGTACCAGAGATCCGCCTGGAACCACAGCGCGCGGGACGTGGGTTTGGACATGGAGAAGGTGAAGGCCATGAACAGCGCCAGCACCGTTGCGGGCGCGCCCAGGTCGAAGGCGCTTTCCGTGAAGGCTGGCCAGGAAAGGCGGCGGCCGACGAAGCTCAGGACGTAGTAGGCCACCGGCAGCGCCGCCGCCGCCAGGCAGTAGTGCTCGACCGCGAGGTCGAAGTCCGACCAAGCCAGCAGGTAAGCGATTCCGAAAAGCCCCAGCGAGCTGTATTCCAGGGCGCGAGAGCGCCGCTCCAGGGCGGCCTTCACCTGTAAGACTGCGAAGATGGCCAAGGCCAGTTCGGGCAGCGCCGCGACGTCATCGCGCAGCACCTGGAAGCCGGCGGCCAAGGCCAGCACCGCCGCGGCAATCGCGTGGGCGCCGTCGCGCGCGAGCCCGGTCTCGTCCTTGTTGGCCAGCGCCAGGTAGGCGACAGCCAGCGCGCCGGCAACCGCTGCGACCGGCGCCAGGTAGGGCCAGGGGATCCACACGGGCACGGTCAGGGTCAGCACGGTGACGCAGGCGGGCACCACCATGTCGAAGGCGCTCTCCGTGAAGGCCCGCCAGCCGAGCTGCCGGCCCAGCGAGCTGACCCCGTAGAAGACCAGCGGCAGGGCCATGCTTACCAGCCCGTAGCGGCCCGCGGCCAGCTTGAACTCCGGGAAGATGAGCAGGTAGGCCGCCGCGGCCAGGGCCATGGCAAAGTACTCCGCGGCGCGCGCGGAGCGGTCCAGCGCCAGGTGCACGTAAAAGGCGGCGGTCAGCACCAGCGCGACCTGCGGCCAGACCGACTCGCCGCGCCAGAGGACCTGCACGGCCACCGCGGCGATCATCGCGCAGGCCCCCAGCGCGTGGCCGGCTACCGAGACCGGGCTGCGGCACTCGTCCTCGCCGTTGGCCGCCCGCACGGCGGCCAGGAAGGCGGCGCCTACCGGCACGATCACCGCCACCGCGATCAGAATCCCGTATCCCCCCAGCAAGAGCGTCAGGCTCAGGGTCAGCGCGGCCAGCGAGGAAACCGCGGCCATGTCGAAAGCGCTCCTCCCGAAGGCCGGCCAGGACCAGCGCCGGCCCGCGGCGCTCAGCGCGGAGAAGGCGGCCGGAAGGGCCAGGGCCGGCAGGCCCAGTCGCCGGGCGGGCAGGCCCATCTCGTGCGCCGCGGCCAGGTAGGCGGCACCGGCCAGGAACATGCCGGTGTATTCCAGGATTGCGAAGCCGGTCATCAGCGCGCTGGCCACGTGCAGCGCGGCGGCCAGCGCCAACGCGGCCAGGGCCCAGGGCGAGCCCACGGGTCGCCAAAGATAGACGCAGCCGGCCAGGACCACCGCGGCAGCCCCGGCCACCTGGCCCAGACTGTGAGCCGCCTCCCGGAAGCGCTCGCGCCGCCCCAGCGTCAGGACGGAAAGCAGCGCCCCGGCGGCCAGCAGGGCGCCGAGGACCGTCCAGTCCCAGCCCAGGCTGCGCGCGCCGAAGATCAGCAGCATGTAGCCGGCGGCCAGCGTCGGGAAGGCCGCCGCGCGGCCGCGCAGCGTTTCGGTGAGGTAGAGCGCACCGGCGCCGGCCGCGAAGAGCGCCGCCCAGCGCGCGTCGGGCCCCTCCCAGAAGAGCGGCGCCCGGGCCAGCAGGCAGACCAGTCCCAGGCCAGCCGCGCCGTCGGCGAGCAGCGTGAGCGCCCCGGCCTGCTGCTGGTGCTCCCCGCCCCGGCGGGCCAGCATGGCCAGGACCGCAAAGGCCCCCGCCAGTGCCAGAAAGGCGACGGGCACCGCGCGCCAGGGCGCCTCGAAGCGCTTGAGCAGCAGCGCGCATTCCAGCACGGCCAGTAGGCCGGCCAGCACCGTCGGCACCGTTCCCCGCCGGAAGACCGCGAAGAGCGCGCCGGCGACCAGCGGCAGGGCGACAGTCAGGACGAAGACGTCCAGGGCGGACATGCCCTCCGGCGTGCCCACGCCGAGCTCATGACTGACGAAGGAGACGCTGGCGCAGAGCAGCGCCGCTCCCCCCAGCACCCAGCCGGTCAAGTGATGGGGCCACAGCCAGGCGATCGCCACTCGCCGCCAGAAGAGCGCACTGACCGAGACCAGCAGCACGCCGAAGACCATGAAGTAAATCGGCCACTCGTGCTCGGGGACCTTCAGGGCGCGGAGCGTCGCGCCCAGGACCACCGCCTTGAGGATCGCCGGCGCGGCCAGTATCCGCCCGTCACGCCTGAGCAGCGCCAGCGCCGTGAAGTACGCGCCGCTCAGGGCCAGCGGGGAGATGACCAGCAGCGGATCGCGCGCGGCGACTATCTCGCCCACGGCGAGCCACATAACCAGGTGGAGGACCAGGCAGGCGGCCGCGCCCATCGCCGAGAGTCTCACCGCCGGCGACAGCAGCTTGTCGACGACGCCGTCAGGCGTGGCCCCCCCCCGCTCCCGGAACGCGCCCAGCGCCAGGAAGCCGCCGAAGAGGAACAGCAGCGGCCCGGGCCACGCCTCTGGCCCCAGCTCCAGGGCGTCCAGCAGATAGCAGGCGCCAGCCACGTTCGCCAAGTACGCGATCCAGAAGAAGAGCTTCTCCCGGGTCACGAAGGCCGCGCCCAAGGCTACGACCATGCAACTGCCGGAGCCCAACAGGCCCAGCACGCTCACCGAGAGGGAGGACAGCCGGTAGTAGTGAACCGCGAAGAAGTCTATGGGAATGGCGATCACCGCCAGGGCCAGCAGGGCCATCCCGGTGACCTGCAGCTTGGTCGTGAGGCGCAGGAGCAGACCGCCGCCCAGGAGCAGCACGGTGTAGCCGACCAGCACCGCCACCTTGGTGCGGTCCTGCCAGCCGCCCCAGGACGAGGTGATGAACCCGATAAGCCCAATGTTGAATACCAGGATACCCAGGTTGGCCAGCAGACGCAGGTTGCGCTCCACCGTGTACCACGGCGGGCGCGGCTCCTCGGGCGCCGGCGGGCGAGGGGCAGGCGAAGGCGGGACCGCAGCAGGCTTGCTCACTGGCTCGGGCGCCCGTGGGGGAACCGGAGCGGGCGCTGGCGGTCCTGGAGGGGTCTTCTCTTCTTCCTCGCTCTCGGGCACCAGGCGCAGCACCGGAACAGCGGGCTCCCCTGGCGGAGTGGGAGAGATGAGCTTGGCCACGGGGATGCCCGCTTTCGGCGCCGGGGACGAGAGCTCCTCGATCCCCCCGCGAAGCTCCTCGATCTCTTCGGTGAGCGCCCCGCGCAACGCCAGCGTCTCGTCGTGGCCGACCAGGCCGGCATCGCGCCAGGCGAGCGTCTCCGCGAACACGCCTTCCAGAAACTCCGCGCGCCGCGCGGCGGCCCGACTCACCGCCAGGGCCTGGGCGTGATGCTCGCCGCCCGCGCCCACCCGGCGCTCGGCCAGGAGCGCGCGGAGCTCGGCCAGGGCTTCGGACCCGCCCCGACTCCCCAGCTCTCCGCCCCGGCCACCGACGGTCAAGAGGTGCCTCGCGATTCTTCGAAGAGCACGGGTGTTCCCCTCATATCCTGGACCTCAAGCAGGCTGGGCTGTGACAGCCCGGCGCCTGTCGGGAATAGGAGGGGGTGGTCACTGCTCCTGCTTCTCCTGCGGGTATTCGAGCTCCAGTGGGTCACCAGGGCAATACGGGATTCAGAATCTCCAGATTACGGACCCGATTCGGTCGACGCGCAGGGCACTGCGGGAGAAAAGGTTGGGAAGGCCAACGGACGGGGGTTATGGGGCCAACCAGCGCAGGCCAGAGCCCGCCCGGAAACCGGTACTCGACTTTCCTTTGAACCTTCTGGTCGCGGCGCGCGTTTGGCGCTTAGGGGAGCGCCTCGATGCCCCCTGAGGAGAGGATGCTATGAACCGTCGTGCCCGGGTGCGCTGGCTGCTTGTAACCCTTGCCGTGGCAACGGGCTGCTGCGCCGCAGGGGCCTATTGGTATCTGGGTCGGGCCTGCGATCCGCGCCCTCCCGGCGAGCCGGGACTCCTCGTCGAGCGCGTTCACGGCGCGCTGGGCATCTGGAAGGCCGAAGCTCGCGCCTGGCGGGAGTTGCTGCCCGGAGACCGCGTCTCTCAACTCGCGCCCATGCGCGTGAGCACCGCCGGCAGCGCCCAGCTGCGCCTGGGCCGCAGCCAGCTGACCGTGGGGCCAGCCACGCGCCTGACGCCCAAGCTGACCGACGGTCGGCCGGTGGGCCTGAAGCTCGAGCGCGGCTCGGTCCGCGCCAGCGTGGCCGAGGGCGATGGCACGATCTCGGTGGACACGCCTCTGGGACGGGTGGACATCACCGCCGCTGAGGCGTTGGTATCGCTGGGTGATGAGAAGATCAGCGTTCAGGTGGTCAGCGGCTCGGCCGACCTCTTCTGCGGCGGCGGGAAGCGCAGCGTCGGGGCCGGCCATACGCTCACCCTCAGCGCGACGGAGCTCGCGCCCCAAGTCGAGAAGAGCCCCGTGCCGCTCGCCGCCGCGGAGGCCCCACCCCGGGAGCAGGAAACTCGCGGTCTCGGCCGCCTGGTCCTGCGCGACACCCTGGGCCGCGAGGCCGAGCCCCTGGAGGTCCGCAAGCTGCGGGTCCGCGTCCGCGTGCTGGGCGGGGTGGCCCTCACCGAGATTGAGCAGACCTTCTACAACCCCACTGACCGCCGCGCCGAAGGCACCTTCTACTTCCCGGTGCCCGCCGGAGCCAGCCTCAGCCGCTTCGCCATGTACGTCGACGGCAAGCTCGTCGAGGGCGAGCTCGTCGAGCGCGAGAAGGCCCGCAAGGTCTACGAGTACATCGTCCGCCGGATGCAGGACCCCGCGCTGATGGAGTGGCAGGAAGGCAACATCTTCAAGACCCGCATATTCCCCATCCCCCCCAAGGGGCCCAAGCGGATTCTGATCGCCTACACTCAGATCCTGCCCACGATTGACGGTGTGCGCCGCTACGTCTACCCGCTGGTCAACAAGACCACCCAGGCGGGGAAGATCGGCCGGTTCGAGCTCAGCGCGGAGCTCTCCGGGCTGGACGCGTCGGGGCCGGTCACCGTGCCCAGCTACCCCGACGCGGAGATTGCCCGCGAGGCCGCGAATGCCCAGGTGAGCCTGGTACGCGACAGCTTTGGCCCCAAGAGCGACTTCGTCCTGCGCTTCACTCCCCGGCGCAGCGGCCCCATCGAGCTCATCACCGACCGGCGCCAGGGCGAGGACGGTTTCTTCATGCTCTCCTACCTGCCGCCGGCCGGCGGGCCCGCCTCCGGGCCCCAGGAGCGGGGCCGCGATTTCGTGTTGATGGTGGACACCTCCCTCTCGCGGCGCGCCGACGACTACCGCGCGCAGATCAAGGTGGTGCGCAGCCTGCTTGGCCAGCTCGGCCCCCGCGACCGCTTTGCAGTCATCAGCTTCGACGTGGCCGCCCGGCGGCATCATCGTGAAGGCTTCGTCTCAGGGCTTTCCACCGAGGAGGACGCGGTCCGGGAGGTCAGGGATATCCTCCCGCTGGGCGCCACCGACCTGGTTCGCGCCTTCAAGGAACTCGACGCCTTCCTGGTCAAGTTCAAGGCCCGCGGCCGGCCCAATGTGATCCTGGTGAGCGACGGCATCGCCACCATCGGGGAAACCGCCCCGGAGAAGGTGGTGGCCGCGGCCTGGCCGGTCATCAGGAAGCACCGCGCGCGCTTCCACGCCCTGGCCATGGGCGCGCGCCACGAGCGCCTGGTGCTCCGCGAGCTGGCCCGCCGCAGCGGGGGGCTCTTCCGGGTGATCAGCCCCGGCGACGACGTGGACCGCGAGGCCTTCCGGGCCGCGATGGCCATCGACTCCGAGCTGGTGGGCGCGCCGATGATCGAGTTCTCGGGGTCCGAGACCCACTCGATCTATCCTCCGATCGCCGACACCCTGGTTGCCGGGGAGGAGACCATTCTGTTGGGTCGCTACAAGAAGGCCGGCAAGCTCCGGGTGACCGTGAGGCGCCCGGGGGGCGGGGACCTGGCCGCCGAGTTCGACCTGCCGGCGACCGACAGCCGCAACGTGTTCATCCCCCGGCTCTGGGCCCGCGAGCGCCTGGAAGCCCTGCTGCTGAAGAGTCAGACGCCCGAGGTCCGCAAGAAGGTCATCGACCTCTCCCAGGAGTTCACGCTGATCACCCCCTACACCTCCTTTCTGGTCCTGGAGAACGAGAAGGCGTACGTCAAGTACGGCATCAAGCGCCACAAGCGCCGCCGCTACTGGGAGGAGATCGGCAAGCTGCGCACCGCACCGCCGCCCGAAGAAGTCCGCCCGCCCGCGCAGCCCGGCACGCGCACAAACCCCGCGCCGCCCGCGGAAGCGGTCCGCCCGGGGGGCGCGCCCACGCACTCGCCGGCGCCGGCGCCGGCGCCCAAGCCCGGCGCCAGGCCGGGGCCGAAGTAGTTCACGGTCGCCGACATGGACCTGTCGCTCCTGGCCGAGCGCTTCAGCGACGGTCGGGAGGTGGCCACCGCGCTGTCCGGCCTCTGTCTGGAGGTCTACTACCGCTACCTGCCGATGTACGGCCGTGGAGGCGCGGTAAGCTCCGGTGGCGCGGCCGCGCCGCGGCCCGCACCGGCCCCGGTCGACGAGGGAATCATCACCACCCAGGTACGCCGCCGGCCCGCGCCCGTCCAGGCCGAGGACCTCCAGCCGCGGGTCGCCGAGGTCCCTCCGCCGCCGGTTACCGACCAGACCCCAGAGAACCTGGAAACCTTCGAAACCGCCGACGCGATGGACAGCAATGCCGCGCGCGGCAGCTCGGAAGATGCTATCAGCAACATCCCGCTGGGCGGCTCCGGCGTCACCGGCGCGATTGGCGTGGGCGGTGGCGGGATGGCCGGGGTCTTCGGCTATCGCGGCGCCGGAGGCCGGGAAAGGGCCGTCCTCCGCTTCGGCGGCAGCTTGGCCACCGAGAGCGCCGCGGAGGGCTCCCCCAGCTGGCTGTCCCGCCACCAGAAGGCCGACGGCCGCTGGGGCGCGGCCGGCTACGAGGAGACCGGTCTTTCGCTGCTGGCCTTCATGGGCGCCGGCTACACCGGGAAGACCGGCAAGTACAGGGCGAACGTCGCCAAGGGAATCGCCTGGCTGATCTCCCGCCAGAAGAAGGACGGCCGGATCGGCCGGGATGCCTACCAGCAGGCCCTGGCGACGCTGGCGCTCTCCGAGGCCTACGGCATGGGCAAGCAGGCCAAGACCGGCAAGGCCGCACAGAAGGCCCTCGACCGGTTGGTGGCCATGCAGAAGTCTCACAGCGGCTGGGGCGTCAAGGCCGGTTTCCCCGACCCGCTGACCACCGCCTGGGCGGTGATGGCCGTCAAGAGCGCCAAGATCGCCGGACTCAAGGTGCCGGCAACCGCCTTCCAGGGGGCCATGACGTACTTCGACACGGTCACCGCCCCAAGCGGCGCGGTGGGCGCGAAGGGCAAGCCGGTGGCGGGTAAGGTGCACCTTCTCAACACCGCCGCGGGGATGGTCGCCCGACAGTTCATGGGCGCGACGACCAACGACACCAAGGTGTCCGGCGCGGCTGACATGTTGATACGCCACGCGGTGGGCTCCAAGCGCATGGCTGCCGACGGCCTCTTCCTGCGCTACTTCGGGACCATGGGCCTCTTCCAGGTAGGCGGCCCGCGCTGGAAGAAGTGGAACGCGTGGATAAGAAAGGAGCTGGTCGATTCCCAGCGCAAGGTCGGCCCTCGTGACGGGTCGGCCGGCGACGTGGACGGCTCCTGGGACCCCAAGGGCATCTGGATCCTGGGCCGCAAACCCAAGACCTCGGTGAAGGACTCGCCCAAGCTGATCGCCGCGGCGCTCAAGGCAGTGGCCGCCTCACCCCGGGACGTCAAGGCCTGCGAGAGCCTGGCGACCGCGCTGGCGGCCACGGCCGACGCCGACCTCCTGTCGAAGACGCTGAAGCGGGCCACCGCCGCGGGCCGCAACGCGGAGCTGCTCGTCCGCCTGCGGCTGGGGCTGGTCCAGGTTCAGCGCAAGAGCTTTGAGGCGGCCGCCGGGGAGTTCTGGACCGTTTACGAGAAGTCCGGGCGCCCGGAGAACGTGCTGGCCTTCTACGTGGGCGCGCTGGCGCTCGGTGGCCGCGGGCGCAAGGCGCTGGAGACGCTTCTGGCCGAAGCCGGCGCCGGGCGGACCAGCCCCTGGCTGCGGGGGATGACCGCCACGCTGCTCTTCGCCCCGGCGAGCAAGGTCGGCGACCCCGTGAAGTTCGTCGCCGACAGGCTCAAGGGCGCGGGGGACCGGCACCTCCAGCTCAAGGTGGCATTCGCGCAGATGGCCGGGCAGGTCAAGAAGCCGGCCGTCCAGGCCGCCTTCTTCGGGCAGGTCTACGTCGTCTGTCACCGCCCGGTCAGCCTGGTCCGGCCCTATATCAGCGCGCTGACCGGCGCGAAGCGCCACGCCAAGGCCAGCACGGAGCTGGAGGGCGTTATCCAGGGCGGCTATCACACCACCTGGGCCTTCCAGTCGCTGGCCGGATCCTACCGGGAGCTCGGCCGGGGGCCGATCGATCTGCTGCGCGCGGTGAGCAGCGAGGTGGAGATATTCCCGCGCGACGTCCAGCCGCGGATCAACCTGGCCCAGCACTACGAGGCCGTCGGGAACCGCGAGGCCGCGCTGGTCCAGTACGTGGAGGCCGTGCGCATCAGGCCGGAGGACCCCTACTTCTACCGGCAGGCGGTGGAGCGCGCAGTGGCCCTGGGCCGCTACGACCTGGCCGGGGAGGTCCTCACCGAGATGAACAAGCGCTGGAAAGGCCGCTCCTCCGTTTGGGGTTCGGCGGACAAGGACCTGTCCAAGCTGCTGATCCGCCTCCGGGCCGCCACGGGACCGGGCAAGGAGAAGCTCAAGAAGGACATCCGCCGTTACATGGTCAAGGACATCGTGGTGATAATGAGCTGGGACACTCAGGGCACGGACATCGACCTGCACGTGACCGAACCGGGAGGAAAGGAGTGCTCGTACGAGAAGAAGCAGACCAGCAACGGCGGACATCTGGACCACGATGACACCGACGGCCTGGGCCCCGAAACCTATACGATGCGCCGGGCCAAGTCGGGAGCCTACCGCATTGACGCCGTCTACTTCAGCGGCACCCCGGCGGACCAAGGTGACCCTGAAGGTCTACCTCAACTACGGCAGTGAGAACGAGACGGTCACCACGCACACGGTCGAACTGACGAAGAAGAAGCAGAGGGTTACGGTGAAGAAGCTGACTCTCCCCGCAACCGCGAAGAAGTAGCTCCGGGCGGGCCCTGCGAAGATGAGCTCACAGCGCAGCCCTCGCCAACGGCACAGTCAAGACCGGGTCCCGGCAAGCGCACAAATCACTTTGTGCAGAACACTCGCCTTTCCGCCCAAAGCGCTGGGCCGCGTGCAGTTGCGACATTCGACCCGCACCGGGCGCGCGCACGGCCGCGAATCGTGTGGAATCAGGGGCGCGAATGAGGTATAATGTAGTTGGGGGAGACGGTACCTGCCGGGATCCGCGGCGGAAGGAAGGCGATTATGGAGAAGGCCAAGACCGATTTCGACTGGGAGCGCGTGGTCGGCAACGTCGACCCCTGCCAGGTGGAGAAGCTCGCGCGCCAGAGCGACCAGACCCTGGAGGACTTCGCGCGCGACTTCATCAAGCGCTGGCCCTTCGGCGGCGAGCCCTCTCAGGACGAGATCAACCAGGTCGTCGAGAAGATGCGCGGCTGCCCCCGGAAGTAGCCGGGAAGGCTGCCGCCCGATCCTCTCACTGATTATCCAGACAGCGGCTCGGAGTCTTTCAGTCCAGCGGCACCAGCACGGGCCCGGAGCTTCTGCGGCGGGGTGACTTCACCGGCTCCGGCGCCGGCTTCTTCACAATGGGCGTTTCGATGACGGTTCGCTTCTTCTTGAGGAGCTTGTCCAGCTTCTCGCGGACCAGCTTCTCCATGGCCGCCAGCTCCTCCGGCTTGGGCTCGCGCTTGCGGATTTCCAGGTACTTGCGCCTGAACTGGGGCATCAGCTCGCGGACCATGGCCTCCTTGACCGCGCGGTCGGGGTTTTCGGTGTCCAGGATGGGCTCGGCGTACTTGGCCCACATCTTGGGGTACTTCTTCTTGAACTTCTCCTTGTCGGGCTCGGCGTAGAGCGCTATCTTGCCGTCGGCCGGCTTGATCTCAAGGGCGAAGGCCTCCTTGAAGTCGCGCACAGTGACGGTGTCCACCGAGCTGAAAACGGTTATCTCAAAATTCCCCTTCTCGCGACTGCCCTTGCTGGTGATCTTGACCGTGGAGCGCGCCTTGGCGCCCTCAATCTTGGATATGAGCTTCGTGGCGGCGTCGGCCACCTCCGCGTCCTTGCTCTTGGCCGCGGCGCGCAGGGCCGGAAGCGCCTGCCGGCCGACCGAAACCAGGGCCTTCCGGGCGGCGTCGCGGACCTCGGGCTTCTCGCTGCCCAGGTCCTTGATGAGCTTGGCGATCCGAGCCTTCATCTTCGGCGTGGGTTCGGGATCGACGAGCTTCTTGACCCGCTCCCCGCCGGGTTTCTTGCCGGGTTTCTCGCCGGCGAAGGCCAGCGGAGCGGCGCCGAGGATGAGACAGGAAACTATCAGGGCACGCAACAATGCCGGACCTCCTGACGGGAGCTTGACCTATTATACATGACGGCCCGGGAGGGGCAAAGTCACGGGGAAAACGGGGCCTATCTCTTCAACTCGAAGACCCAGTCGTAGGGCTTCTTCCAATTGTAGCGCGTCCCGCCGTCGTCCTTGCCATCCTTCGCCACGCTGTAGATCATGCAGCCCTTCGCGGTCTTCTTGTAGATCATGGGTTTGCCGGTGAAGGGATCTGCGGGCAGCTTCTTGAAATGCTCCGGCAGCTTCGCGGAGAGGTCGGAGAGCTTCTCCGGGTACTTCCCGAACTTCGTTTTGTAGAGCCGGCAGCCCACGCCCAGCCGCGCGACGCGCAGCTTGGCCTCCAGCCGGGCGTCGCTCCGGAATATGCGGGAAAAGGCACCGATCATCATGCAGGAAACCCCAGCCCACCAGGCGGGCGGCTCCTCCAACTCCGCAGCTATGTCCTCGGCTTCCGCGAGGGCTTGGGGGTAGGGTTTGGCGGCGGCCTCGATGTACCTCTCCATCACCCGCTCGAAGTGCCGGGCGTCCTTGATGACGAACCCGCCCTTCTGCCACAGCCAGAACCGCGCCTTCTCCAGCTTCTCCATGTCCTCCGACAGGCCCAGGTCGGGCATGAGCATCCGTGCCGTGGCGACGTCCGCGGCGGAGGCCTTCCCGGAAACCAGCGGGCCGTAGAATGAAGCCAGTACGTGGGCCTGTTCCAGGATCAGGCACTTCTCCATGGTGCCGCGTTCGGCGTGGTGTTTCCGGAGCGTCACCAGGAATTTCTCCAGCGAAGCGGCGTCTGGCTCGCAGTCCCCCAGCGCCAACTCGATACCGGCGACGATAACGCCCTCGCAGGCGATCCGGACCATCCGGGGAATCAGCCCCCCGCGTCCGACGTCGCGCGCCACGCGCAGGGCCACGGCCAGCTCGCCCAGGGCCTCGGCGGGCTTGCCGGCACGGGCCTTGATCCTGGCCGACACGCAGAGCAGGCGCACTGCCTGGCGCATCCCCCCCCGATGCTCGGAGACCTGGAAATCGCGCAGGTCCAGGCCGAAGTCGCAGTCGGGAAGCCCGGCCGCCGCCCTGACCGCGTTCAGGGCGGCGGCGTTCCCGGCGAGGTACTTGGCGACCAGCTTAGGGTCGAGGTTCACAACTCGCTTGCTGTTCTCCAGGTCAAAATAGCGGTAATCATCCTGCCCGGTCCTGAAGTTGCGAGCGGGCACGTAAAGACCGAAGGCCCGCTGGTAGACCGAGGCGGCGTTGTCCGCCAGGGCCACCGTCGGCTTGCTGGCCTCGGCGTCCTGGACCAGAGCTTCCACATGACGCAGGAAGGCGCTCCGGTCCCGGCTCAGGTTCCAGTACCAGCAGCCGGCGATCACAATAAGCAGCGCCAGGAAGCCCAGGACCAGTTTGCCGCAGCCGACGCGCTTCAGGAACCCGCGCTTCTGCTCCCCGACCTCGCCGGAGCTTTCGCTCTCCATAGTCCTATTCCTCTTCCTCCCGCAGCCGCAGCTGGCCGCAGGCCGCTTCGATGTCCCGGCCGCGGCGCTTGCGTATAGTAACTCCTATTCCGCGCTCGGCGAGCACGTCGCGGAAGGCCTTCACCCGACCCTCGCTGGGCGCGGCGAACTCCCCCGCCCCGCCGGGGTTCATGGCGATGAGGTTCACCTTGGCCGGCCGGCGGCGCAAGAGCCCTGCCAACTCTTCGGCGTGCGTACGCGCGGCGTTCAAGCCGGCGAGCAGCACGTACTCGACGGTGAAGCGCCGCGAGGTCCGGTTGGCGTAGCCGGAGGCCACTTCCAGTATCTCGGCTATAGTGTGCTTCCCGGAGGAGGGGATTATCTTCCTGCGCAGATCGTCATTGGGGGCGTGAAGTGACACGGCGAGGCCTACCGGCGGCCATTCATCGGCAAGACGGACCATCTTCTCGACCAGGCCCACGGTGCTCACGGTGATGCGCCGCGCGCCGAGGCCCAGCCAGTCGGGGGAGTTGAGACGTTTAACCGCATCGCGGCACTTCTCGTAGTTGGCCAGCGGCTCGCCCATGCCCATGAGCACCACGTTGCTGGCCGGCTCGCCGGCGAGGTCGGACATCAAGAGCACCTGGTCGAGTATCTCCGAGACGTAGAGATTGCCCTTGAGCCCGCCAACCGTGCTGGCGCAAAACTTACATCCCATGGCGCAGCCCATCTGCGTCGAGACGCATATGGACAGCCGCCCGGACTCCTCGTCGGGCATGGCCACGGCCTCGACGCACTGCCCGCCGTGCGCGTACATGAGCGCCTTGACCGTCCCGTCGCGCTTCGAGCGGCGCACGGTCTTGACGATGAGCCCGGTCACAGGGAGCTCCGCGCCCAGCGCCGCGCGCAGCTCCCTGGGCAGGTCGGTCATGGCCTCGTAGTCCAGCGCGCGCTTCTTCCAGACCCACTGCCATATTTGCTTCGCCCGGTAGGCGGGCAGGCCCCGGGACTTCAGGAAGTCCGCGAGCTGCTCGGGCGTCAGCGCAGTAAGCGGGCGTTCTTCTTTTGACACCAAGACACCAAGACACCAAGACGATGAGGAATGGTTGGGGAGACGGCGAGCGTCATCACAACTTCACAACGCCAGCCTGCGAATGCCGTCTTTGATCAGGGCCGTGTTGAAATTGATCAGCAGCCCTAACCGGTAGCCGCTGAGCTTCAGATAAGTCAGGAGTTGGGCTTTGTGGACACCTTGTATCTTCTCGACGTGTTTCAACTCGACCACAACGCGGCCTTCCACCACCAAGTCCAGGCGAAAACCGGCGTCCAGGCGAACGTCCCCGTATTTCACGGGAAGTGTTACCTGCCTCTTGAAGTCTAAACCCCTCTGTGCCAGTTCGTGCGCCAAACACACCTCGTATACGCTTTCCAGCAGTCCTGGGCCCAGCGTGCTGTGAACGGCATACGCAGCGTCGACGATTTCCGCGGCAACCCGGTCGACATCTTCGGGAATCGGTCCGTCTGCGCCCTTGGCTGTCCGGCCGGTCATGCGCTCTCTTTCACATCCAATGTTGACCTTGGTGCCTTGGTGTCTTGGTGGTTAAGAAGAAGGTTACTCCCACTCGATGGTGCCGGGGGGTTTGGAGGTCAGGTCGTAGACCACCCGGTTGACGCCGCGCACCTCGTTGACGATGCGATTGGAGATGTTGCCCAGCAGCTCGTAGGGCAGCCGCGCCCAGTCGCAGGTCATGCCGTCGTGACTCTCCACGCAGCGCAGCACCACAGCGTTCTCGTAGGTGCGCTCGTCGCCCATCACCCCCACGGTCTTCACCGGCAGCAGCACCGAGAAGGTCTGCCAGAGCTTGTCGTACCAGCCGGACTTCTTCATCTCCTCGACGACGATCCAGTCCGCCCCGCGCAGCACGTCGCAGCGCGCGCGGGTCACCTCGCCGAGGATGCGCACGGCCAGGCCCGGCCCCGGGAAGGGCTGGCGCTTGATGATCTCCTCGGACAGACCCAGCTCCCGGCCGAGGAGGCGGACCTCGTCCTTGAATAGAAAGCGCAGCGGCTCGACCAGATCCAGCCCCAGCGAGGCGGGCAGCCCGCCCACGTTGTGGTGGCTCTTGATCGTCGCGGTGGGCCCGCCGTGCACGGCCACCGACTCGATGACGTCGGGATAGAGCGTCCCCTGGGCCAGGAACTTCACGCCATCGAGTTTCTTGGCCTCCTCCTCGAAGACCTCGATGAAGACCCGGCCGATGACCTTGCGCTTCTCCTCGGGATCGGTGACCCCGGCGAGCTCGTCCAGGAAGCGGTCGGCGGCGTCTATGTGATGCAGCCGCGCGCCGAAGCGCGCCCCGAAAACCTCGACCACCCGGCGGCCCTCGTCGCGGCGCAGGACGCCGTTGTCCACGAAGATGCACTCCAGGCGCTCGCCGATCGCCCGGTCGATGAGCATCGCGGCCACCGCGCTGTCCACGCCCCCGGAGAGGCCCAGGACCACGCGCGCGTCGCCGACCTGCTCGGCGATGGCCGCCACCGACTCGTCGACGAAGCTCTTCACCGTCCAGTCGCCGGTGAGCTTCGCGCACTCCCTGAGGAAGTTGGCCAGTATCTCGGTGCCCCGTTCGGTGTGGCTGACCTCCGGGTGGAACTGCACGCCCCAGAACTTGCGCTCCCCGCTCCTGAGGGCGGCGACCGGAGCGTCCGCGGTGCTGCTCAATACCTCGAAGCCGGGCGCGGGCTCCTCCAGGCGGTCGCCGTGGCTCATCCACACCGCCGTGCGCCCGCCGATGCCCGCGAAGAGCTGGTCCTCGACCCTGATCTCCATGTCCGTATGGCCGTACTCGCGGCTGAAGGCCTGGCCCACGCGCCCGCCCAGGACGTGCGTGGCCATCTGCGCGCCGTAGCAGATGCCAAGAGTAGGAACCCCCATATCGAAGTACTCACGGGGCAGCAGCGGCGCGCCCTCGTCGTAAACGCTGCGCGGCCCGCCGGTGAGGATCACCGCGTCGGGGGCTATTTCTCTCAACCTGGCAAGGTCCAGCGCGAAGCAGGGCTCGATGCGGCAGTAGACGTTGAGCTCCCGGACCCGCCGGGCGATCAGCTGGGTGTACTGCGACCCGAAGTCGATTATCAGTACAAGCTGATGCTTACGCTTCGAGGCCATCGCGCCCCTCCAAGCGGTAGTTGGGAGCTTCCTTGGTGATGGAAACGTCGTGCGGGTGGCTCTCGGCCAGGCCCGCGCCGGTAATGCGGATGAAGCGGCCCTTGCTGCGCAGCTCGCCCAGGTCGCGCGCGCCCACGTAGCCCATCCCCGCGCGCACCCCGCCGACCAGCTGGTAGATGTACTCGCCCAGCGGGCCCTTGTAGGGCACCCGGCCCTCGATGCCCTCGGGCACCAGCTTGTCGCGCTTCGTCCCGGCCTGCGCGTAGCGGTCGCCGGAGCCCTTGACCATCGCGCCCAGCGAGCCCATGCCCCGGTAGGACTTGAACGAGCGGCCCTTGTAGATGACTATCTCTCCGGGACTCTCCTCGGTGCCGGCCAGCAGCGAGCCGACCATCACCGAGCTGGCCC
Organism: uncultured bacterium; assembly: GCA_965370045.1. Lineage (GTDB taxonomy): Bacteria > Planctomycetota > SZUA-567 > JAKLDR01 > JAKLDR01 > CAZONU01. Next base: position 9,522 of record CBDUSI010000024.1, on the reverse strand, counting down.
CGGCGGCCAGGGCCTTGATGATGTCCCCGCTGAACTTGATGCCCCCGTCGGCGATAACCGGGACTCCCGAGCCGGCGCAGACCTCGGAACAGTCGCGCACCGCGGTTATCTGGGGGACGCCCACCCCGGCGATCACCCGGGTGGTGCAGATCGAACCCGGCCCGATGCCCACTTTGACGCCGTCGACGCCGGCATCCAGCAGCGAACGCGCCGCCTCGCCGGTGGCCACGTTGCCGGCGACTATGTCCCGGTCGAAGACCTGCCGGTAACGCTTGACCGCCTGGGGGACGCGGGTCGAGTGCCCGTGGGCGGTGTCCACCACGATCACGTCCACGCCCAGGTCGCGCAGCGCGGCCACGCGCTCGTCGTCGTCAACGCCCACCGCGGCACCGACCACCAGGCGCCCGCTGGCGTCGCGCGCGGCCTTGGGGAACTGGCGGGTCTTGTCGATGTCCTTGCGGGTGATAAGCCCGCCCAGCCGGCCCTTCCCGTCGACCAGCAGCAGCTTCTCGACCTTGTTGCGGTTGAGGATCCCCTCGGCCTCGTCCAGCCCGGTGCCCAGCGGGGCGGTGACCAGCTGGGTGGTCATCACGTCCCTGACCAGGGTCTCGGGGCTCTCCTGAAACCGCAGGTCGCGGCGGGTGAGTATGCCCACCAGCTTGGGCCCCTCGACGATGGGGATGCCGGAGATGTGATGCTCACCCATCACCTCGCGGACGTCGGCGATGGTGCTGTCCGGCGAGAGGGTCACCGGGTCGGGAATCACGCCGTGGGCCGAGCGCTTGACCTTCTCGACCTCGCGGGCCTGCTGCCCGCAGGTCATGTTCTTGTGGATGACCCCGACGCCACCTTCCTGGGCGATGGCGATGGCCAGGCGGCTCTCGGTGACCGTGTCCATGGCCGCCGAGCAGATGGGGATGCTCAGGCGCACGTTGCGGCTGAACTGGGTGGCCAGGTCCACCTCGCGGGGCAGGACGTCGCTCTCGCCGGGCAAGAGCAGCACGTCGTCAAAGGTCAGCCCCTCGCCCACGATCTTCTCGCTCATATTCACGCCGGGGACCCCTCCAAAAACAGACCGGCGCCCGCGGGATGCGGACGCCGGATCACGAACCTGCTTATTACACGCTCCATAGAGCCACCCTATGCCTGCGCCCCCGGAAGTCAAGAAAAGAAAAACCAGCGGCGAAACCGGGCTGCGGGAAAATCCTGGGGCCTTGCTCTTTTCCGAGGGGCTGGGTATGCGGGGCACATGAATTGGGTCAGGACACTGGCCCTTGCCCCCGGCAATGGATGGGGGGTATACTGGGGGCGGGAGGGGAACTCCAGATGCCCGAAGAAGAGAAGATTGGCCTGACAGCATTGCTTTGCCTTCTGGGAGGCGGCCTCTTCTTCGTAAAGGGCAGCGGCAGGTGGAAATTTCACGCCATCAACCCCATACGGATTCTGCTGGCCAAGAGCGACGGAACTCTCCGGCCATTTGCGAAGCCCCTCGTGTGGGGCATTCTGGTCGTTGCCATTATCTGTATCTGGACGCTTGCCTGACTTTCTCGCGCACCCCTTCCCCCGGCAATGGCTGGGGAGATACTGGGGCCTTGCCTTTTTCCTGGGGTTGGGTATGCTATAGCCTCTTGCACAGCGGCGGGCATCTGCTTAGAAGCAATACATGGCCATCGACGATGTAGCACCATCTAACCAAACTCCCTCACCTACACCTTCGGGCGAACGCAAAGGCCGTGGAAGAGCCAAGGCCATCGCGGTCTACGCCCTGCTTTCCCTTCTGGCCTTGGCAGTCGCTTCAGTCGTGACAATCGCAGTAGTACCTTCGCACGTTCGCCTTCGCATCTTGAATCCAGACTACACGCTCTGGGTGAAGCGTGGCGGCCCGTACAAGGCTGAGTACTACCAGCTCATGGTCCGGGACCGGAACCGGGACGAGATGTTCGACGGCCTCACGGAATCCCAACTGAGGGAGAAGTACCAGCTCTACGACTCCTCAGATTTCAGAACGGACAGCTACCGCCGGGTAGAGGCAGGATGCTTCTGCGGAGGGATAGGACGTAAACTCCTGTGGTTCGACAAGCGTGAAGATGATTTCGGCTGGGCCGTTCTGGTCACAAACGGGCGACCTCAGATGCTGGTCTTGATGAAGGGCTAACTGGAGGTGTCTCCCGTGACCGACGCGCCGCCGACCGAGAAGAAGCCCCGCTCCAAGCGCATGCATGTGTACTGGGGCGTCGCGCTGACTGTGTTGCTGGGTGCGGCAATGCTCTCCTGGCTGGTCATCCCCATCCTCCAAACCGGAAGCATTGTGCTGGAGTACGCCAAGGCCGCATCTATCAAGCTGCCCACTCAGCGGGAGCCAGACCGAGACGCGGCGGTCAAGACGCTCGGAGGGCCCAAAGCAGCCGTCCGGAGGATTCGCCGCTACATCCGATGGCCAAATTGGATTGCATGGTGCAAGGATGAAGCGGTCTGGCTTCTTGGCGGCTGCGGCGAGGAAGGAGCAGATGCGCTTGCCGACATACTCCAGAACGCTCCGCACGCCGAACAGCGCGCGGCCGCTGCGCTGGCTCTGTACTGGATGCGCCACCCCCCGCCCTCTGCTGTCCCCGCCCTCGCTCACGCTCTGGAGGATTCGGCTGCGGAGGTCAGATCGCAGACAGCCCGGGCACTGGGACGACACGGACCGGGTGCGGCGATAGCAGTCCCACGTCTTACGCAGCGTCTCACTGACAGCAGTGAAAGCGTACGCCGGAGTTCAACATGGGCTCTTGGCGCAATTGGGCCGAGCGCCTCTGAGTCCCTTCCGGCGCTGAAGAAATGCCTGGCTGACGGGGACGGCAACGTGCGCAAGTCAGCTGGCCGGGCAATCTGGAGGATTACCGGTAAGAATGATGTCCTTGTGGCGACGCTTTGCAGCCTGCTCGTGCAGGGCAGAGGCATCCCACGCGACAGGGTTTGTGCGGAGATTGCGAGGCTGGGGCCCGCCGCCAGCGGCGCTGTGCCGTCGTTGGTCAAGGCGCTCAACGACAAGGACCCAATGGTGCAGATTGGCGCATGCGAAGCTCTAGGGGCTATCGGGCGCGAGGCGAAGGCCGCCGTCCCAGCCCTTGAGGAGAAGGTGGCCAAGAGCATCCTGCAAGTTGGTGATGCCGCCAAAGGGGCGCTGAAGAAGATCAGAGGAGCCCCGACCGGGCTGTACAGTGACCAAGAGGCTGAGAGGTTCAAGGAAGCACTGGTCAAGATGGACTTTGCCAAGAGCAAGGCTCAGATATACGAAAGCCTCGGCCTCGATACATCGCGCTTGCCAATGGGTTTCGGTGGCACCACAGGATGGACTTCGGTGGTAACGCGCGAACTCAGCCCGTCATACGTCCTGCGCGACGTTACCGGCGGGACCTTCGAGAACGGCGCGACGATCCGCATCGACCGCAAGCAGGGCAAGTAGGCATGACCACCCCCGACCCTTCCCCAGCGTGCCCACAAGAGCGGGACCGACGCTGGTGGGTGAAGATGTCTGTTGCCAGCGCTGTACTGGTTGCTCTTGCCGTGGCTCTGGCCCTCATGGCACCATCCATGGCGCTACACTGGCACGCCTGGCGTTACCGGACTCGCCGGGACGAGACAGGCGATTCACTCAAGCATGTAGTAGACTGGGCTGTACGCTGCAAGGCTAGCAGAGGGAGGGTGGTTGCCATACTAGGTCCGCCAACTAACGACGTTGTCCCTGGTGGTGCAGGCAAGGACGTGGCGAACTACTACCTGCATAGCGCGCGTTTTCCCAAGGTAGGCGGGTTCTCGATTCAATTCAGAGACGGCAAAGCGACTTCGGCAAGCCCCATCCCGCATGGACCCCCGTCAGCATGAGTGAGTCAGATATGACCGCCCCCGCCCTTTCCCCAGAACCTGTTAAGCGCTCCAAGCGCATGGTCGTCTGGCTGGTCGCCGTCCCCATTGTGATTCTGCTCCTGGCCCTGGCCGGCGCGAACTGGAAGACCTTCCACCTGGCCTACGCCAAGCACCTGATGCGCAGTGCGGAGTCGGCTGATCGCAAGAAGGGCGCTGTCATGATGTGCGAAACGCACGTGCGCGCGGGCATGCCCCGTCAAGAAGTGAGCGAATTGCTGAAGCCAGCCACGCTTCACCGGACTCCGTACATGGATCAGTTCACTTATCAAGGCCAACGCTGGTACGTCGTCGCCGGCCCGAAAGACATTTTCGTCTACGTGACATTCGACAAGAACGACGCGTACTTCCGCCATTTCAGTGCAGAGCCGATCACGACCATGCCTAAGATTCGTTGGGGGCGCGCCCCGGCGAGCCCAAAGTGAAGTGAGCTGCCGTATATGAACGCGCCCGCGCCCGAGCCCAAACCGAAACGCTCCCGCCGCATGGTCGTCTGGATGGTCGCCGTCCCGATTGTGATTCTGCTCCTGGCCCTGGCCGGCGCGAACTGGAAGCGGTTCCACCTGGCCTACGCCAAACACCTGATGCAAAGCGAGGTCCCCGCGGAACGCTACAAAGGCGCTCAAATGATTTTCGAAACGCACCTGCGCAAGGGCATGAGAGTGGAAGAGGTCCGCCGGCTGTTCCCTCCCGAGAGCCTGAAGCGCAATGATCCCAATCGGGGAGAATATCACTTGTTCATTGTCCTTGTCGAGAAGCCCTTCCCTGTGGCGGGTATTGACATGGATCTATTCTTCGACGACGAAGGCAGGCTGAGGGACGTCCCTGAGTTAACCGTGTCCATAAAGAGTTAATGGAATGACCGAACCAACCCCCGACCCCAAGCCCCGCCGCTCCCGCCGCATGGTCGTCTGGATGGTCGCCGTCCCGATTGTGATTCTGCTCCTGGCCCTGGCGGGTGCGAACTGGAGGTTCTTCCACCTTGCCTATGCCAAGCACCTTATGGGCAGTGACGACCCGGAGAAGCAGGTGGAGGGCCTCGCGCGGGTGATAACGGCCCACATGCGGCAAGGCATGAGCAAGAGCGAAGTCGAGCATCTGGTGCGGCCACTGGCCCTCAAGAGAGTCGAACACCCCATGATCATAGCGCCTTTCGAGGCTTATGACGTCTACATTGATTTCCCTCCAGGGTCCGATCAACTCGCGGGCGTCACTTTCATGTTCGACGAAACCGGACTCACGGGTGCTCAGCGTTTCCGCGACGGCTCCCCGATAGCCCCGGAATACGAACTGGGGAAGTAGTATGAACGCGCGCGCGCCCGAACCCAAACCGAAACGCTCCCGCCGCATGGTCGTCTGGCTGGTCGCCGTCCCGATTGTGATTCTGCTCCTGGCCCTGGCCGGCGCCAACTGGAAGGTCTTTCACCTGGCCTACGCCAAGCACCTCATCGCCAGCGAGGATGCGCAGAAGCAGCGGCGCGGCTTGATGATGGTAGTGAAAACCCACCTCCGCGAGAGCATGTCCCTGGAGGAGGTCCGCCTACTGCTCGAACCCGCCAAAGTTGCTGAGATCATTTTCGTGGTCCCCGCCCCGTTAGCGGGTCGTTCTTTCAGCGTGTCCGTGGAGGGCTCGGACGTCACTGTCTACCTGGGCTTCGACGAGAACGACCGACTGCTCCTTTCTACCTTTTCTGAGAAGCATCCCCTTTCGGATATCCTCCTGCCCTCACCCCGCAAGTAGCCCACTGCAATCCCCACCCCGCAGTCCCCAGGCCCTGCAAGCGCCCCCCTTCAGCGAATATTCCCCGGACCCTTGACTCCCCCTCCCCCGCCGGCTAGAATCACTCTCTGCCGGGCCGAGGGGGGCCGGGCGGCGCCGCGCCGTCCTGGAAACCGGTCCGCGGAAAGTGCCCGCATGCCCGTCGCAGGTCAAAAGAGCCGCTGGACGCTGGCGCGTCCCCAACCGCGCCAGCGCGGCGCGCTCGCCGACGACCTGCGCATCTCGCCGATCACCGCGCAACTGCTCATCAACCGCGGACTCACCGACCCCGCCGAGGCCCGGAAGTTCCTGGCCGCGCACTTCGAGGACATCCACGACCCCGAGCTGCTCCCGGACATGAAGCCGGCCGTCGAGCGCCTGCTCCGCGCGGTCACCGACCGGGAGCATATCATCGTCTACGGGGACAGCGACGCCGACGGCCTGGCGGCCACCGCGATCATCACCCGGCTGTTGACCATGCTGGGCTGCCACGTAGACACCTTCATCCCCGGACGGCTGACCGACGGCTATGGCCTTTCCGCTGAGACCACCGAGCGCCTGGTCTTCGCCGCGCCCGACCTGGTGGTCACGGTGGACTGCGGCATCACCAGCTGCGCGGAGGCCGCGCGCCTCGCCGAAGCGGGAATAGACCTGATCATCACCGACCATCACCAGCCGGGGGAAGTTCTGCCCGCGGCCCACGCGGTGGTCACCGCGCGCCGGCCGGATTCGAGCTATCCATTCGCGGACCTCTCCGGCGCCGGGGTGGCCTTCAAGCTGGCCTGGGGGCTGGCCCAGGCGCTCAGCCCCGGAAAGCGGGTCTCCGAGGACTGCCGCGAGTTCCTCAACGAAGCCACCGCGCTGGTGGCTCTGGGCACGGTGGCCGACGTCTGCCCGCTGGTCGGCGAGAACCGCGTGCTGGTGCGCTACGGCCTCAAAGCCATCAGCGCCTCGCGCCGGCCGGGCCTGGCCGCGCTGCTCGCCGCCGCCCGACGCCGGGGGGGCAGCTACTACCCCCGCGCGCTCACCGCCCGCGACGTGGGCTGGGGCCTGGCCCCGGTGATCAACGCCGCCGGGCGCCTGGGCCGGCCGGAGACCGCCCTGGAGCTGCTCTTGAGCGACGACGAAGACGAGGCCCAGCGCCTGGCCGCGGAGCTGGTGCGCATGAACAACCGGCGCCGCGCGCTGGGCAAGACCCTGGCCACCCAGGCCACCGCGGCCGCCGAGGCCGAAGACGGCGCGCCCGCGCTGGTCCTGGCCTCGGACTCCTGGCACGGGGGCGTGCTCGGCCCGGCGGCCAGCAAGCTCTGCGAGCGCTTCGGCCGGCCGGCGGCCCTGGTGGCCTTCGATGGCGAAATGGGCCGCGGCTCGGCCCGCGCGCCGCGCGGCAGCCGGCTGCACGAGCTGCTGGCGGCCTGCGCCGAACATCTTGAAGCCCACGGGGGCCACGACGGCGCGGCGGGGTTCAGCGTGCGCCGTGACCGCTTTGACGCGTTCAAGACCGCCTTCCTGTCGACCGTCGAGAGCGCCCTGGGCGCGGCCGAGACCCCCGAGCCGGAAACGGCCATAGACGCCGAAGTGCCCGTCGCCGAGCTCTCCGAGGACCTCGCCGCCGAGATCGAGAACCTGAGGCCCTTTGGTGAGGCCAACCCCGAGCCGCTGCTGGCCAGCCTGGGCGTAACTATTGCGGGGACCGCGCGGACCATCGGATCGGGCCGTTCGCTGAGCTTCCGGGTCAGAAACGGGGGCCGGGCGGTTCGCGCGGTAGGCTTTGGCATGGCCTCCAACATACTGGAAATACAGCAGTTGGGCAAGGCGGGCCGGCTGGACCTGGCCTATCGGCTGTCCCGCGACGAGCGCGCCGGGGGGCCCGAGCTGATTCTGGAAGATTATCGGCCAAGCTCCTGAAAACGGGGTCCGGTTCGGAGGCCGGCCGCCTACATTACATTACGTGGGGAGGCAGTTTAGAGTCGGGAGACTGACGCCATGACCAGGAATATCTTCTGCGCGCTTCTTGCCCTGCTGCTCTCCGCCGGCGCCGCGCCCGGCGCCCCGGCCGGGGGAGGACTGGGTCGAGCGGCTGGGGGCGCGACCCTCGTCAAGAAGGCGCTGGACTTCGTGAGCCACAACAACGGCACGACCACCGACCTCTACGCCATCACCCGCGACACCACCAACGACTTCAAGATATACAAGCGCACCACCTCCTCGGCCGAGTGGACCCTGTGGTACAGCGGCCCCCCGAAGGGCTCGCTCGGCGACCCCGCCGACGGCCAATACACGCGGGGGCTGGTCACCACGCTTCCGGCCAGAAAGACCCTGCCCATGCTGATTTCGTTCGGCAACAAGCTCTACACCACCGCGGCTTACCAGGTCAAGTACTACAAGGTCAGCGGCAAGAAGTACACCCACCCGGAGATCTGCGTATTTGAACTGGACGCGGCGGGGGCGGCAACGGAGGTGCTCCAGATACGCGGTCAGGGCTACGATCAGGCAGGATCGGCGGGGTTCAAGACGGCCGAGCCGCAGTACAGCTCGGTGACGGACGGCTACCTGTTCAAGGTGGGGACCGATCTCTACTGGGGCGGCGGCGGCGGGAAGAAGATAGCCAAACACACCACCGACAGCGGGGCCTGGGACGCCGCCTACGAGGGCACCAGGGTCGATGAGTACGTCTATAAGACCGCCAACGGGACCGATTGGACGCTGGTCGACCGCAAGGTCGCCGACCAGTACGGCCGCGACGTGCCCATGGCCATGCCCAACGGCTACCGCTACAACCACTTCATCACCTTCGACAGCGTGCGCTGGGACTACTACGGCCACTACAGCACCGCGGACACCAGCGGGCTCGGAGCCTTCGCCTTCACGCCCAAGACCGACGGGGTACACACCGAGCCCTGGGGCCGCTTCCAGATGGCCGCGGGCGATGGCGTCAACGCCACCGATTACCTCTTCCGCGTGGGTTTCGACAAAAAAATCACCTACGTCAGGGGCGACCCCTACGCAAGCCGCACAATAAAGAACTACATCTACACCATAACCGGCACCGCGGGGACCTGGACCAAGGACCCCGACCCCGCCGGACTCGCAACCTTCGACGGCGCCCCCAACGACGGCAGCGTCTATTGGCGGACCATGGCGGTGCTCAAGAATACCGACGACCTCACCGGCCACAGCGCCGACCCCCTCGTCTACAACGAGACCTGGCACAACGGACTCTACGCCCTGTACTCCAAGAAGGTCGGCGCCACATACTCCTCCGGCATCTACCGCTACGCGGACATCGACGGCAACGGCAGCTGGCTCTGGGAGCAGGTGAGAGAGCACTCCTCCGCCGTCCTCGTCGACATGGCCGCCACCACCTACACCGGGGCCATCTTCGCCGAGCCCAACGTCAGTGGCGACTCGACCAAGGGCGCCATCTACGTGGGCACCACCACGGGCGTCCTCCGCCGGGGCACGGGGCGGCTGGACCTCGGCGCCGACGGTATTCCGGGAGGCGTGGACGCCGATGCGGACAGCAACCTGATGCCCCAGTAACCGCGAACGCCACCGAATTCACCGGCCCGCCCCCTCGGGGCGGGCCTTTTCATACGCGTCCAAGCGCCCTCCGTTCAGGGATATGCGAGCGTCCGCAATTATTCTGGCGATTTGTGTATATTCTGCTTGACATTCGGCGTAGTTCGGTGTATAATACATGCAGGTGACGAGGATGAGCGATATGACGCGCGAGCAATACGAGACCCTGGCGCTGGAGCGCCTCGCCGAGCTGGCTGTGAGCGACAACGAGAGAATCGCTCTGGAAGCCGCGCGGACGCTCCTCGTTCACCTGCGGCTTTCTTTACCACCAAGAC
>CBDUSI010000023.1:0-45561 GCA_965370045.1 uncultured bacterium | reverse complement strand
CGAAGAAGAGTGAGTGTTCAGAGCTCAGTGTTCAGTGTTCAGGAGTCCCGAACACTGAAGGCCGAAAACTGAAAACTGGCTTGGTGCCTTTGTGTCTTGGTGGCGAAAGAGCTTGGTCCCCCCGCGACCGGAGCCCCAACTTGGTGCCTTGGTGTCTTGGTGGTGAAAGTGGTTGGAACTCCCGGGACGGGCCCGGTTAGCCGTGTGAGCGCAGCGCGGCGTCGACTTTGAGCTTGAGCACCTCGTAGGGCCAGGCGGTGCTCTTCTCCTCGGTGGTGATGATCGCGTAGGCGCGGCTGAGGTGCTCGTTCTTGGCGGGCTGGTCGCCGGCCAGCGAGGCGGCCGCGGCCAGCACCAGCTCGACCTCCGAGCGGGAGAGCTTCAGGCGGCTGGCCGTCTTGCGGAAAGCTTCAGTATCCAGCTTGCTCTTCTCCAGCACCGCCGTGGCGATGGCCCGGGCGCGGGACTTCTTGCGGGCGGTCTTGAGCACCTCGCCGAGCAGCATCTCGGCCTCCTTGGGCGCGCCGCGGCCGGTGCCCAGCGCGCGGAAGAGGCCGCGGCGCAGGCGGGCCTCGACGGCCAGGCTGCGGGGCGCGCCGGCGCGCTTGTCCCAGACGCGCTCGTAGGTCTCCAGCGCCTCGCGCACGCCGCCGGCCAGCAGGTGATAGCGGGCCAGCTCCAGGCGCCAGGTGGCCAACTGCGCGCGCCGCCCGGCCAGGGCCTGCTCCACCGTGGCCAGCTGGCGCATGAAGGCGGCCAGGTCCTCGTCCCGCGGGGGGTTCTCCACCAGCACGCGGACGGCCTCGGCCAGGCGGGCGTCGGGGCCCAGGTTGGCGCGCGCGTAGGCGAAGAGCGCCCCGGCGCGGTCGTAGCGCGGCCGGGCCTTGGAGATCAGGCTCTCGAAGGCGGTGACGAAGTTGCTGAGGTGCAGCGGCGAGGGATAGGCCTCGTGGGCGTTGCGCACCAGGCGGTAGTCGCCCTCGTTGCGACACTCGGCGTACTTGGCGCCGATCTCCTCGGCGGCCAGTTGGGCCAGGCCGACGTGGAGATCTCCGAAGTTGCGGCGGGCCTCGCGCAAGAGGTCCAGCGCGTCGGCGACCGGCGCGTCGGAGTCGTGCACCGCGCGGATGGCCTTGAGGTAGACGTCGACCAGGCGCTTGGTGGGGTAGGCTCGCCATACCTGGCCCAGCGTGCGGTAGGCGCCCGCGGCGCAGAAGGCCTCGGCCAGCCGGAGAGAGCGCTTGGCGATCTCCGCGTCCTCCGCCCAGCGGTCGCGGGCGAAGGCCAGGAGCTTGAGGGCCTGGTCACGCCCGGCGCGGCCCTTGGGCGCCAGGGCCTCGTCCAGGGCGTCGAGGTAGGCCTTCTTCAGCCCGCTGCCGCCCGCCGCGGCGATGACCCGCGGCACGTCGGCGAACTGGCGGCGCCGGCTGAAGACCTTGCAGGCCTCCTCGGCGTGGTAGACCAGCTCGCGGTTGCCGGGCTTCAGGCGCCGCGCGGCGATGCGGAACAGCCGGGTGCAGTTCTCGACGGCGCCGGCTTCGGCGGCCAGCCGCGCCCAGTCCAGGAGCGGCGCCGGCTCCGGGCCCAGGCGCTCCACCCAGGTGGCCACCAGACGCTCGAGATCCGTGCCGCGCTTGTCCCGCACCAGCGCCCAGGCGACCGCCTTGACGTTGCGGCCCAGCACCGCCGAGCCGCCCGGGGCCCTGAGCCGGGCGGTCAGGTCGCGGGCCAGGCGCACCTGGTCGCGGCGCTTGGCCAGCTCCTTGACCAGCTCGCCCATGTCCCACATCCAGGGACCGTCGAGCGTCTCCAACTCGGCCAGCAGGCTGAAGACCCGGCCGGCCTGGCCGCTGCGCCCGTGCACCGCCATCTCGCGGAGCAGGGCCTCGGAGCGCGCGGCCTTCAGCACCTCGTCGGCCTCGCCGGCCTTGCCGACCTCGTCGGCCAGCTTGCGGGCCTGCTCGTAGTGTCCCAGGGCCTCGTCGGGCTGCCGCTTGATCTCGTAGTACAGGCCCAGGCGGCAGTGGGCCGCGGCCTGTTCGGCGAGGCTGGGCGGGGCGCCGCCGCCCTCGGCCGGGTTGATTATGGCGTTGTACTGCTCGAGGGCTCCGTTGTAGTCGCCGCGGTAGAACATGCTGTCGGCGCCGACCAGCGCGCTGGCCAGCCGCGGCAGGAGCAGCGTCTCGATGACCAGCAGCCGGGGGCGGAGGACCTCCCTGCCGCCGCGCAGCACCACGTTGAGGTTCTTGTAGCGCCAGTGGGAAAGGTTAAGGCGCGCGTACGCCAGCCTGACGACCTCGGTCGGCTTGCCGACCTCGGGGACCTCCTCCAGCCGGAAGCGCAGGGTCATCCCGCGGCGCTCGGCGGTGGCCCGGTAGGCCTTGCCGACGCTCAGCGCGGGCAGTCGCCGGTCGGCGACCACCTTGGCGCTGGGCACGGTGCTGTCCGGGTCGGTGGTAACCGCCAGCTGCAGGCGGCCCGGGGAAAGCCGGAAGATGCAGCTCACGCGGTCGCCGCTGAAGCCCAGCCCCAGGGGCCGCTTGCCCAGCGGCGCGGCCAGCTCGAAGTCCAGCACGGCGCGGGCGCTGCCGTAGACCAGCTTGTCGGAAACCAGCTCGCGGTCCTGGACCTTGCCGGGCTTGGGCAGCGCCGAGACCGGATCGAGATACGCGTCCGCGTAGGAGCTGCGGATCGCCTGCCAGTCGGTCGTCTTGGGCCCGGGGTCGAACTCGCAGCGGGCGATCTGCTTCCACTGCGGCTTGCTGCCCTCGACCCGCTCGATCTCCTGCTGCTGGAGGATGTAGGTCACGTAACCGTAGGCGCCCGCGGCGACGATCAGCACCGTGGCGACCATGGACAGCGCTACCCAGTGCCTGCGGACCATCTTGCGCGCCCGGTAGAGGAAGCTGGGCGGCTGGGCGCGGATGGGCTCGCCGTCCCGGTAGCGGCGGATCTCGTCGCGCAGCTCGGCGGCGGTGTGGTAGCGCCGGGCGGGGTCCTTCTCCATGCACTTGACCACTATGGTTTCGAGCTCGCGGGGCAGCCGGGGGTTAACGCTGCGCGGCGGCGGCGGGTCCTCGTTGATCACCGCCAGGACGATCTCCAGGAGGTTGGTGCCGCCGAAGGGCGGGCGCCCGGCGAGCATCTCGTAGAGCACCGCGCCAATGGAGTAGAGGTCCGAACGCTCGTCGACCCGGGAGATGTCCCCCTTGGCCTGCTCGGGTGGCATGTAGGCGGGGGTGCCGATGGTGGTGCCGTCGCGGGTGTGCTTGGTCTCGGTGCCGGTGCTCTTGGCCAGGCCGAAGTCCATGATGTGCACGCCGCCGTCGGAGTCCAGCATGATGTTGCTGGGTTTGATGTCCCGGTGGATGACCCCGCGGGTGTGGGCCGCGGCCACTGCGTCGGCGACCTGCTCGATGATGTGCAACGCCTCGGTGACGGTGAGCTGCCGCTCGGAGAGTTCCTGGCTGAGGGTCTGGCCCTCGATGAAGTCCATGGTGAAGAAGTGCCGGCCGTTGACCTCGCCGATGTCGTAGATGGGCACGATGTTGGGGTGCTTGAGGCGTGCCAGGGCCTGGGCCTCGCGGGTGAAGCGGCGGATCTCGGCGTCGGAGGCGTGCTCACCGGCCAGCAGCACCTTGAGGGCCACCTCGCGCCCCAGGCTCTTCTGCTCGGCGCGGTAGACGATGCCCATGGCCCCGCGGGCCACCTCGGCGACTATGTGGTACTCGCCGAACTCCTGGCCGCGCAGGGAGGTGGTCTCGGACGGCCGGGACCGCCGGCGGCGAGAGGGCGACGGCGCGGTCGATGGCTGGGAGCCGGGTTCCGAGCCGGGCTCGGACTCAATGGTCTCCGCGCCGGGGTCCACCGGCCCGGATTCGCGGGCGACGTCCGGTTCGTGCTCTTCCGGGCGCTCTTCGTCAGGCAAGGGCAGGCTCCCCCCGGGGCAGGTCCGCGGCCGGCCCTCTCCGCGCACATAACCCCCTGTCTTTTAACATTCTACGCGAAAGGGAGGGCAAAGTCAAAAGGAGCGGAAGACGCTCCACGCCCCCTCCCCGGCCAGCGGGGAACTTCCTTGACCTCCCCCATGTATTAGACGCAGTCCGAGCGCCAAGGTTCTGGGAATTAGGGGCTTAAGTGCTCGCCTACGCCTTCGTCCAAATCCGGGTGTTGAGGTCCAGATCCCGAACGATGCCCGCGGCCAGGGCCAGGTCCAGGTAGTACTCCCGGATCATCGCGAAGTCCAGCAGCGTCTGGGAGAGTCGCGGCTCGAACATGTCCCGCTCCTGGGGCACGGCCACGTGCACCCGGGAGTGCGCGAAGGAGACGAATATCCGGTCGCCGGTCTCGGGCAGCTCGCGGAACTCGACCAGCCGCTCCATCAGGCTGGGGGTCAGGATGTAGCGGGCCTCGACCTGATCGTCGGCGTAGACCGCGAAGTACTTCTCGAAGACCGGGTTCTCCAGCTTGACCAGTTCTCCGGTGCGCGTGAAGTTCATGCTCTGGAGCAGCTTGCCCAGCCAGCCGCCCAAGACCCGCTCGGCGACGTCGGGGACTACTACAGTGGTGCCGCTGAACTCCTTGTTGAAGTCCGCCGTGAAGAAGAGCCCCTTGAAAAGCGTGGTCCACTGGCTCTGGCTGCGCTTGCCGCTGCTGGCCCTGTACTCGGCGTGGACCTCGGAGAACTGGACCGCGGTGCTGCCCAGCCGGCCCGAGACGCAGTCCTCGCCCCGGTAGCGGTCGATGCTGTGCTCGAAGAGTCGGCTGGAGCTGAAGACGTGCTCGGACACCTGCCCGCCGGGGTCGTAGCTGAGCTGCGGGTCGAGGAACTCCACGACGCGGCCGATGACCCCGCGCTTGAAACCCTGCTTGAAGCCGCGCAGCGAGAAGTAGGCCACGAGGGCCACGGCCGCGCCGCCCGCGGCCAGCACGACGATGATCCCTATGGGACCGTAGGCCGCGGCGCCCAGGACCGAGGCCAGGGCCGCGAGGACCAGCGTGATCCCGGCGGCGATACCGATGCGCAGCAGCGCCCGCTTGCGCTGGCGTTCGAAGGGGGCGATGGCGGCGACGAGTTCCCGGTCGTAGAACTCCCGCAGCTCGGCGAGGGTTTTCACGGCGGGTTAGTTGTCGAACATGTTCCCGACGTCGGGCCGTTCGCGCTCGGACGCGTCGACCTCGAACAGCGCCCGGCGGCGGTAGCTCATCATTCCCGCGACCAGGTTGGTGGGGAACATCTCCACGGCGTTGTTGAAGTCGGTGACCGCGGCGTTGTAGGTGCGCCGCGCGGCGGCCAACTGGGCCTCGACCTCGTTGAGCGAGCGCTGCAGCTGCACGAAGTTCTCGCTGGCCTTGAGTTCGGGGTAGTCCTCCACCTGGATCATCAGGCCGCGGAGCAGTCCGCCCAGCTGGTTGTTGATCTGCACCTGCTCGTCGCCGCCCGTGCCCGGAGCGGTGGCCCTGGCGCGCAGTTCGGTGATCTTGGTGAGCGTCTCGGACTCGTGCTTCATGTAGCTCTTGATGGTGCTTACCAGATTAGGAATCAGGTCGTAACGCTTCTTGAGCATCACGTCGATGGTCGCGAAGGCCTGCTCCACCATGTTCTTCTTGCCGATCAGGCTGTTGTAGATCACGATGAATATGATCAGCACCAGGCCGAGGACGACGCCCGCGGCAATCAGGATCGGTGTCATTTCCGTTCCTCCTTTCGAGACCCGGGGCCGCCCCGTTCCGCGGGCGGGCCTGCCGGCCTCCTCAATATAGGATACCGCCGAAGAGCGCCCGAGTTCAATTACAAAAGGCGGGCTTTTTTGGAAGGGGAGGGGGGGGCGAGGAATAACGCTCTAAAGAAGCCCGTCGCTTATTCGTTGTACCGGGGGGAGGCCCGCCGGTTTATAATGGGGCGGGGGCGGGGGAGGAGGAGCGCGCTTTGAGCGGATACCTCAAGTGGCTGCTGCCCGCTCTGCTGGCCGCCGGGACGGCGGCGGGCGCGGAGCGCGTGGGCGACCCCAAGGCCGAGAAGCCGCTGATCATCGTCTATCCCTTCGTCAGCAAGTTCGACGAGGGCGAGCTGGGCGCCAAGGTCCGCGAGTGCATCCGCGGCCACGCGCTCAAGAGCAAGAAGGTCACCTGCTTCGACCAGCTCTCCGAGGGGGAGCTCCTGGCCGCCAGCCCCTTCAAGCCCGGCCCGGAGGTCAAGCCCGCCAAGGTCGCCGACCACGCCCGCGAGACCTTCAAGGCCCGGTACGCGGTCTGGGGCGAGATATCCAAGGCCAAGAAGGGCAAGGGCTACACGCTGCGCGTGCTGGGGGCGAGCGTCGAGAATGTCAGGAAGAAGGGGGAGAAGGGCGCCGCGCTGCTGGCCGACGAGACCTACGCCTGCCCCAACGTCCACCACATCCCCCAGCACGCCGAGACCTTTCTGGCCAAGCTGCTCAAGAAGGAGCGCCGCCACCTGGAGCGCAAGTTCGCCGAGGTGGTCAAGATCCTCGAGGTGCTCCCCATCAGCGGTGACTTCACCAAGGGCGACGCGAAGAAGAGCTGGCCGGCGGGCTGGAGCCTGGTGCGCCCGGACCTGGTGTCGCAGGTTTCCTGGGCGGCGCGGCCCGGCGGGGGGAAGGGCGACAAGTGCCTGGCTTACAATATGAACAAGAAGACCGCGGCCAGCTACGGCATCATGGCCGCAAGCCGCTACGTCCCGGTAAAGAAGGGCGCCTACTACCAAGCCAGCGTGGAGATCATGTCCAGGAAGCCCAAGGTGATCTTCTGGGTCAAGGGTTACACCGACGTGGACGGCGAGAAGCGCGAGACCTACCGCCACCAGGTGCGCTTCTACCCGGAAAAGAAAGGCAAGGCCTTCGAGCGCCTGACCACCAAGGCCTTCCGACCGCGCAATCCGCTGGTGAAGGTCGAGTACGTCCGCCTGATGCTCTACGCCTACCACCCGGCCGGCAAGGTCTGGTTCGACAACGCCTGGCTCAAGCGCGTGGAAGTGAAGGGCGACAAGGAGCCGGGGCCGGCCTTCGTCAAAGAGGGCGGCGGTGAGAAGCTCAAGTAGGCGCGAGTATCGCCTCAAAACGCGTCTGGGAAACTTCCTGGCCGATTTCGAAAACGGCAAGCTCGTCGAGCTGCGCCTGCCGGGCACCTGGCGGCGCGCCAAGGGGCCGCCGACACTCAAGGCGCAAGAGGGCGCCAGCGGCCACAAGCTTCTCCGCGAACTGGCGGCTTATCTATCCGGGAAGCGCGTGAAGTTCACCGTGCCGGTCGCGCCGCGGGGCACCGCCTTCCAGAAGCGGGTCTGGTCGGCGATGCGCCGCATTCCCTGGGGCGGGACCGCCAGCTACGGGGAACTGGCGCGCACCGCCGGCGCGCCGCGGGCCGCGCGCGCAGTCGGTAGTGCGTGCGGGAAGAACCCCCTCATAATCATCAACCCCTGCCATCGGGTGGTGGCCGCTGCGGACCTGGGTGGCTTCGGCGCGGGGCTCGCGTGGAAGCGGCGGCTGCTGGGGATCGAGGGTCAGGACCTCTAGACGCGGACCGCCGGGTTCGATATAATCACTGACCGCTCGGGGCGTAGCTCAGCCTGGTCTAGAGCGCCTGCTTTGGGAGCAGGAGGTCGCTGGTTCGAATCCAGTCGCCCCGACCAGTCAGAGCATTAGCGCCCCGGCATTTCTACCGGGGTTTTCGCTTGGGGAGACGTTTGAACCAGCACTGTTCATTGGTCGCTGGTTGCGCCTCCCTCCGATAGAGACGCCCTTCGGGGCGCAGTCGGCTGCGCCGATGCGCCTGCTCCGTCCCTCCGTGGACTCCGCATCAAATCCAGTCGCCCCGACCATCGTTCAAACCGGGCCCTTCGGCGAGAACGTCGAAGGGCTTTCTCTTTTGCATGGTGAGACTTGAGTCGCTCACGGTGCGCTGTTGACAGATTTACGCAGGGCGCCGTCCTGGTCCGATGCCAGGATGCTCGCTCTGAACTGCGTCCTGAAGGTCACACATGCGTCTTCAAGGTACCGGGCAACTGGCCGCCGCCTGGTAGTCGAACTTCACCTTGAGGATGCGCCGATTGTTGGTGTCCGAGATGTAGAGCGCCCTGTCCGAGGCGGTCACGTTGTAGGCCCAGTTGAGGGGTATGCCCTTCATCGGCCGGAGACTGTCCTTCCCTCCGTTGTCGGGATTGCCGTAGCGCCCGAAGGAGCAGAGCAGGTTGCCCTCGGCGTCCAGCACGTTGATGCGCCGCGAGGGGGTCTCGGGCACGAAGAGCCGGCCGTAGCGGTCCAGACTCATCCGCGCCGGGAAACACACGCAGGTGCCGAACTGCCCGGGGGTGGGCGAGGCGTAGGGGCGGATCCACGCGGCATTGTCCACCACCGAGGGCCCGGCCCCGCTGCGGCACTCCACCAGCTTGCCCAGCGGCTGCTCGGGGGCCAGCGAGCCCTTCTTGCCCTTGACCTTGGTGTGATACACCCCGCCGCCGGCCGGCGGGAACTTGATAACGCTGCCGAAGACGCCCCGGTAGCAGTTGTAGCGATCCTTGAGGGCCTCGGCGAAGTCCGGCGGGGCCTCGGGCATCGCTTTGGGGATGGCGTTGTCTATCACGTAGATGTTGCCCTCGCGATCCACCTGCGGGCTGCAGCAGGCGGGGGTCAGGCCCAGCACCTTCTCCTTCTTGATCTTCCCGTCGCGGCCGACCACGCACAGCCACATGGGGTTAGACGTGCGGCCCTTGTTGGCGTAAATGACGTAGGCCTCGCCGTTCGGGGCCAAGCCGAAGCCGTGGCAGCCCTCGCGGTCCACGAACCTGGCCTTGAGGCTCTTGTCGTCGTGCGGTATGGGCTGGCTGATGTGGCTGTCCGAACCCTCGAAGTTGGCCGGCTTGCCGTCGCGGTCCCAGCGCAGGAGCCACGCGCCCCCGTGCTTGAACTTCCGCCAGAGGTAAGTGGTCTTGTAGGTGTAGAGGTGCCCGTCGAAACCTATCTGCAGATCGACGCCGTCGAGCTTGCCGGTCAGCTTGACCGGCTTGCCGGTCTTCCCGTCGTAGGCCCGCCAGCCGTAGTTTATGTAGCCCTTGTAGTACTCGCGCACGTAGAGCCGCTCGGTGGCCGGATCGACGGCCAGATGCTCCACGCTGACCTGGCTCTCGGGGAAGAGCGCTCCGGCCCCCACCGGTTCGGCATCGGGGAGCTTGCCGCCGGGGTTCTTATCGACGATGCGCGAAAGCGGCCCCTTGCCCCCGCCGCCGATCCACAGGATGGGCGGGTTGGCCGCGTCGTCCAGGGCGGTGACCGGCTTGGCGTAGTGCGCGCCCCGCGGCGGGTGGAGAGGAATCGTGCCGAGGATCTTGGGGTCCTTCCAGCTCTTGACCTTGACCAGCGTCTTCCTCCTCCAGATGATCCGGCCGCAGCCGCGGTCATCGTTCTTCTTGTCGACGCAGACGATGTAAATCGTCCCGCGCTTGCGGTCGACGGCCAGGTGATCGGGCCACTCCACCTTGAACTCGCCGATATGCTTGCCGGCCGGGGAGAGCGCCACCACCCGGTCGTTCCCGAAGTCGGAGACCAGGACGTTGCCCGCCCCGTCCACGGCCACGCCGTGAACCTGGTTGAAGAGCTCCTTGCCGCTCCCGGCCTTCAGGGGCTGGCCGGCAAAGACCTTGGGAGCTTCCTTGGAGCCCACTTCCCAGCGATAGACCGCGTGGTCGAGCAAGCTGTCGCCCTTCTTGCGGGCGAAGTCCACGGTGATGAACCCGCCGGCGTACACGTACTTGCCGTCCTTCGAGAGCGCCAGCTGCGGCCAGCCGCCCGCGTAGCCGCCCTTCACCGGGAACTTGAGCATCTCGAAGGGCTTGGGCATGGCCCCGTCGGCCGCGCGGATGCGCACCATCTGGGTGGGCGACCGGGCGGGCGACCGGCCCGAGACGGACATGAAGAGCAGGTCTCCGCCGGGCGTGATTGCCATGGTCTGCCGGGGCGGCCGGCCGCTGAGGTCCGGGTAGTTGCGGTGCCCCGGCGCGTAGTAGAGCCGGGGGATGTAAGAGCCGTCGGTGCGCTTGACCGGCTTCACGCCCTTGATCTGCTCAAAGGGCAGGTCGCCGGGATACGGCAGGATGGTGCGCAGATATTTGAACTTGCGCGAGAAGACCACGATCTCCCGCACGGGCTTGTAGCTCTCAGACCAGAGGCCCGCCCAGCCGATCACGTAAAGCTCGCCCTTGGGCCCGACGGTCAGACCGCCTATGTCGCTCAGCGCCCTGGACTCGCGGCCGATGATGCGCTCCAGGACCGGCTTCATCCCGGCCTGCACCTCGACGCTGTACTTGCCGGCGGGCACCGGCTTGCCCATGTCGTCGGTTCGGTCCCAGTAGAGGGTCTGGGACAGACCTGCCTTGAGGGGCTTCGGAGCCTTGTTTCCGAGCAGCCCTCCGGCCAGGTGCTTGATCACTACTCCCTTCGCGTCGACGATGCCCACGGCCACGTCGGTCGGCGCAGAGAGCGTGAAGGTGATCTTCACCTTCTTGCCCTCGGCCGCCGCCTTGGGCTCCGCCGCGAACTTGACCTCCGCGGCCAACGCGGTCCCGACCAGGGCCGCCGCAGTCAGAAGGAAACCCAGCTTCAAGAATCGCACCATTGCGTGTTCCTTTCCCGCAGAAGGGTCGTTCAGGGCACCGGACAGAGCGCTGACACCCGGTAGTCAAGCCGCACCTTCAGGATGCGACGGTTGTTGGTGTCGGCGATGTACACCGCCTTGTCGCTGGCGGTCACGTTGTAGGCCCAGTTGAGAGGCACGCCCTTCACCGGGCGCGGGCTGTCCTTCCCGCCGTTGTCGGCGTTGCCGTAGCGGCCGAACTTGCAGAGGAGGTTGCCCTCGGTGTCGATGACCTCGAAGCGCCGCGCCGGGGCCACCGGCACGAAGAGCCGTCCGTAGCGGTCCAGGCTCATGCGTGCCGGGAAGCAGATGCAGCCCGTGCTCGGCGTGGGCGCAATATACGGGCGGATCCAGGTCGCGTTGTCCACCGCGCAGCCCTTGTCCCGGCCAATCCCGGTTGTGTAGCAGTCCACGCGCTTGCCGAGGGGCTTCTCCGGCAGCTGGACGACCTTTACGTGCTTCTTGGTCTTGGGGTCCTTTCTGAAGCTCGCCCCCTTGAGGTAGACCCCACCCCCGGCAGGCGGGAACTTGATTACACTGCCGAACATGCCGAGGTAACTGGTGTAGCGATCCTTCAACTGATCCGCGAACTCCGGCGGGACCGGCGACAGCTTCCTGGGGACAGCGCCATCCATAACGTAGACGTTGCCGTCCCGGTCCACCTGTGGGCCGCAAGAGGCATCGGTGAGGCTCAGCAGATTGGCCTTCTTGATTTTTCCGTCACGGCCCACCACGGAGAGCCACATGGGTTTCGAGGTGCGGTCCCAGATGGAGTGGATCACATACGCCTCTCCCGCCGGGCTCATCCCGAATCCGTGGATGCCCTCCCTGTCAACAAGACTGCACTCATCCTGGCGAGGGAGTCGGTCGCTCCAGTGGCGGTCCGAGCCCTCGAAGTTCGCGGGCTTGCCGTCCCGGTCCCAGCGCAGGATCCAGGCACCGGCCTTCTTCAACTTGCGCCAGTGGTGCGGCCGGTAGGTGTAGAGGTAGCCATCCGGGCCCACCGCGAGCTCAGCGCCTTCGATCTTCCCGATCACCACCGTCTTGCCGGTGTTTCCGTCATAGGCGTGCCAGCCCCTGGTCTGCGGTACGTTGCTCTTGATGTATTCCCGCACGTACAGGCGCTCCGTGGCCGGGTCGACGGCGATGTGCTCCACGCTGGACATTGACTGCGGGAACTTCTCCGCGGAGGCCACGACCTCGGGATCGGAAAGCTTGCCCGCGGGAGTCTTGTCGACCAGACGCGAGAGCGACCACTTGATGTGCTCGCCGATCCAGAGGATCGGCGGGTCGGCCTGGTCGTCCAGGGCCATCACCGGCATGGCGAAAGAATTGCCCCGGGCCGCCAAGGACATTTCCCCCAGGACCTTGGGATCCTTCCAGCTCTTGATCTTGATCAGCTTCTTCTTTACCCACCTGACCCAGGCCTCGTTCCCGTGGTTGCGGATGTTGCTCCGGGAAACGGCCAGGACGTAAATCGTTCCGCGCTTGCGGTCCACGCACAGGTGGTCGGGCCCGTCGACGGGGAACTCCTTGAGGTACTTCCCCGCCGGCGAGAAGACCACCACGCGGCCGTTGCCCCAGTCCGAAACCAGAATGTTACCCTCTCCGTCCACGGCCACGCCCTGGGGCCGGTCGAGGTGCTTCTTGTCCTTGCCGGACTTGTGGAGTTCGCCGAGGAAGACCTCAGATGGCCCCTTACCGCCGAGCTTGCGGCGGAAGACGGCGTGGATCAGCTTGTCGGTCCCGCTGGACTGGATGCTGCCGACGTTGGCGGCGTACACCCACTTACCGTCCTTTGAAAGGGCCTGTTGGGTGTGCCCGCCCGTGGGGTACCGTTTCCCGGGCTTCTTGCCGACTAACATGCCCGCGAAGAAGGGTTCCGGCACTGCCCCGTTGTCGGCGCGGATTCGCACAAGCTCCCGAGCCCGATTGGTGAAACGGAGCCACCCGTCGGGGGTGACCAGCATCGCCTGCCGGCCCGGCCTCCCGCTGAGCCCGGGGTAGATCGCGCGCCCCTGGCGGTTGTGGAGCTTGGGCACCCACTGCCCGTCAGGCATCATCACCGGGCTGATACCCTTGAGCTTCTCGACGGGCAGGTCGCCGGGGCAGGGCAAGAGGGTGCGCAGGTACTTGAACTCGCGGGAGAAGACCAGTATCTCCCGGGCGGGCTTGTAGCTCTCGGTCCAGTACCCCCCGACGTTGAGGACGAAGAGCTCTCCCTTGGGACCGACCGTCAGGCCCTGGATGTGGCTCAGGGCCCGGGGCTCGTAGGCGATGACCCGGTCGAAGACCGGCTTCATCCCGGCCTGGACCTGCACCGTGTACTTGCCGGCGGGCACCGGCTTGCCCATGTCGTCGGTGCGATCCCAGTAAAGCGTCTGGGCCAGCTTGCCCCTGGCCAGCGGCTTGGGGGCCTTGGGGCCGAGCAGCCCTCCGGCCAGGTGCTTCACTACCACGCCCTTGGAGTTGACGACGCCCACGGCCACGTCGGTCGGCGCCGAAAGCTTGAAGGTGATCTTCACCTTCTTGCCCTCGGCCGCCGCCTTGGGCTCCGCCGTGAACTTGACCTCCCCGGCCGAGAGGCCCCCGGCCGTCAGGACCAGCGCCGTGAGAATGCCCGCTGCAAAGCGTATCATTCGCTCCCCCTCGCTGCTGTGGGTGCTTCCTCCGTTAACTGCCGCCAGGCGGCTTCCCACAGTGATTTCATTATACCTGGGGCCCGCCTGAAGTCCAGAATCCAGCAGACTCAGAAGAGCGGGCCGGCCACCGCCGCGAATATCTCCCGGAAGTACAACTTCGTGAATCTGAACCAGTGGAGATTGACGGAGTCGAACGTCCGGGTTATGCTGAACTCCGTACAAGTCGCCCCGACCACTTGAAGCGGAGAACACCTTGGGATTCGCAGCCAAGAGCCTGGCCCGGTTGATGAGCCTGATGGGCGCAGCGGCCCTGGAAGATGCCGACTTCCCCGAACTCTGCCGCGAGCTCATATCCAAGAAGAACCTGGAGCACGCCGAGGCCTTCGCGCGGGCTGACTATTCCCGGCGCATAGTCTTCCTGCCCCAGTGCCTGCGCTGCACGGCCGAGTGCCAGGCGCACGAGCAGGGCGCCGAGCACGTCTGCGCCGAGTGCGGGGCCTGCAAGGCCGGCGACGTGGTCCGCCGCGGCGCCGAGCTCGGCTACCTGGGGGTGCGCATCCTCAAGGGCGGCAGCGCGGTCACCCGCCTGGTCGATGAACTGAGGCCCGGAGCGGTGCTGGGGGTGGCCTGCCACTTCGAGGGAGCCCTGGGCATCCTGGAGTGCGAGCGGCTGGGCATCCCCGTGCAGTGCGTGTCGCTGGTGCGCGACGGCTGCGCGGACACCGACGTAGAAGTGGATGCGGTTATCGAGTTGATGGAGAAGAAGCTGCCCTAGCGAGAGCCGCCCGGAGCTTCAGCCGCCGGTCATGTCTTCGTACTTCCAGCCCTGCTGCTCGCAGACGGCCTTGACGTGCTCGTCCCAGGTGGCCTCCAGCTTGCCCTCGGGAGAGACGAAGCTGTCCACCGCGAGGTAGCGCACCGCGCCGCCCACCGCCCGGACCGAGTGCGGCACCGTCGGGGGAATCACCACCACCTGCCCGGCCATCACCGGGTGCGCTTCGGCCCCCTCGCCGACGGTGAGGACTCCCTCGCCGTCTAACATGTAGTAAACCTGCTCGGTGTCGTCGTGCTTGTGCATCGGCGGGGCCTCGCCGGGCTGCAGGACCACCATGAAGACCTCGGAGCACTCCGCCTCCGAGCGGTCCACCACCAGGTCGTTGACGTGGGTGGGGAAGCGGTAGCGCTTGAGTCCGGCGGTATCGTAGACGTACTTCATCGCCGGCTCACTCCTCCTCGACCAACTCGTCGAAGAACTTGACGACGTCCTTGCGGTCGCCGCCCGCGTTGAACTTGATGGCCGCGCGGGGGTGCTGGTTGAGGCGCGCGGTGAGCATGTAGGGGATGTCGAAACCCCACAGGAGATCGGCGTGCATCGGCCCGATGTGGTCGCGGATGCACTTGAGGATGGGCCGGAGCCGGTACTTGGGGTTGTGCAGGAAGCCCAGCAGGAGTTCGATCTGGCAGTTGCCCGCGCCGCGGCCCAGCCCGGCGATGCTGCCGTCGACCATGTTGACGCCGGCCACGATGGCCTCGATGGTGTTGGCGAAGGCCAGCTGCTGGTTGTTGTGGGCGTGGAAACCCACCTCTTTGCCGGCGGGCTTGGCGTACTGCATGTATTTCTGGGTGAGGTAGCGGGCCTGCTCGCTGTAGAGCGTCCCGAAGCTGTCCACCACGTAGACGGCGTCCACCTCGCTCTCGGCCAGGATCTCCAGGGCCTCGTCCAGCTCGCGCTCGTTGACGCTGGTGATGGCCATCAGGTTGAGGGTGGTCTCGTAACCCTTGTCGTGGGCGTCCTTGATCATGTCCAGGGCCACGGGAATCTGGTGGATGTAGGAGGCCATGCGGATCATGTCCAGGACGCTCTCGCTCTTGGGCAGGATGTCGGTGTGGTAGTCGGTGCGTTCGGCATCGGCCATGACCGAGAGCTTGAGCCGGTCGTCCTTCTCGCCGATCACCCGGCGGAGGTCGTCCTCGCTGCAGTACTTCCAGGCGCCGTACTCGTCGGGCGAGAATATCTTCTTGGAGGACTTGTAACCCAGCTCCATGTAGTCGATGCCGGCCTCAACGCAGGTGCGGTAGACGGCGGCGACCATCTCGTCGCCGAAGCGGTGGTTGTTCATCAGCCCGCCGTCGCGGACCGTGCAGTCCATCACCTTGAGGTCCGGGCGGTAGGTCACCCACCTCTTGGCGGAACCGTTCGCGGACTTCTCGCTTTTGGCTTTGGCTTTCATGTATCCCCCCCCCGTGTCGTTCCCGCCCCAGCGAGCGGGAGGGGCATTCTAACCCCGCGCGGCGGGCGTGCAACTTCCGGCCGGGTTGCAGTGTCAGGAAGTGCGGCTGAGCCGTAACCCTATTCGGGAGTTATACGAATGCCGCGGCCGCGGGGAGCCGGCTCCGGCTTGCTCCGCCGCAGCCGGACCCGGACGGACAGATACTCGTCCAGGTCGCCCGGGGTCCATATTTCCGCGCGGCCCAGCAGGCGCAGGACCACGACACGGTCCGGGGCGCCGAGGAAATCTTGATGCACGGCCGGCGGCAGGTACAGTGCGCCGCCCTTGACCTTCACCTTGCGGGCCTTCCGGGCGGCGGCGATGTGGGCCTCGTATCCCCGCATGCCCTTGCGCTTCTCGATCTGGACCAGGTAGGCGCTCCACTGCCCGGGGTCGTAGACGAAGACGCAGCGCTCCCCCGGCCGGCGGCCACGGTGGGTCACTATGCGCACGTCCGCGTCGCGCAGGAAGGACAGGCTCTCCACGCGCCCCCCATCACCCACCAGGACGCTCAGGCCCTTTCCCCGGGCCCCGCGCCGCTCGATCAGCGCCGGGCCGGCTAGGTAGTCGGTCAGGTCGTCCCGGAGCCATATCTCCGTCCTGGTGGGCATGGACAGGATCTCCACCCGGGCGGGCTCTCCCAGGAAGTCCTTGCGGACCTCCGGGGACAATTGCACGCCGCCGAGCTTGACCGTCACCCGGCCCGCGCTCTGGGCCTGGGCGCGCGCCCGCTCGTAGCTGGGCAGCTCCTTGTACTTCTCGATCTGGTCGAGGTGGAACTTCCACTGGTCCGCGTCGTACAGTGAGGCGCAGCGTTCGCCCGGCCGGTTGCCGCGGTGCAGCACCAGACGCATCTCCCCGTCCTTCAGGAAGGTCATCCCGCCGATGCGGCCGTCGGCGTCCACGACGGACAGCAGGCTGTTGATGCGGGCGTTCTGGCGCTCGGTCAGGGCCAGGAGCGCCCTGCGCCCCTCTTCGCTCAGGCGCCGCTGGCGGGCCTGCTCCTTGAAGTAGTAGAAGCCCCCCAAGGCGCCGAGGCCCAGCAGCGGCAGCAACACCGCGAAGGCGATGATGTAGAGCTTGAGGGCCTTGCGGCTGCGCCGCTTGATCTCCTCGGCGCTGAGGCCCTCGCGGGCGGCGTCGACCCGCTCGCGGGCGGTGCGGAAGCGCACCGAGCCCTTGGCGCGCAACTCGGCGATCTTCTTGGCGATGCGGTCCTGGACCTTTATGTTGAAGTCGGAGGAGACCTGCTTGACGCGGATGCGCTTGAATACCTGCTGCGCGGAGCGGTAGCCGTCGAGCTCCTTGGCGCAGTGCGGGCAGCCGCTCAGGTGCTTTTCAATCTCCGCGCGGCGCCCGGGGGGGAGCTCGTCGTTCAGGTAGTGGACCAGTTCCGCGCAAATCGCCTCGCAGGGCATGGTTTCCCCCGGTGCTTTTTCCATATTAAACGCGGATTCGGCGGAAAGGTTCAACGAAAAGTCCTAAGGGGCTGTCCTAGCGGCCTTTGGGGCGCGGATCCTGCTCTTTCTCCCCGAGCAGCCGGCAGTCGTAGTGCAGGATGTGCCGGTCCTTGCTCTCCTCCCACTTGAAGGTGGGGGGCTTGCCCTCCCGCTTGCGGGACATCAGTATCCGGGAGGTGAAGGTGACGGTGGCCTTGCCGTTCCTGCTGACCAGCATGCCACGGGTGACGTTGAAAACCGCGCGGCCCTCGCCTTTGACCGCGTGGATGATCCGCTGGCGATTGTGGAACCGTGGCGGGAAGCGCTCGTTGTAGGTCTGGGTGTCGAATATGCCCGAACAGGTCCAGGAAATGTCGGCGAAAGTGTCGCCGCCGCGCGAATAGAGGCTGCGCACCCGGCCATTCATCGATAGCGTGAAGTCGTTGCCGCGCCGGAAGCCCCCCGCGGGATAGAAGTAGTCGGGCCCGGCGTAGACCGGCATGTCCACCGACCAGGTGCTGCCCCGCCGTACCTTGCCGGGAGGCAGCACCGGCAGCAGGTAGATCAGGCTGTCGTAGGTCACCCGGTGGAAGGGCGCCTTGCTGCTCAACCCGAACATCCCCCGGGTGTTGACCGGGAAGTAGTAGCGGTTGCGCTTGCGGTCGTAGCCGACGTTGGGGGTGATGTCCGGCTCCACGGTGCGGGTGGCGATCACCGGGGGCAGCTTGCCGCGCCGCGGGTCGGTCTCGTTCTTGTTGCGCTCGATCTCCCGCCGGGTGATGCCCAGCTTGTGGAACTTGGCCTTGCGCCCGCTGTCCGCCGGCCCCAGGCTGTGCTGGTAGATCACCGCGCGCAGCCGCTCGTCAACGCGGCTGCGGCCGCTGGAAGACACCCGCAGCTTGGTGTCGTAGCGCAGCACCTGGTCGGCGGGGAACTGGTAGCGAAGCAGCACGCCGTCCTTCGCCGTATTGTGCGTCACCTTCCCGCCGTTCCCGGGGGAGCGGTGCGTGGAGCCATCGCATCCCAGCGCGACCGCCAGGGCCAGGAGCCCCGCGGAGACCAGCGCCGCTTTCCTCATATTCTTCACCAGATCATCCCTCCGGTTCCGGTACCCACCTCAAGGGGTAACCGCCCCGCCGCGTTCCTGGTCACCGTGAGAAGCCATTCTAGGGCGGGGCGGGGGAGGGCGCAAGTGGCCTGACCGGGGAGGTAACGACCTCGGCAGCTTGCGAATTATCAGTGGTGGTCCCCGGGCTCCCGGCCCGGCGGCGCGGCTTCCAACTCCCGCCCGCAGCCGGAACAAGCCGGGGTCTTCCCGGGGTCGTAGAAGAGCCCGCAGTCGGGGCAGGGCCGGCGGCGTGCCGCGCGCCGGCGGGCCAGGGCCGCAATTGCCACCAGCGCCCCGCCGACCACCAGGACGAAGAGCACCGCCAGCCCGGAGAGCAGCGCGGTGGAGAGCCACTCCCCGGTGGTGGTGTGGCTGTGGGCCAGAGTCGGGATCATTCCCCGCCGGCCTCCGGCTTGCCGAAGAGCGCGTCGAGCCTGGCGCGGGCCTCTGCCGCGCGGTCGGGCGCCTCGTCGGCCGCGGCGCGGTCAGCGAACTGGAAGTACTCGCAGTGGTTGCGGGCCGTCCCGTCGCGGACCATCTCGGCTGCGCTTTCCAGGCAATCGTTGTGGTGGCCGGGCGCGTGGAACTTGCAGTTCCCGCAGCAGTGCAGGTACTCGCCGCACTTCTCGCAATGCGCGGAGAAACCCGGGGTCTCTCTCTCGGTCCACTCCGCGCCGCAGGCGTGACAGGCTCTCACCGCGCGGCCCCCTTCTTCCCGAAGTGTTTGCGCTTCTTCTCCAGCTTGCGGGCCAGGCCCGTCCGGTAGCGCGCCCGCCTCACCGCGCCCGGTCCGGCGGCTCTTCCCGGGCCTTTTTCCAGTTTGCCGGCGCGCTCGAAGGCGTCCAGCGCCCTTTTCCAGTCGCCGGCCAGGCGGTGGGTATAGCCCTCGAAGAGCAGCAGCTGGGCGTCGTCCGGCTCGGCCGCGGCCGCGCGCTTCATGAATTCCAGCGCCTCCGGGAAGCGTTTCCGGGCCACCGCGGCCACCGCCCGGCGATAGAGCACCGGCGCGTTCTTCGGATCGTCTTTGAGAACATCGTCCAGCCTGGCGGCCAGGGTCTTCAACACGAAGAGCTGCCACCTCAGGCGATTGGGGTTCTCGAACTGGATAGACAGATGAATAGGCTCGTCGCCGACCAGCCGGCTGGTCTCCAGCGCCCGGCGATAAAGCCGCAGCGCCCTGTCGCGTCGTCCGGCCAGGAGTTCCGCGTCGGCCCACTCGATGATGTACTCGGCCTTGAGCGGGTAGAGCTTGTGGAGTTTCTCGTACTCCTCCGGCGCCAAGGGGAGCTTCTTGCGCCAGAACACATAGAAACGCGCCAGGGCGCGCCGCGCGCTGGTGCGCGCCGGGGCCAGCCTGATCGCATCCCGGTAGCATTCCTCAGCCGCCCGGAAGAAAGCCAGGCGCTCCTGCTCATTGGCCGCGCGGATGGCCACGTCCATGGCCGCCCGGCCGGCGTGCAGGCGCAGGTGCCAGTTCTGGGGGTCGGCCTCGATGGCCCCGCTGACGCTGACGGCCAGGAGAAGCTTGTGCTCGCGTCGGGTGAGTTTGGGGTCCTGGCTCTGGCTGGCGGCCTCTATGGCCTGGAAGGCCACTCCCCGCCGCCACTCGCGCGCGCCGAGCAGCCCGGCGGCGACGGTGGCCGCGGCCACGGCCAGCGCCCCGATCCAGACCCGGCGGCCGGAGAGCACCAGCTCGCGCCGGCCCGGCCCGGCCAGCGCCAGCGCGGCGAGGATCAGCGCCGGCCCGACCAGCGAGCGCAGGCTCATGCCCATGCTCCCGGCGGAGTGCACCAGGAAGGCGCCCAGCGCGGCGAAGAGCGCCCAGTCCACGAGGCGCGCCGCGCGCTTGGGCCCGTCGTCGCCCGAAAGCGCCAGCGGCCAGGCCACCAGCGCGAAACACCCCGCCCAGACCAGCCCCAGGGTGGCCAGGGCCTGCCAGCTGACCCCGGTGAGCGTCAGCTTGGCGGCGGCGGCCGTCGCCCCGGTCCCGGCCAGCAGGACCGCGCCCAGCCACTTCAGCCGGGCGGCCCGTGCATCAGGCTCGACGTCCCCGGCGGGCGAGGCGACGCGGCGATAGATGCGCCACATCACCCAGCCCCAGAAGGCCAGGAGCAGCGCCAGTCCCAGGAAGCCCTGCTCCGCGGCGGTTTCCATGTACGCGGAATGGGCCGACTGGCTTTCTTCGGCCATGGGCAGCTTGAGCCGCGGGTAGTGCGCGCCGAAGGTGCCGGGGCCCAGGCCGAAGGCGGGGTTCTCCCAGGCCATCACCGCCGCCGGGCGCCAGTAGCCCAGGCGCACGCCGACGGAGCCGGCCATCTCCGAGCGGCCCGGCAGGCCGGGGATCAACAAGTAAGCCAACGCTCCGGCGAGCATCAGCCCCAGCGCGGCGCCGCCGGCGGCGCGCAGGATCTTGCGGGTCCGACCCTCGGCGGGGGGGGCCGCGAAGAGCGCGCCGGCCAGCGCCGTCCCCAGCGCGATGTAGGCCCCCTTGGAGCCGGTCAGCCGGAAGGTCCACGCGAAGAGAACGGCCAGCGGCAGCCAGCAAAGCGCCACCAGCGGTCGACTCAGGGCCCGCGCCCGCCAGCCGGTGAAAAGGCAGAGCCCCAGGCTCAGCCCAGCAGCCGTCAGGAACAGAGCGTGCACCTGTGGAGCTATCACCGTCGCGCCGAATGCCGGGAAAGAGAGGCAGAAACAGAAGCTGGCGAAGGCCACGACGGCCAACACCAGCGCCGGCAGGCTCACCGGCAACCGCGTCCGCTCCGGCGCTTGGCCGCGTATCAACATGTAACCGGCCAGCAGTCCCGAGCTGGCCAGCGCCGCGGAGGCCATCCATCCGCCCAGGGCGTTGGCGTGCAGGAAGGTCGTGAATGGCTCGCCGGAGAGCAGCCGGGAGACCGCCGCGGGGTTCTGGGGATCGACGCCCCCCTGGGCAACGCCACGCTCGACGAACTCGCGTATCTCGGGCAGCGTGACGTAATACTGATAAAGCGCCTGGAAGCCCTGCACCGCCAGCGACGCGGCCACCGCGGCGACCAGCAGCCGACGTATCCGCCCCAGGTCGGCGACCAGGATCACCAGGGCGAAGACCAACAGGTTGGACAGCCAGGCCAGCGTCTCGCGCTGGGCCTCGTAGGGATGATCGCTGAAGGCGCCGCGCAGCGCCACGTAGCCGAAGCAGGCGGCCAGCAGCCCCAGCGCACCCGGCTCTGGCACTGTCAGCCGTCCGGAGGCCAGCACGCGGGCCAGGAGCACGGCGCCCAGGAAGGCCAGCACTATCAGGAAGTACCCGTCCCCGGCCAGCACCCGGGGAAGGAAACTGTTCACCGAGCCGTAGGCGGTCTCGCCGCGGACCACCGGGGCGAGCACCACCAGGGCGCCCACTACCAGCACCTCGCCGAGGCCCAGCGCCCGGCCGAGCTCCTCGCGGGAGAACTCGCCCTCCGGTTTCACTTCCCGCCGTTCCCGCGGCGGCCCAGCCCCTCGAGGACGGCCACCACCGCCAGGATGGCCGCGGCCTGGGCCAGCACCAGCATCCCTCCGGCGATGGAGAATTTCTTGCGGAGCATCGTGAGCAGCATCGCGCCCAGCCCGCAGGCCAGGGTCAGGAGGTAGATGGTCAGCACCGCCTGGCGCACCGACAGCCCCATCTCCACCAGGCGATGGGAGAGGTGCGAACGGTCACCCACCCAGGGCGGCCGGCCCTCGCGCAGGCGGATCCACAGGACGGTGGCGGTGTCGAAGAGGGGCACGGCCAGGATCAAGAGCGGCACCCCCACCGCGAGCATGACCGGCGCGCCGGCCTCACCGCTGCGGTAGAAGGTCGCCTCCACGGTGAGCGCGCTGAGCGTGAAGCCCAGCCAGTAGCTGCCGCCGTCGCCCATGTAGAGCCGCGCCGGGCGGAAGTTGTGGACCAGGAAGCCCGCCGCCGCCCCGGACAGCAGCGCCAGGGCGACGCCCAGGAAGAGCCCGCCGGTGGCCGCCGCGACCATCGCGAAGATGAAGGCGGCGATGGCCGCGATGCCCGCGGACAGGCCGTCCATGTTGTCCAACAGGTTGAAGGAGTTGGTGATGCCCACCACCCAGAGCACGGTCAGCACCGCCGAGACCGCGGTACTGTCTATGAATGCCGTCACCCGCACGCCGCCGGCGACCAGCAGCAGCGCGGAGGCGATCTGCCCCAGCAATTTATAGAGAGGCTTGAGCGAGCGGGCGTCGTCAATCGTGCCCACCGCGAAGACCAGCAGGCCCCCGCCGGCCACGTAGCCCAGGCGTTCCAGTTCCGCGCGCGGGGGCAGCTCCAGCTCGGGGAAGACCACCCCCAGCCACTCGACCGCCGCCCCGCGCTTGACCAGGCAGACCCAGACCAGCGCCGCGCAGGCCAGCGCGAAGGCCGCCAGCATCGCCGGGCCGCCGCCGTAGGGCACCGCCGCGCGGCCCTCCTTGCGCCCCAGGTCCGGACGGTCGAGGAAGCCGACCCGGCGGGCCAGCGGCCGCGCGCAGGCGCCCAGCAGCGCGCTCAGCGCCAGGGCGGTGAGGAATGCGACCAGCAGCCCGATGCCCATAAAGCGATAGACCCCGCCTCAGTCCGCCGCGGCCGCCGGAAAGAACATGGCGTCGGCGAAACGCTCCTGGAAGTCCGGCCGGCCGGAGAGTTCGAGATACCCGACCTGCCCCGCGATCTCTCTCGCCCGGCGGCGCACCGCGCTGTCCAGCAGGACCAGCCGCGCGCCCGCGGCGCTGGTGTTGCCTGCGAAGTTCACCCTCTCGACCGGTACGGGCGGGAGCAGTCCCACGGCCAGGGCGCTCTCCCGGTCGATGTAGCTGCCGAAGGCCCCGCCGATCACCACGCGCCCCAGGTCCCCGGCGGCCAGGCCCCGCTCGGCCAGCAGCGTCTCGGCGCCGGCGCGGATGGCCGCCTTGGCCAGCTGCAGCTCGCGCACGTCCCGCTGGGTGAGCGGAATCTCGCGGTCCTCACCGAGAAAAACCTCAAGGCCCTCGTCGCCCTCGCGGACGCGCGCGCGGACCGCCCCGGCGAGCTCCCCGGGCAGTTCGTCGGGAGAGAGCAGCCGCCCGGTCTCATCGAGGATGCCCAGAGTCGCCAGCACCGCGGCGGCGTCGATGAGCCCCGTGCCGCAGATGCCCCGGGCTCGCTCGCCGTCGATGGTCGGGCAGACCAGGTCGGAGCCGTCGAACTTGACCTCCTCGATGGCCCCGCTCATGGCCCGCATTCCCCGCGAGATGCGCGCCCCCTCGAAGGCCGGCCCCGCCGCGGTGGCGCAGGCGGTGGCCCCGCCGTCGGCGACCAGCACCATCTCGCCGTTGGTGCCCACGTCGATGAACAGCGTGGCTCCGTCGGCCTCGTCCAAGAGCCGCGTGGCCAGCAGGCCCGCGACGATGTCCCCGCCCACGTAGCCGGAGACCGCCGGCACCGCCGCCACCCGCGCCCCCGGCGCGGCGGAAAGGTTCAGCTCGGCGGCGGGGGCCTCGCGCATTCCGGTGAAGACCGGGATGAAGGGGCTCTGGGCGATGTTCTCGGGGGTCACCCCGAAGAGGAGGTGGGTCATCACCGTGTTGCCGGCGACCACGATGTCGTGAACGTCCCCGGCGGTCGCGCCGGCGCAGGTCAGGCACTCCCCGAGGATCTCGTCCATCCCCCCGGCCACCAGTTCCTGGAGCCTGCGGAGGCCGGCCGCGTCGCGGGAGGCGCACTCCGAGCGGCTGATCACGTCGTCGCCGCACTCGCGCTGGGGGTTGGTGCGGCTGGCCGAGGCCAGGCGCACCCCGGAGGCCAGGTCCCAGAGCTCGCCGACCAAGGTGGTCGTGCCCACGTCGAAACTGGCGCCCAAGAGCTTCGGACGTTTAGAGGCCGGCCGCGCGGAGATCAGCCGGCCGCTCCCCGCGTCCGTATCGCGGCACGCGGTAACCGCCACCTTTCCGTCCTCGGCGCGGACCGCGTCGGCCAGCTCGCGCAGGAAGCCCGGCTCTGGAATCAGGCTTTCGAGTTGCTCGCCGCCCGCGGCCAGCAGGCGGTCGAGGTCGCTGCGCTGGTCCTCCAGCGAAGGAGCGGGGACCTCGACATCGGCCTGGAAGACCCGGGGCGCCAGGTGCCGGAACTCGGCGGCGCCGCCGGCCACGATGCGCTCGCCGTGGATGCGCCCCGCTGCGGGGACCTCCACGACCAGGTCGACGTCAACTGATACCTGGCAGGCCAGGCGCCAGCCGGCGGCCAGGCGCTGGGGGCCCAGGGCCTCGGCGCAGCGCTCCGAGGGGGGCGTTTCTCCGGAAATGACGCGCACCGCGCACTTGCCGCAGTTGCCGCGCCCGCCGCAGGGCGCCTCCACGATGACCCCCGCGCGGGCGATGGCCCCCAATAACATGTCTCCGCGGGCCACCTGGGCGCTGCGGCCATCGGGCTCAACGCGGACGGTGGGCACGGCTCCTACTTCCTCTTCTCGATCGGCTTCTCTTTGGTAGCGGCGCGCAGCTCGGCGAGGCGCTCCTTGAGCCAGTCGGCCAGGGGGAGCTTCTTGCCATCGGCGGCAATCACCTGGTAGGGGTCTCCGACCACTTCCTTGGTGGCCACCTTCTCTATGAAGCCCTGCGCGGAGCGAAGGGTCGGCTTCCAAAGGCGGTACTTGGCCCACAGCCAGGCGTGCATGCGCCAGGCGCTCTTCTCCTGGCCGCCGCGGACGAACTTGAGGTCCGAGCGGCGCACGGCGGCCAGCAGTCCGTCGATGAGCTTCTCCTCGGCCGCCGGCAGCGAGCCGCCCGGGGTGGTCAGGGCCTCGGCCCACTCGTCGGCGGCCTCCATTTTGTCGGAGAGGCGGTCCACCCGGTCGGCGAGCTTCTCGACGCTCTTGCTGACGCCCGCCGCCGAGCCGGCGACCTTCTCGACCTCCCCGCCGATGCCGTCCAGCCGGTCGCCGAGCTTGGCGGTGGTCCGGGCCATGGAGTCCACCGCCCGGCTCACCCGGTAGAGCAGAAAGCAGGTGAAGCCGGTCAGGGCCATCAGGCAGACGAGCAGCACGGCCATCGCCGCGGGCACGCCCCTGCCGCCCCGCGCTTCCGGAGCTCCTCCGGCCTGGCTCACTTCCCGCCCCGCTCGCCCAGGTCCCGGGCGGCCATGGCCATGGCCGTCAGCAGAGCCCGGGCCTTGTTGAGCGTCTCCTGGTACTCGTCCTCGGGGACCGAGTCGTAGACCACCCCGCCGCCGGCCTGCACGTGGGCCACGCCGTCCTTGATGACCATGGTGCGGATGGCGATGCAGGTGTCCATGTTGCCGCGGAAGTCGAGGTAGCCCACCGCCCCGCCGTAGATGCAGCGCTTCTCGGGCTCCAGCTCGTCGATGATCTCCATGGCCCGCACCTTGGGCGCGCCGCTGAGGGTGCCGGCGGGCAGCCCGGCGCGCAGGGCGTCGAAGGCGGTCAGGCCCTCGCGGAGCTTGCCGGACACGCTGCTGACGATGTGCATCACGTGGGAGTAGTTCTCGATCACGAAGGACTCGTCGACCTTCACCGTCTGGTAGCGGGCCACCCGGCCCACGTCGTTGCGGCCCAGGTCCAGGAGCATGAGGTGCTCGGCCCGCTCCTTGGGGTCGCCCAGCAGTTCCTCGGCCAGCGCGGCGTCCTCGTCGGCGGTCGCGCCGCGCCGCCGGGTGCCGGCGATGGGCCGGATGGTCACGGTGCCGTCCTCCACCCGGACCATGACCTCCGGGGAGGAGCCCACCACGTCGAGGCCGTCGAGCTTCAGGTAGAACATGTAGGGCGAGGGATTCACCGCGCGCAGCGCGCGGTAGATGTCGAAGGGCGGGGCGGGGCAGGGCGCGCTGAGCCGCTGGCTGGGCACCATCTGGACGATGTCCCCGGCGACGATGTACTCCTTGCAGCGCTCGACGACCCGCTTGTAGTCCTCCTTCTCGAAGTTGGAGGTGAAGCTTACCCCCTCCGGCGGCACCGGGCCCAGCTCTTCCAGGGGCTCGGCCGGGCAGCGCGAGAGCCGCGCGGCGATCACGTCGATCTCGCCCAGGGCCCGGGCGTAAAGGTCGTCAGGGTCGGCGCCTTCGGCGGCGTGCGCGTGGCTGATGATCTTCACGGTCTTGCGGGCGTTGTCGAAGGCCACTACCGTGGTGCAGAACATGAAGTAGAGGTCGGGGATCTTCAAGTTGTCGGGCGGCATCGCCGGCAGGTGCTCGACCATGCGGACGGTGTCGTAGGCCGCGTAGCCCACCGCCCCGCCGGCGAAGCGGGGCATGCCCTCCAGCGGGGCTGAGCGGTAACGGTCGAGTTCCTTCTCCAGCTCGACCAGGGGATCGACGTTCTCGCGGCGCTGCACGCCGCCGTCGGCGAACAGCAGCTCTACATGTTTAAGATCCGAACGGAAGACCATCTCGGGCCTGACCCCCAGGAAGGAGTAGCGCCCGGTGCGTTCGCCGCCCTCCACGCTCTCGAGGAGAAACCCGTGCTGCTCGCCGGCGGCCATCCGCCGGAAGGCGCTCACCGGGGTGAGGGTGTCGGCCAGGAACTCCCGGCAGACCGGCACGTACTCGTACTCGGCGGCCAGCGCCGCGAAGCGCTCGCGCGAGGGGGTGAGCATCTCAGCCCTCCGCCCCGCCGCCGGCGTCGGACGGTTTCATGTCCTTGAGGCTGGGCACCCGGCCGACAGCCAGGGCCTCGAGGACGTCGCGCATGTCCGCGCCGGCCGCCGCCACCGCGGCGTGGACCAGCGCGCCCTCGAAGCTGCCCGCCTGGCGCCACTCGTCTCCGGGCGGCTCGGGATGGGCTGAGTGCTTGATGAAGGGCCATATTTCCCGGTTGGCGGCGATCAGCTCGGAGGCCACCTGACCTATCTCCCTGGCGAGCGCGCCGGCGTCGTCCTTCGACTCCACCGCCGAGCGCAGCCCGGCCCCGTGCTTTTCGGCCACCTGGCAGGCCGCCTCGTAAATCACCTTGAGCCACTCGTTGCGCTCCATGACCGCGATTATAGGCCGGCCCCGGCCGGGACGCAACCCGCGCCCCGCCCCGGTCCGCGCGTTTCCCCATACCCCCTTGTTCTCGGAGTCCTTTTCGGAGATAACCGCGGCGGGAGAAGGCACATCCTGTAATGGAGGGCCCAATGGCCGAGGCCGGACATGAGCTGGAGCTACTGGTAAGCGCCCACGGAAAAGAGGTTTACAGCTTGCTGCTGGCCATCACCCGCAACCGGGCCACCGCCGAGGAACTCGCCCAGGAGGTGTTCTTGGTGGCGCTCAAGAAGGGCATGCGTGCCGGAAGAGGGATGCGCCTGTGGCTGCGCGAGGTGGCCCGGCGGCTGGCCCTCAACGAGCTGCGCAGGAAGCGTCCCGCGTACCTCGGCTCGGAGGCCGAGCTGGCCGGGCTGGCCGCCGCGCCGGCCGAGGCAGGGGTCGTCCCCGCCGACTTCAACGAGGAGCTGGCCGCGCTGCGCAAGTGCCTGGCCGAGCTGGGTGCGGCGGATCGCGACCTCCTGGCCCGGCGCTACGAGCGGACCGAGCCCCTGGCCAGCATTGCGCTGCGTTGCGAGCAGTCGATCGGCTACATCAAGCAGCGCCTCTTCCGCTTGAGAAAGCGCCTGGGCGGATGCATCCGGCGCCGGCTGGCCGGAAGCGGGGTGCCCGGTGTCTGAGCGCCAGACGCTGATCGCCGGGTACTTCGATGGCGATCTCGACGCGGCCGCGCGCGAGGAGCTGGCCGCGCTCCTGGAGCACGACGCGAGCGCCGCCGGCGAGTTCGACGAGGCCCTGCACATCGAGGCCCTGCTGCGGGCCGCCCACACCGAGCTGCCTTCGTCGGGTGCCCGCCGGCGTTCTCCATGGCGCTTGGCGGCCGTGGCCGCGGCGGTGCTGGCCGCGGCGACCGGAGCCTGGCTGGGCAGTCGGGAGAGCACCGACCACCAGGTGCTGGCCGGCCGGGTGCTGGTCGACGGCCAGGAGGTGAGCCGGATTCCGGAAGGCGCGGCGCTGGAGGTCGCAGGTAACGGGCCCGCGACCATCCGCCTGGCCGACGGATCGCGGGCGGAGCTCTCGCCAGCCAGCCGCGCGGTGCTCTGCGGAGGGGTCGGCGAGCTGCGCCAGGTCGTGAAGCTCGACCGCGGCAAGGGTGATTTCAACGTGGAAAAGGGTGCGAAAAAGTTCCGGGTGGACACCCCGGTTGGGAAAGTCACTGTGCTGGGCACGGAGTTCAGCGTGGAACTCCGGCCCGCCGTTTCGAAAGGAGAGGGCAAGATGAAGGGCAAGATGGCGTTGGCGCTGGTCGTGGCCGTGGCGGCCGGCAGCGTGCGCGTGGATTTCGACGGGAAGGAGCACGTTCTTTCCGTCGGCCAGCAGCGGGTATTCGGGCGCGAACGGGAGGGAGACGGGAAGAAAGAGTCCGGCCTGCCCGAATCCGTGCGTGGCTTCAGCGGAAGGGTCCGCGGAGCCGTGGTGACCAAGGGCAAGAAGCACACTTTCACGTTCAAGGTGGGCCGGGTGCTCAAGACCTGGAAGGGCAGCAAGGCCAAGAAGCCCGCGGCGCTGGTCGGCCTGACCATCAAGATCGGCCCCCGCTGGCAGAAGAACAAGCGCGGCAAGTGGCGCCCGGTTGAGATACAGGTGCTCTTCATCAGGAAGCTCAAGGCCGGCAGCGAGCTCACCCTCGAGGTCCGCAACGTGGAGCGCGACGAGTTCGCCATCCTGGAACTCGACAGGGACCAGCGCACCTGGGCGCTCAAGAAAGGCGGCGAGCGCGAAGGGGAGAAACGCGAAGGGGAGAGGCGAGAGGGCGAGAAGAAAGAGGGCGAGCGTCGCGAAGGTGAAAGACGCGAGGGCGACCGTCCCCGGAGGTACGTGCTCTCCGATGGCAAGGCGGAGGCCCGCTTCCTCGGCCTGGTCCTGGGGCGCGAGGGCGCCAAGCTCAAGATCAAGATACTGAAAGTCGGGAAGGCCCACAAGAAGCTGCCGGTGGGCAAGACTGTGATCTTCGCGGCCCAGTGGGAGAAGAAGGAGGGTGGCGGGTGGCGCCCGTCCCGCAGGGAAATGAAGGTATTCAAAGCCCTGCGCCGCGGCGACCGCGTCGAGTGCGGCGCCTACTTCGACAAGCACCCCCGGCTGTGCATCGTGGAGCTGGCGGGCGGCGGCGAGAAGGAACGCAAGGAGCATAAAGACGGGAAGCGCGAGGGCAAGCACCGCGAAGGTGAGAAACGAGAAGGCGAGAAGAAAGAAGGAGCGAAGAAGGAAGGCGGCGACGACTTGGACTTCTAGGCGTTTGCCCAATCAAGAGGAGAAGGCGCGCGGGGCATTGCCCCGCGCGTTCTCTTGTGGGCTACGCCCGGCCCGCCACCTCGTAGTAGCACCGCCCGTCGCGCTCGGCCGTGCGAACCGCGCCCTTCGAGGCCAGCGCCTCGAGGTGGCGGCGCGCCTCGGCGAGTTCGACGCGCAGTCCGGCGGCCACGTCCTGGGCGGTGCACGGCCGGCGGGCGAGCATTTCCAGCACGTCTTCGGGGCGCGCGGCCGATTCACCGTCGGAGCCGACCCCGGAGAACTCGGCGATGACCGCGGCAGGGGGATCGAAGAGGCCGGCCAGGCTTTTCAAGCGCTTCGCGGGCACCGGCCGCGCGGCCGAGTCCGCCGGGGGGCGGACCACCGTGCCCAGCTGCACCTCCTCGGGCCTCACCCGCGCGGCGCAGGCAGCGATGGCCCGGACCTCCTCATCCGAGTCGGTGACGCCGGCCAGCAGCAGGACTTCCAGCCACAGCTGTCCGGGGAACCGGTCGCGGAAGGCGACCAGACCGCCGAGCACCTTCTCGAAGGTGATTCCCGGGGCGGGGCGATTGACCCGCTCCCAGGTTTCGGGGCCGCCGGCATCCAGGGAAGGGCAGACCAGGTCGGCCCGCGCGGCCGCGGCGGCGACCTCCTCGTCCCAGAGCAGCGATCCGTTGGTGATCAGGGCCACCGGCGCGCCCAACCGCTTTAGCCCGTCGACGAGCTCACCCAGGCGCGAGTGCAGCGTCGGCTCCCCGGAGCCGGACAGCGTCACGTAGTCCGGCCGCGCTCCGGCCGCCAGCTTGCGCCGCACTTCTTCGAGAACGCCCTCGACGGGGACGAACTCTCTTCGTTCAGCGGAATGAGCAGTGGTCCGGCCGATCTGGCAGTAGAGGCAGTCGTAGGGGCAGGTCTTGTGAGGCACCAGATCCACGCCCAGCGAACGGCCCAGGCGCCGGGAGGGCACCGGGCCGAAGACGTGTTTGAAGCCCTGCTCAGTCACGGGTGCGGCCGGCCCGACGGGCGCCGGGCTCAGTCACCCGGCGCCGTGCGCGTGGCCGGAGTGGTTACCAGTATCTCGCTGGTGAACTTGGAGGTGGCCCCGCGCAGCCCCAGGGCCCGGACCCGGTAGTAGTACCGCGTGTCGCGCTTCAAGCCCTGGTCCTGGTAGCCGGTCACGTTCTTCTCGCGGCTGACCACGAACTTCCAGTGCTTCTCGACGGCGCCGGCGAAGACGTAGGTGAAGCCGTAGCCGCCCCGCCAGTCCCGATGGCAGGGCAGGCTCACGCTGCCGGCGGCGGCGGTCTTCTGCCAGACGGTCCAATCCTCGTGGAGCACCGACTTGCACTTCAGGCCCGAACTCTTCCATGAGGCGTCCAGGCTCGGGGGCCGCGCGCCGCCCGTGAGGCTCTTCATCGGCAGGTAGATGGTGCACTTCGCCGAGAACTTGAGCACGTACTTCTTGTCGATGGGCTCCTTGCTGCGGTCCTTGGGAGAGGTGATCAGACTGGTCCTGCCCTTCAGCACGGACGGGACGTACCGCCAGCGGTCCCGGCCGCCGATGGTGACTGCCGAGCCCTCCCGGAAGCCGCCGGGGACGATCGCCGGGCGGCGGGCCTTGCCGTTGTAGGCGGTGAGGACCGTCTTGAAGGCGTCGGTGGTCCGCTCGCAGCGCTGGACCTCGAAGCCGGTTTCGTCCTTCGAGCTGTCTTTCCAGGTGAGCTTGACTTCCGAGGGCGAGACGGCCTCGACGGTGAACTCCGTGGGGGCCGCGAGGGCGAGCGGCGCGGGCTTCTTCTCCTTGGGGTCGGGGAGCTTGGGCTTTCCCGGTTCTTCCTCAACGCCGGTGGGGCGCAGCCCGCCGGCGACCACCACCAGCTTGGCGGCCATGTCCTTGCGCTCGCGGCTGTAGAAGTCGACCTTGGCGTCGGCGTGGCGGTTGAAGAGCAGCAGGCCGCGGCAGAACACGTCCGAGCCCAGGCGCCGCACCAGCTTCTCGTCGAGCTCGATGACCACCGCCTTCTGGTCCTTGCTCACCTCCACGGACTTGCTGTTGAGCAGCGCCGTGACGGCCTTCTTGTCGCTGTCGTAGAAGAGCTCCTTGAGGTTGGCGACCTTCTTGCCAGCGGGCGTGGTCCAGGGCTCGACGTCCTTCTGCGCGGCCAGGTAGCAGCTCTCGCCCTTGGCGGCCGCCTTCTGCGATTTGTCGCCCTCGCCCCAGTCGACGGAGGATTCCAGCGAGGCCACCTCCACCTTGGCGGGGCCGCCCTGCACCTCCCTGACCTGGAGGATGAGCTGTCCCTGTATCTTCCTGTCGGGCCGCTTCTCGAGGAAGGCCTTGAGCTTGTCGCCGTCGAAATCCAGGATGACGATCTCCGCGGACGACTTCAGGATCGAGCGGGTCCGCAGCCGCTCGGACTTGCCGCTGTTGAGAGTGGCCTCGCTGGGGCGACAGGTGATCCGCGCGTCGCGGGTGACGTCCAGGATCAGGCTGCCGGGCCCCGCGTTCACCCGGGGCTTCTCGACCTTGGGCTTGACCGGCTCCTTGCCGGGATCCTTGGGGGTCTTGACCGGCTTTTCGGGCCCGGGCTCGTCGGTGGGCAGGTCCGAGGGCAGCAGCAGCTTGCCGTCCAGGACGGCCTTGACGCCCTCGGTCTTGGTCCCCAGCTTGGTGGCCGCGGCCAGCTGCTCCGCGGCGGCCTTCTGGCTGCCGACCATGGCGCAGAATATCGCGCAGCCCAGCCGCGAGCTGCCGTCCTTCTCATCGACGTAAATCCCGCCCAGGGCGGCCAGGTCGGCGGCGGCGAACGCCCGCCAGGGCAGGATCATCTTGCCCTTGATGCCCAGGTCCAGGGATATCTTCTGGCCCTTGATCTCCACCACGGGGTAGCGTTTCTTGGCGAACTCCAGGGTGGGCTTTCCCTTGGCGGTGCGCACCCCGCCGGTCAGCCCCTTGTAGAAGACCGCGTAGAGCTGCAGCCCCTCCTCCATCCGGGCGCGCTTGGTCTCGTGGACGGTGGCGCCGAACTCGGCCCTGGCGACGGCCACCTCGCCGAGGGCCTTCTCCAGCTGGCG
Organism: uncultured bacterium; assembly: GCA_965370045.1. Taxonomy (GTDB): domain Bacteria; phylum Planctomycetota; class SZUA-567; order JAKLDR01; family JAKLDR01; genus CAZONU01. The sequence goes on along the minus strand of CBDUSI010000023.1, from coordinate 13,135 downwards.
CTCGGCGGTCAGCTTGGCGATGCCCATCCGGAACTTCTCGAACTTCTCGGCGAGGGCCCGGCGGACCGCCTCCTTCTTGCGGCGTTCGAGGTCCTCGCGCGCCAGGCGCTCGGCCTCCAGGCGCGCCAGGCGCTCGGCCTCCTTGTGGGCCTTGGCGGCGTCCTCCAGCTTGCGGGTCTTCTCGGCGATAAGCCCCGCGCCCTTCTCGCTGACCAGCTTGCTGAGGACGTCCAGCAGACCCCGCGCGCCGGTGAAGTCCCGGGCCTCGATCAGCTTGTCGATCTCGAGGGTCTTCCTGGCGATGAAGCCGGTGCGCGCCTGGTTGACGTTTCCCTTGAGATCCCGGCCCTGCTTGAGGAGGTCGTCGAGCACCCCCTTGGCCGGACCGTCGTTGGCGGCCGCGTATTTGCTCAACCAGCCGTCGACGGCGGTCATGCTGGTCAGGAAGTCGCCCTTGTCCTCGGTCTTGGGGCGATCGCGCTTGATGGCCCCCAGCGTGCGGCGGGCGGACAGCTTCAGGTGCTTGGCGTAGCGCTGGCGGGCCTGGTCGGCGTACTCGCTGCCGGGGTAGCGGTCCAGGACGGCCTTGAAGCGCTTGCGGATTTCGTCGTCGTCACCGATGTTGTTCTCGGCGTACCTGGCGGCCTCGGCGAAAAGCCTGTAATCGGGCTCGGCGGGTTCCTTGGGGATCGCCAAGGGGTCCCTCGAACGGCGGGGCGGTGGTTTGCGGCGGCCGGTCTCCTCGTTCTTTGATGCCTGGGCCAGCAGGTACCCACCCAGACCCAGCAGGGCCAGCACGGCGACGACCACGCCGATCACCACCGGCGTCCCGCTGGACGACTTGCGGCGCCCCGTGAAGCGCTCGCGCGCGTAGCGCCGCTCGCCGAAGGCCTCGGCGGCCAGCCGGTCGCGCACCACGGGCTTGACCGGCTCCGAGGGGGTGGGCACGCGCTCGGTCGAGGCGGTGGCCGGCCTGGCCGACGCGGCGCCCTGGACCCGCAGGGTGCCGCCCGCCAGGCGCAGCTTGCTGCGCACCTCGGCGATGGTCTGCGGCCGCTCGTCGGGCTCGGCCGCGAGCATCTCGGTAATCAGCGCGGAGAGCTCCTTGGAGAGCTCCGGCACGATCTGCCGGGGGGATATCAGCGGCTCCTGGGTGAGGCGCATGAGCACCTCCAGGGAGCCCTGGCCCGCGTAGGGCGGCCGCGCGGTGACCATGTGGTAGAGCATGGCGCCCAGCGAGTAGATGTCGCTGCGCGCGTCGGTGCGGGCCGCGTCCACGGCCTGCTCGGGGGCCAGGTAGAAGGGCACGTTGGAGGCGTCCCGGCCGAAGTAGCGCAGGTTGAGCGCCGCGTCCTTGGCCACGCCCAGGCCGGCCAGCCGCGCCCGCCCGGTCTGGTCGAGGATCACGTTGCTGGGCCGCGCGTCCCCGTGGACGATGCCTTTGCGGTGGCCGTACTCCAGGGCCTCGGCGATCTGGTCGGCGACGTCTATGGCCTCCGAGGGAGTCAGCTTGCCGACCTGCTCCAGCTGGCGCTTGAGGCTCTTGCCCTCGATGAACTCCTCGGCCAGGAAGTAGCGCCCGCGGTCGCTGCCCACCTCGTAGATGCGCTTGAGGCCGGGATGGTCGAGCAGCACCGCCTGGCGGGTCTCCTCGACGAAGCGCTCCAGGAAGTCCTTGCCCAGTTGGGGGTCGGGGCGCATGATCTTGAGGGCCACCATGTTGTCGGTGGCCAGGTGCCGGGCCTTGCAGATCACCCCGGTGGCGTCCGAGCCCAGGCGGCTGAGCATCTCGTAGCCGCCGATCTCCAGGGCGCGCTGCGCGGCGGTGTCGCTCTCCTCGCCGAGCCCGGCGGTCCGCTCTTCCTCCTCCTTGGACAGCCAGATGGTGTTGACCACGTCCAGCGGGGATTCATCCGTGACGTGCCGCTCGCCCTCGCCCATCACGGTGGTGGCCCCGCACTTGGGGCACTTGACCCGCGCGCCGCCGCGGAAGTGGGCCACGTTGAAGCGCGCGCTGCAGCCCGAGCAGTGCACGATTCTCTTGCCCTGGGCGTCGAGGATGGCCCGCACCTGGTGAGGCTGCAACTCGCCGCGGCCGACCAGTATCTCGCCGATCCGCGAGCGGTGCTTGCCGGCGGCGTCCATCTCGCGCTGAAGCTCCAGGGCCTTTTCCAGGGATTCGCGCTCCGCGAAGCGCCAGCGCACGGCGATCTCGCCGAAGAGGCCCTCGCGGCGGTTGTGCTGGCCGTCGAGCACCGCCCGGACCTGGTCCGGGGACATGTAGCCCTTCATGGCCAGGATCTCGCCCAGCCGGGGCGCCGGGCCGCCCTTGGCCCGGTAGCGCTCCTGGAGTTCCACGCACTCGGCTATCTGTTCCTCGGTGATAAACCTGCCGGCGGTAGCCAGCCGCCCGAAGAGAAGTTCCTTGATAGGAGTCTTGGCCATCTGTACTTCCCCCCCTTGGAAAAGCATTGTCTTCCGGTCCCCATTATACCTGAATTCCCCGCCGGGAGAAGAAGAAATCTGGCGGGTGCGATGGGGCTCAGAGCTCCGGGAAGCGCTCTCGCGGTTCGAGGACGATCCGCCCCAGCCCGACGTCGAACTCGGCGCGGAGCGGCGCGGGAAGGTGTTGCGGCCCGTAGGCCAGGGTCACCCTGGACCGCCCGAAGGCCTCCGGGCCCCGCCGGGCCTGGGGGCTGGTCGCGAGCAGGGTGCCCAGCGCGAATATCTCCAGGCCCTCCGGCCGGCAGCCGGCCTTCAGCATTCGGGAGAGCATGGCCCGCGTGGCCCGGCCGGCCTGCTCGCGCGCCGGGTGCCCGTCCGCCGGGCCGGCCGCCGATATCACGGCGGCGGCGGCCAGTTTTCTGGCGCGGTCGTAGACGATTATCCCCGCCGCGTCGTCCAGGACCAACTCGAGTATCACATCGTGGTCGGCGACCACGATGTCCCCGGGAGCGACGGTGTGAAACGACGTCTTCACTGTGCGGCCTCTTCTGGGTGCCGGTGCTTCTGCCGCTTGGATAAACAAACGTGTTTCGGTCGCTATTCCGCTCATATCGAATTCCGCCGGCGCGCCCGGGTGCTACTTTTCCGGTTTGATAGTCACCAGGGTTACTTCGGGAGGCGCGAGGAAGCGCAGCGGCGGGCCCCAGGTGCCGGTGCCGCGGTTGACGTAGAGCCGCGCCCCACCCTCAAGCTCGTAGAGACCGCTCACGTAACGGTGAAAGACCCTGGTTGCCGCCACGAAGGGGAATATCTGCCCGCCGTGCGTGTGCCCGGAGAGCTGCAGATCAAAACGCCCCAGCGACTCCTCGCGGACCTCCGGCCGGTGCTTGAGGAGCACCGCGAACTTCCCGCGCTCGGGCGGGGGCAGCGCGCGGTCCTCGTCGAGGTGCGCCTCTCCGCCGCGCCGCGCGGCGGCGGGGTCGTCCACCCCGCAGATCCAGACCCGCCCGTCGACCAGTTCGCGCTCGGCGCGCAGCAGGCGGAAGCCGGCCTGCCGGTAGAACTCCAGACTGTCTTCGAGCCCCGAGTAGTTCTCGTGGTTGCCGAGCACCGCGAACTTGCCGAGCGGCGGCCGGACCTCGGCCCAGCGCCGGGCCAGCGGTTCCAGGATGCGGGGTGCCGCGGTATCGAGCATGTCTCCGGTCGAGACCAGCACGTCCGGCCGGGCCTCCTCGACGGCGCGGAGGGCGTTCTCCAGCCGCCACTTGGCGCCGAGCAGGCCGAGGTGCAGGTCGGAAATCTGCGCGATGGTGATCGGCTTCGAGCCGTCCGCCAGGCGCGAGGTTCGCAGGGTCACCCGCTCGATCCGCACGCGGGAGCTCTCGTAGACGCCCCAGGGGACCAGCAGCGCGATAATCGCGCCGGCGGAGGAGACCATGGCCAGGGGGCTGATGAACAGGCGCAGCTCGGCGCCGCGGACCAGGGCCACCAGGCGCGCGCCCAGGTTCCAGAGCTCAACCGAGCCGCCGATGACCAGGAACCAGAGGCTCACCGCCATCCAGGTGTAGCCCACCGCCGCGGTGATTCGCGCCGGCGTCAGCCAGGCCGCGCGGTCGAAGCGGCGGGCCAGAATCGGCGAGACCAGCATCAGCAGCAGAAAGAGTCCCGGCAGGACCAGCCACCAGCCCATCCCCGGAAACGCGCGCCGGACCTTCCAGAAGATGAAGAACTGCATGCTCCCGTAAATAGAGAGAAAGATCAGGAAGAACCAGGCCATGCCGCTCCTCAACCTCCAGGGCGCGCCGCGCCGCCTTCTTCGCCTCCCGCAATAAGGAGTTTACGGCGAGAAGTATTCCGCCGCCACCGCCGACGCTTACCGGGCGTCCGCCAGTCCCTTGACCTCCTCGGCCAGCAGCTTCATGTTCTCGCAGGGCGCGTCCAGGGGCACGGCGCACTCCGGGCCGATGACGTCAATGTTGTTCGCCACCTTCTCGCGGACATCGTCGGCTATTCTCTCCGGCGAGCCCTCGCGAATCACGTCGAAATTGCTGGTGCCGCCCATCAGCGAGAGCCGCTCGCCGGCCATCTCGCGCGCCTGGGGCGTTGACACTTTGCTGTCGAAGTGGAAGCAGGCCAGGCCGGTCTCGCGAATGTAGCCGATCCGGTCCGAGGTGTCCCCGCAGATGTGCAGGATCAGGGGGCAGGGGATGCGCTCCTCGAGCTCCGCGTGGCTGGCCTTGAGGAAGTCGCGGTAGGCGTCCGGCGAGCAGAGGTCCCGGGTGGCGTGGTCCCCCAGGCAGAGCGCGTCCGCGCCGGCCTCTATCTGCGCGCGCCCAAAAGACACAGTAACCTCCTTGAGCTGCTCCATGGCCTTGCGCACACTATCCGGCTCCAGCAGCGTGGCCATCAGGAACTCCTGCACCCCGAAAACGTGATAGCCCAGCGTCCAGGGCCCGAAGACCTTGCCGACCACCGCGACCTCGTCGCCGAAGCGCCGCCTGAGCAGCCTTATGGCCTCCAGCGGCACCTGGCACGCCGGCCGGGAGAGCAGCCCCGCCGGCACTTCGATGTCCTCGCCCAACTTCGCGAGATGATCGCGGCTGTCGGGCATCCGGTCGCGGGCGCCCCAGTCGACCTCGCAGCCCAGCGCGGCCGACTCGTGCCACACCGAGAAGAGCGGCATGACGTTGTCGAAGCCCAGCAGCTCGTGACCGGCGGCGGCCAGCGCGGCCATCTTCCCCGCGTCGAGGTGCGCCTCGGGGAAGAAGACGCCGGCCTTCTCCATGAGGTCAATAGTCGCGATGGAGGTGGCGCTGCCCGTCGCCGGACGCGGGGTCGCTTTGCGCTCAAGCGCGGCCAGGAAGATTTCGCGCGGTTTCATGACGCGCCTCCCTCCCAGCGGACCGAACTCCTCGCCGCGCCGGCCAGGCGCTCGGCGATCTCGGGCATGGAACTCTCCTTTACGGCACAGACTTAGCGACAGCCTTCCGGCAGTCAAATCCCTTCCGGCGCCCACGGGCCGGACCCTCTCTCCTTGACGCTCCGGCGGCTGTGGTTAGAATCTCCGTTGGGGGGAACTTTCTTGAGATCCGACAACGGACAGGAATTGCTCCTGACTATTCCCGGCGACGCGCGCTACCTGGCCATGATGCGCGCGGTCGTCGCCGAGGCGATCACCGTGGCCGGCTTCGGCCCCGAGACCGGCAAACAGGTGGTCCTGGGGGTCTGCGAGGCGGTCAGCAACATCATCTCCCACTGCTACTGCGGCGAATGCAAGCCGATCACGGTGCGCTGCCTGATAGCCTCCGATCGGCTGGAGATCCACCTGCGTGACTACGGCCCGAAGCCGGACCCCGCCAAGCTCAAGGGCCGCGAGCTTGATGAACTGCGTCCCGGCGGGCTGGGCCTGCATATCATCCGCCAGATCATGGACGAGGTCGACTGGGACTTCTCCCCGGCGGAGGGCACCGAGCTGAAGCTGGTCAAGTATAAGCCGGGCCGCGGCCCGCAGGCGCCGGAGACGGGGTGAAACATGGAAGTCAGCGCGCACAACCTGGACAAGGGCGTGAAGATCGAGGTTGCCGGAGAGGTGGACCTGCACAACTCGCCCGGCCTCCGCGAGAAGCTCCTGGAGGCCGCCGAGCGCAAGAGCCCCCTGGTGCTGGTGGACCTCGCCGGGGTGGACTACATCGACAGCTCCGGGCTGGCCACCCTGGTGGAGTGCCTGCAGCACATGGCGACGTACGGGGGCAAGCTCGCCCTGGTGGGCGCCAGGAAGCCGACCCGCGACGTCTTCGCTATCGCCCGCCTGGACAAGGTCTTCAACTTCTACGATTCCGAGGAAGAAGCCCTCGGGTCCGAGTCTCCGAACTAGATCGCAAGCATGCACCGCCAGCTTCTAGCCCTGATGGGTAGCCGCCTGATATCCTGGCTGCAGCTCCTGGGCGGCGCCTGGGGGACCATCACCCGCACGGCGTACTGGGCCCTGGCGCCCGTCTTCCGCAAGACGCCGCTCAACGGCCAGGCCATCGCCGTGCAGATGGTCCGGGTGGGCCTCCGCTCGGTGCCCATCGTCTGCCTGGTCAACGTCTTCGTGGGAATGATCCTGGCGGTGAGCATGGCCGGGCCGCTGAAGGACCTGGGCGTGGTCGACTGGGTGGCGCGCATCGTGGCCATCGCGGTGACCCGCGAGTTGGCGCCGATGATGACCGCCCTGGTGATGAGCGGCTTCGTGGGCGCGGCCATGGCCGCGGAGATCGGCACCATGACCGTCAGCGAAGAGGTCCTGGCCCTGGAGGTCTCGGGCATAAACCCGGTGCGCTTCCTGGTGGTGCCGCGCATGCTGGCGGTGGTGGCCATGATGCCCTGCCTGACCGTCCTGGCCAACTTCATGGGCCTGTTCGGGGGCTGGCTGGTCGGCACCCAGCTCCTGGACATCGGCTCGGCCCGCTACCTGGACATCAGCAACCGGGCGGCAAGCGCGGTGGACATAGTCCGGGGCCTGTTCAAGAGCGCGGCCTTCGGGGCGATCATCACCTCGGTGGCCTGCTACCTGGGCATGAACGTCACCAGCGGGGCCGAGGGCGTGGGCAAGGCCACCACCAGGGCGGTGGTGGTCTCCATCGTGGCCATTATCGCCGCCAACCTCCTTTTCACCGTTCTGTTCTACTACGTGATGGGCAAGTAGGAGCTCTGCGTGACGCGCTGGAAGGACGCCAAGCAACCGGTCATCGAGGCCCGCGAGGTGCACCTGGCCTTCGGGGGCAACAAGGTACTCGCCGGAGTCAGCCTCCAGATAATGCCCGGCGAGCGCATGGTCATCCTGGGCAGCTCGGGCTGCGGCAAGAGCACCTTCCTGCGGGTGATGCTCGGCGCCTACAAACCGGAGTCGGGCTCGGTGACGGTCTTCGGGCGCGAGATCACCTCCCTGGACGAGGACGCGCTCAACGAGATCCGCAAGCGCACCGGGACGCTTTTCCAGAGCGGGGCGCTGTACAACTCCATGACCGTCGGCGAGAACGTGGCCCTGCCGCTGAGGGAGCACACCCAGCTGGACGACAACATCATCAGTATCATGGTCAAGATGAAGCTGGAGCTGGTCGGCCTGCGTGACTTCGAGGGCCTCAAGCCCGGGCAGCTCTCCGGGGGGATGGCCAAGCGGGTGGGCCTGGCCCGGGCCATCGCCCTGGACCCCGAGATACTCTTCTACGACGAGCCCACCACCGGGCTGGACCCCATCACCGCGGGGGTCATCGAGGCGCTGGTCAACGACCTGGCCTCCAAGACCGGGGTGACCAGCGTGATCGTGACCCAGGACATGCACTGCGCCTTCACCTGCGCGGACCGCATCTGCCTGCTCTTCGGCGGGCGGGTGGCCGCGCTGGGCACGGTGGAGGAGATTCGCGCCTCGCGCGACCCGCTGGTCAAGCAGTTCATCAACGGCGAGCCCGACGGACCCATCCCGCTGAGGCGGTCGAGCCGCGACTACGTCGAGGACCTGATCGGCGGCTCGCGCACGGCCTCGGGGCGCTTCATGCGCGCGGAATAAGAGGAGAACGCCAGAGATGCCCAGTTCGCACTCGGAAGTGAAAGCCGGCGCCTTCGTGGCCTTGTCGCTGGCGCTGCTCTTCGTGATGGTCTTCGTGGTCGGCGACTGCGCCGCGCTGCTGCGCGGCAGCCAGGAGCGCGAGGTGCTCTTCAGCTCGGTGACCGGCCTGCAGTCCAACAGCGCGGTGAACTACGCGGGCGTGGAGATCGGCCGGGTGCGCGAGACCCGCATCGAGGAGATCGACGCCAAGATCCTCAAGAAGCTGCCGCCGATCACCACCGACAACCTGGACCGCCTGCCGCTCTCCTTCGACGAGGTCGAGAAGCTCAAGGGGCTCAAGGACCCCGCCAGCATCGACGCGGCCGCGCGACGGCTGATCGGTCCCGGCGAGGGGCGCCGCGGCCGGAAGATGATCGTTCTCGTCCTGGAAATAAACCGCTCGGAGGAGTTCACCTTCCGCCAGGACGACGTGGTCCGGTTGGCCACCACGGTGATGGGCGACAGCACCGTGGAGGTGTCCCCGGGCAGCGGCAAGGCGCTCGCGGCCGGGGAGGCGCTGCTGGGCGACGGCTCCAACCTCTTCACCCAGCTCTCGGATTCCATGCGCGAGATCCGCACGCTGCTCTCCAAGGTCTCGGGGATCATCGGCGAGGAGGAGCGCGTCAACATCAAGGCCACTGTGGCCAACGTCAAGAAGGCCTCCGAGGACCTCAGCCTGGCGGCGGGCCGGGCGCGGGGCCTCGTCAAGGACTCGGAGAAGCCGGTCAAGCAGGCCCTCGCCGACCTGCGCGCGGGCATGAGCGAGGCCCGCACGGCCATCGCCGAGGTGCGCAAGACGGTCACCGAGGTCAGGCCCAAGGTGGTCGCCGCCCTGGACAGCGGCAAGAAGATGATGGAGTCCGGCCGGAAGGCGGCCGACAGCGCCGATAAGTTGATGGTCGCCGCCCGGCCCAAGGTGCTGGCGGCGATGGACGAGTCGACCACCGCGGCCCGCGCGGCCACCGCCGCCCTCAAGGAGATGGAAGGCCTGCTGGTCGAAACCGGCGACACGCTCGACGAGAACCGTCCGGCGGTGCGCCGGGCGCTGGCCGACCTGCGCGAGGCGGGGCGTAACTTCAAGGAGATGAGCGCGCGGCTCAAGCGCCAGCCGTGGCTGCTCTTGAAGAAGCCCCGGGGCACCCAGGACGTCATCCTGTTAGAGAGCGCGGCGCGGGCGCTGGGCGCGGCCAGCGCGGACCTGGCGGCCAGCATGCAGTACCTCGAGAAGATCAGCGCGGACCCCGCGCGCGCGGCGCGCATCGGCGGCGCCCGGGCCGGGGACCTCATCAAGGAGATCCGGGCCATCGGCAAGGAGCTCTCCGGCCGCCGCGAGAACATCGAGAAGAAGCTCAAGGAGCTGGAGCGCAAGGGCGGCGGCCGCTACCTCAAGCGGGCCCGCGAGAAGGCCGACCGCGAGAAGTAGCCGGCTTGCGGACTACGGTTTCTTGCGGGGGGGCAGACTTATCTCGATATTGGTGAACCAGGGGCCGCCGCGCAATCTCGCCCCGACGTAGACCGTCTGCGACCGGTCGGTCAGCGGCACGACGAAGGGATGGTCCGGGTGCCGCCTATGGCCGGCCTTGGCCTCCACGCCCCGAAGCTGGGCGCGCTGCCGCGTGCCGCCGGGCGCGGCCAGCGACACCTCCAGGTCGTACTTCTCCCCCCCCGACTTCAGGCCGTAGGGCCTCTCGGGCTTCTTGGCGGACCACTTGTACTCGTCCGCGGCGGAGAGCCCCACCTGGAGGCGCACCTCCGCGGTCCGGCCGTCCTCGGACACCGTCACCGTCGGCTCCAGAATGATCGCCGAGGCCACCGGCAGCCGGCGGGTGATGGTGAAGTTCACCTCCGGGCGCCCGCCGCTGCGCAGGCGCAGGTCGACCTTCATTTCCTTGAGCCCCACGGTCTCCACGAAGCTGGGCCGCACAGAGAACTCCACGGTTACGCTCTTGCCCGGCTCGATGTCCACCTTCCGGAAGCGCGGCTTGGTGTAGGAGCCCCGCGGAAAGCTCGGGATGACCAGGGCCTCCATCGACTCCTTGAAGAAGTTGCGTATCTCGAAACTCACTTTCTGTTGCTGGTAGCGGGCCTGGAGCCGCGAACCTTTCGCCAGCCGGAAACCCAGTCGGGTGCGCACGAAAGCGGGTTCCAGCCCCACCAGCAGCGCGGGCACCTTCGAGAGCACGACCATCTCCGCGTCGGAAAGCCCCCGCGCCTCGGTCGGGTTGCGGGGAGCGCGCAGCCGCCGCCGCGCGCCGGTCAACTCCACCAGTTGCACCTGCCCGCGGGCGCCCAGCTGGCAGGGGGCCTCGCGCGCCTCCCCGTCCGTCCAGAAAACCACCATCCCGGACCCCTCGCGCTCGAAGGCGTAGGCCTCGGCCCCGGAGGCCAGGTCGAACTCGCCCAGGTAGCGCGCGCCGCTGAGCTCGGCGGCCAGCACGCTGTAGGCCGCGTAGACCGGCCGCGGGTAGAGCCCCGGACCCAGCAGGCCCGCGCCCGGGTCGGCCAGCTTCACGAAGCAGCGCTCCGCGCCGCTCCTGGCCAGCAGGACGATCTTGCGGGCCAGGTCGTTCGCCTGGCGGAGCTCGGCCTCCATGTCCAGGCGCAGGTTCTCGCTGACCTCCGGCAGTTCCAGGAACCACTGGCGGTTGGACATGCCCGCCGCCCCCGGCGTGGTCTTTGCGCCCGCAGCCGCCGGCGGAAAGAGCTTGGCCAGCTGCGCCGCGAGCTTCTCGGGAGAGACTCCGGCCGGGACGAAGATCAGCTCCCGGTCGCGGGTGCCGGGAATGGCCGCGGCGGGGAAGGGCAGGTCCGCCAGGCGCAGGGGCACGGTTACCACTTTGCTGGGCGCGCGCTCCAGCCGGTCGCGCAGCCGCGCGGCCAGCTTGCGGCGGTCCACGTCCGGTTCGCCGAAGCTGGCGTCATCGGCGGCGGCCATGCGCCACTCGGCGAGGTAGGGCTGGAAGAAACTGGTGGTCCCGTCCATCAGCGGTTTCCATTTCTCGGGGTCGCCCGCGTAGAGCGTTCGCGCCCCGCCGAAGTTCTGGACGGCCTTGCGCTGCTCCTCGGGCCGCTGCTTGTCCGGGACCGGGGCGAGCACGCCCACGGGGTGCATGCGCAGGGCGGTCAGCTTGCGCAGCAGACTCGCGAGGCCCTCCTCGGGGCTGCGCCGCTCCTCCATCGAGCGGAACTGGGCCGGGTCGCTGTCCCGTCGCCAGAGAGGCAGGGCCAGCACGGAGATCCCGCAGCGCCGGGCGGCGCCGACCAGCCGTTCCGCTTCCGGGCGGTAGAGGTCCAGGTCCACGCCGAACATCTCTTTCCCGGCGGCGGACTTGCGCTTGCTCGACTGCCCCATCTTGACCAGGCGCACCACCCGCTTGGCCACCTCGCGGCGCGAGCCGCCGGCCTCCTGGGCTTCGAGGATAATCTCGACCGCGTAGGCCCCGGGCGAGTTCGGGCGCTCGAGGCGTACGCGGTCCTCGATGCTGCCCGCGCGGGCCTCGATGAGCGAGAAGTTCTTTACCAGCTCGGGCTGCGCGCGGCCGAAGGCGTCAACCGAGCGGATCACCCGCCGGTAGCCGGTGACCTTCCTGCTCCCCGCGCCGGCGGCCAGCCCCTGAAAGTGCAGGCGCAGGGCGGGCATCTCGCCGTGCGCGAATATCCCGTTGGGCTGGTCGGGCGTCACCGAGACCTTGGGGCGGCGATGGACCTGGATGTCGTCGAAGTACGCGTAACCGCCCAGCTCGCGGCCCGAGGCCACGCACCAGACCCGCGCCGAGCGGGCCCGCGGGTCCACGTCGTTGATCCGGAACTCCGGGGTGGGCACCCAGGCGGGCGCGGCCTTCAACCCCTGCTTGCGGACCCAGTCCGCGATCTTGGCCCGATTGACGACGTCGGACATCGAGGGCCGGCCGATCAGCTTGCCGTCCTTGTCCAGCCACTCGATGCGCAGCTGGGCGTAGGTGTCTTTCTTCTCCACGCCATCCAGCCGGACCCAGCCGGTCAGCTCGTAGGCGAAGTCCGGGTTGACCTCCAGCGGCCACAGGCGGCGGATGCCCACCCTGTCCATGTCCCGGGTGCCGGCCAGCTGCATGCGGATCGAGCGCCGCCCGCCGTGCACCGCGGCGCCCGGCGTGCCCGGGCGGTCGAGGTCCATCACCTTCACTTCGAGGTAGTCGGGGAACGGGCCGTAGGCCAGCGGCCCGCCATCGTCCAGCGGGCGCGAGGTGAACTTCACGGCGCCGCGGTAATACTCCAGATAACGTTCCCACCCCAGGGGCATGGGCGCGCGGTTGGGGACCAGGACTGTCCTGCCCTCGAAGCCGAATCTGGTGAGCTTGCGCTGGCGGCGGATGGCCAGGGTCCGTTCGTCCTCCAGCTTCTTGCCGTCGCCCGGCGGCTCGCCCAGGCCGGCGGCGGCCGAGGCCGCCAGCGCGATTGAGATCAGTACGACGGACCTGCTTCTGGACACAAACACCCCCGCGGACCGCGCCCTTCCGAGCGGGACGGATCCTGCCTTTCCTCTATATATTATGTCGGCGAGCTGGCGACAACCCTTGAGTCCGGCCGGGGCCGGCCACCCGGCGGGTCGTTACTTCCCCGCTTCCAGGGGGACGACCGGGGCAGGCAGCCGGGCGGCGCCCTTGGGGGGGCCGATGGGACTGCCCCGCTCAGCAGCCGGCTTCGCGGCGGGGGCGGGCAGCTTGCTGGGCGCGATCGGGCCCAGCCTGGGCACCTTCCCGGGCGGCAGGAGCGCCCCGGTCGCATTGCGTTTGGGAGAGGCCGCCACCGGTATCCGGCGGCGCTTCGGCGCGTAGTCAGCGGGCAGGGAGAGCGCCGCCGCGCGCGCCGCCCGCGCCCGGGCCGCCGCCGACGCCTTTCCGCCGGGCGCGGCCTGCAGGGGCAGGCCCCCGGCGCCGGCCCTTCCCGGGGCCGAGGTCGAGAGGTGCCGCTTCGTCTCCAGGGGAACCAGCGGTCCCCGCGGCCTGCCGCTATCGACCAGGCGGGCGCCCAGCCCCCGGCCCGCGCCGCGCCGCGCCGCGCCGCGCTCGGCCCGCCGCGCGGTTTCACGCGTAAGGCGTCGCTCCGGGTGCCTCGAGGGGAGCC
>CBDUSI010000022.1:0-46038 GCA_965370045.1 uncultured bacterium | reverse complement strand
GCCCCCCGCGCCCAAGGCTCCCGCGCCCCCTGCGCCCAAGGCTCCCGCGCCGCTACGCGGGCCCGCCGCCCAACTCCTGCAGCAGCCGCCTCCCCCGTCAGCCCCCCACCCACCTCCGCCGCCCCCGGCCCCGCCGCAAGACACCCAACGCTCTTCGGTCGAGCCGATGATTCGCAGGGACACGCTGCACTTCGGGAACGAGCCGGCGAGCATAGCCAGCGCGAGCCAGGCTGACGGCAACCGCCCGGTGGTCCTGATCGCCGACGACGACAACCGCATCCGCATGGTCTTCCGCCTGAAGCTCGAGCAGAAGGGCTTCAGGGTGGTCGAGGCCGAGGACGGCGCCGAGGCCTGGAAGCGCCTGCAACAGGGCGGCATCAGCGCGGTGGTCCTGGACATGAAGATGCCCGGCCTGCACGGGCTGGAAGTTCTGCAGCGCCTGAGCGACGGCAAGCAGGAGTTGCCGGTGGTGATCTGCACGGCTTACGACAACCTGGACGACGAGTTCGTGGTCGCCACCTATCCCAAGCTCCGTTACCTGACCAAGCCGGTCGACGCCGACCAACTGGCCGCCACGCTGGTCAACCTTCTGGCCGAGGGCAACGCCTAGGTCCACCCCCACCATCCCGCCTGACGGAGGAATCCCCCATGAGAGAAGTGTCCGTAGGCCAAGCCTTCAAGCGCAAGTACCCCGAGCAGATCGCCCTGGCGGTCTCAGTCGATGCCGAGGGCCGGCCGGACATCATCACCCTGGGCTGGGCCATGCCCACCAGTAACCAGCCGCCCATGCTGGCCATCAGCGTGGGCCACACCCGCTACTCCCACCAGCTGATTTCCGCGAGCAAGGAATACGTGCTGGCCATGCCCGGCCCGGAGCTGGCCGAGGCCAGCCTCTTCTGCGGCACCAAGAGCGGCAGGGACACCGACAAGGTCGCCGAGCTGGGTCTGGCCACCTTTCCCGCCAAGATCGTCAAGGCCCCGCTGCTGGGCGGCTGCGTCTCGAACTTCGAGGTCAAGGTGACCGGCGAGTTCGTGACCGGGGACCACACTATTTTCGCCGGCGAGGTGGTCGCCGCGCACATGGAGGACGAAACGCCCGAGCGCGTCTACAACTTCGCAGGGAAGTTCCTGGCGGCGGGGGCCAAGCAATAACGACCCAGCGGAGCTTGCCGGCTATTCCGCCGCGCGATGCTCCCTGGTCCGGTGTCCTTCGCGATGCCCGTGCCCGTGGCTGGTCCCCCCGCCGTGCCGGTGGTCGTGCGGGCCGTGCCGGGCCTCAATGGAGAAAGGCACTTCCAGGCCGTGACCGAGCATCAGTTCGGCGTCGCCCAGTATCTCGTCGGTCGGCCCGTCGCCGATCACCCGGCCCGCGTCCAGGACCACCACCCGCTGGCAGGTCGCGCGCACGAACTCCATGTTGTGGCTGCAGACCACTTGGCTTTTGCCGATCCCGGCCAGCAGGGCAATAAGCCTTTCGCTGCTCCGGGGGTCGAGGCCCGCACTGGGCTCGTCGAGGAGCAGCGCCTCAGGCTCCATGGCCAGCACCGCCGCCAGGGCCACCAGGCGCTTCTCGCCTCCGGAGAGCTCGTGGCTCACGCGCCCGGCGTAATCGGCCAGGCCCAGCGAGTCCAGGGTCCGCAAGACGATTTCGCGGGCTTCCTCGGGAGCGGCACCGAGGTTGAGCGGCCCGAAGGCCACGTCCTCGGCCACTGTCGGGCAGAAGAGTTGGTCGTCGGGATCCTGGAAGAGCAGGCCCAGCTTCTGGCGCACGAACAGGAAATCCTCTTCCGCCCTCACCTCGTGTCCCAGGACGGTCACGCCGCCCCCCGAGGGCTTGAGCAGCCCCATCACCACATGCAGCAACGTGGTCTTGCCGCTCCCGTTGGCGCCGACCAGGCCCACCCGCTCGCCCTTCCCTATCGCCAGGTCCAGGCCAGTGAAGAGTTCCGCGCGCCCCGGGTAGCCGAAGCGCAAGCCGCGCAGCGCAATCAACTCCTCAGCCGCCATTCCAACCCCCCCAACAGCGCCGCGACCAGGAACAGCGCGGCTCCGGCGGCCAAGTCTGACGCCCGCGCCCTTCTCGCGCTCAGGGCCGGGAAGCTGCCGCCGAAGCCCCGGCAAAGCATCGCGCTGTAAACCCGCGTGGCGCGCTCATCGCTGCGGACCAAGAGCGAACCCAGGAAGTTGGCGTAGGTGCGGTAGGCCCTCAGGCTCGTGCGCGGGACGAAGCCCCGCACGGCCGCGGCCTGGCGAAGCCGAAGACTCTCGTCGTGGATAATGTGCAGGTAACGCAGACAGAGGTAGAACACCACCAGCAGCTTCTTCGGCGCGCCCAGCCGGCCCATGGCCCCGGCCAGATCGTGAAGCGGCGAGGTCGCCAGCAGGGCCGTCATCGCCGCCAGGATCGCGTTGCACTTCATCGAGATCAGCAGCGACAGCCTCACGCCCTCGGCGGTGACGGCCAGCGGCCCGAGGCTCCAGAGGGCCCGCCCGGGCACGCTCCAGGGGAGGAATATCCACAGGAAGACGATGAAAACATTGGCGGCCAGCAGCCGGCGCAGGAACCTCGGCCCGTCCAGGCGGGCCAGGACGACCAGCCCCCCGGAGATGGCCAGCGCAGCGCCCAGGACGCGCAGGTCGCCCAGCAACGCGACCACCACCGCGTAAGCGGCCGCGGCTGCCAGCTTGACCCGCGGGTCCAGGTGGTGCAGCGGGGAGTTCCCCCGGGCGAAGGGTTCCTTTAGGGACAATTCAGGCCGCGCCTCCCCGTCTGCGGCGGACGGCATACAGCGTGAGGGTCACCCCGCCAGTAACGCCCAGGATGGCGCACAAGCCGTTGATCACGTCCTGCATCGCGACGCCTCTGGGCTCCTCGATCCGGGCGAGCCTTCGCTGCATTGCGGTCAGGGCCGCGCGCATGGAAGCCAACTCCCGGCGGATCCCGGCCAGCTCACGCTGAACAGCCGCGGGCCTCACCGCGAACTCCCCGGAAGCCTTCGACCCGGCCGCGGCGGCAGCGGGCTTCAGCCCGGCCAGATCCTCGACAGAAAGCGTGAAGCTTTTCTTGTGGCCCTCACCCGCGTCCACATCGATACGCAGGTCAACGATCCTGGGCGGCCGGAAGCTGCACTCGCCCTTCTCGTCGGTCCTGAGTTCCAGGAGCAGTTCGCCATCTGGTCCGTAAACGCGCACCGGGCAGTTCCTGGCCGGCCGGCTCCGCTTGCCGAAGTTGGCGCGGACCTTGACCACGTCACCCTCCACCCAGGCGAAGACGTTGACCTTGTGCGCGAAGGCCGACAACTGGCTCATGGCCAGGAGAACCAACAGCAGTGCCCCGGCTCTCAAGCTATTTCGGATCACTGGTCACCTCCAGACCCAGCACGGCGGGTTTGACCCTGGCCAGATAGGCCACCGCGAACGCGCAGATTACGCCTTCCATTATTACGACCGGCACGTGCAGCGCCAGCAACGCCGCGGCAGAGACCATGAACTCCTCTCCGGCCCAGATCAGGGTGCCGGCGGTAAGCAGACCGGCGAGCAGCACCGAGAGTGAGCCCGCCAGAAACCCCGCGGCGCCGGCACCCAGCGCTCCCCGGCGCATCAGCGGCCCGAGTAACAGGCCGCAGAGCACTGCCGGCGCGGCCATGTTGAAGGTGTTGACCCCCAGTACCGTAAGGCCCCCGTACTGGAAGAGCAGCGCCTGCAGCAGCAAGCCCACCAGGATCGCCGGGAAGGCGGCCCAGCCGAGAATCAGTCCGGCCAGCCCGTTCATTATGAGGTGGACGTTCGAGGGACCCACGGGCACGTGCAGCAGCGAGGCCACGAAGAAAACCGCGGCCATCAGACCCACCCGGGGCATCTTCGCGTGGTCGATCCTGACCAGGCCGACTCCGGTGCCGGCAAGGGTAAGCGCCGCGCCGGTCAGCAAGACCGGCGCGGACTGGATCACTCCTTCCTGAATGTGCAAGCCGGCAACCGCCTCGTCTATTTCATGTCGTGGGTCCTGACCCAGAACAGGGCCCCCATCTCCACGTCGACCATCTTGCCCTTCGGGTTCTTCATCTTCTTGTCGCCCTCCAGGAGCGCCGCGAAGGCCCACCAGCCGGCCTTGGGCATGGCGTAGGAAAACACGCCGCTCGCATCCGCTTTGATCACCTGCGTCACGTGGGCCTCCGTGGGGGCCTTGACCGCCTTCCTGCCGAGCGGGTTGTAGTACTCCACCTCGATCTCGGCGAAGGGCACCGCCTTGCCGTTCTTCTTGACTATACCGCGGAACAGGTTGCCCGTCCACAACCCGTAGGGCCGGACCAGCGGCTCGATCTCGACGGGGAAGCCGACCATCGCGTCCCAGCCCTCCTCCTCGCCGAAGGCGTTGACCACCACCTTGGTGTAATGGACGATCATGCAACCCTCGGCGGGCTCCCAGTAGGGGGCCGGCTCCATGTAGAAAACGTGGTCGCCGGGCTTCCGGACCTTGTAGGAGACCGTATAGGCCGTCTTGCCCTGCACCTTCTTGACCTTGAGCGTCCTCAGGAGATTTCTCTTCTTCCCACCGGTGAGCACGCCGAACTGCCTGGGTCTGGCCATCTCCATGGCCGGGCCCTGCTCCATGGGGTGGGTGAAGATAATGTCCAGATCGACCTCCTTCTTGCCGTCGGCGCTCACCACGTCCGTCGAGGGCACCAGAACCTGAAAGTGCGCCCAGGCGGTGCAGGTCAGTGCGCCGGCGATGGCCAAGACCAGAACCAATGCCGTCGGGAATTTCCTGGCTTTCATGCTGTCTTCGCTCCTTCCTTCTCAAGCCTGCCGGAGGGACACTCTGTAAGATTGCCTCAGAAAGACACCTGCAGCCTCAGACCGAAGACCGCAATGGTCTCCGCGCCGTCGTCCCCCCCCGGGGTTGGTGATCACCTGCACACTGGGGCTCAACTCCATATGTTCGTTCATCTTGAAGCGATAGTAAAGCTCCAGATGATGCTCGTCTTGGGGATCCTTGTCCGCCGCCTCCAAGACGTCCTTCGCGTCGTCGCCCAGCAGGGCCGCGCCATAAGCCAGCCCGACCGCGTCATCCTCGCGACCCCACAGGGCGCCGCCGATTTCCACGCCGCTCGAGACCCAGGCCTCGATTTCGTAGTACTCCTCGTCCGCCATGCCCAGCCGGAAGAAGGCGGTCAGGCCCTCGATGATTCCCTGGTCGAGGGAGAGGCCCCAGCCAGCCCCGGGTGAGTCGGTCTTGCTGCCATCTATGCGGTCGCGCTTGGCGTCGTCATACCAAACGAAGGCCCGGTAGTTGCCCTTGCGTCCGAAAAGCTCCACACTGAGGCCCAACTCGCCCACCATGAAGAGGTCATCGGAGAACTTGCCCCCGCGGTCATCGATCTCATCACAATCGGCGCAGCCGAGCTTCAGGGTAACGGTCTCCTCGTAAGCGTAGGCCAAGATGGCCCCAAAGTCGTTCTCGGGAGCCGCGAAGGTCGGGTTGCTCACGAAACCGCAACCCAGGAATTGAGCGATCTCATCATTGGCCGCCTCGTTGGTGTCGAACTCGGCGGTCAGGTCGAGCTTTCCGAAGCGCACCGAGAGCGAGTGTTGAGCAGCCAGCTTCCAGCTGCCCTCCACCCAGGCCTCGGTCAGGCGCAGACTCTCGTCGTCATCGGCGTCATCGTTGACGCCCACCAACAGATTCAAATAGCCGTCAACGCCTGCGCCGCTGCCAGCCTCCAGGTGAACATAGCCCTTCCAGTTCTCGGCCAGCTTGGCGCTGAACTCCATATCCACCGACGCGCTGGCCGCATTGACATCCTCCTCGTCGCTTATCTCCTCCTCGGCGCCCACCGAGCCCTGAACCACACTCGTTACCCCCAGCGAAAATTCAACCCGGTCAAATAAGCGCTCGCCGCCCCGCGCGGGACTGGGCCGCTCCACGCCCTTCTTTAATTCCTCGCGGACGATCTCCCTGACCCGGGCATCGCCCGGCGACTCCCCGGCCGCGGCCAGCCCCGAAACCAGAAAAGCCGCCGCAACCAACCAGCTCCACCTCACCCAACCCATTTGTCCCCCTCCCTTCCTCCTGTCGCCCCCGGGTGGTAATACGCTCGTTATAATCGTATTACGCCGACGGCAAAAAAATCCCCCCGCCCTATCCGGTATCCCCGGTAGCCGTGGTCATCATCAGCGCGCAGTGCTTGAGGCTCTTGACGGACTTCAACGCGGAGACCAGTTCCCGAATCCGGCGCACCCGGCCCCTTACAGCCACCACTTCCAGGCAGTTGTGATGATCGAGATGCACGTGCTGGGTGGCCACGACCACCTCGCCGAACTCGTGCTGTACTTCCAGCATCCTGTTCACCAGGCTTCGCTTGTGATGGTCGTAGACAAGAGTAATGGCGCCAGCCACGGCGCGCCCCTTGGTCCACTCCTTTTGAACCAGCGCCTCGCGCACCAGCGCCTTGACCGCCTCGGACCGCGTGGGATAGCCCTCCTCGGCCACCAAACGGTCGAAGCGCTCCAGGAGAACCTTCTCCAGCGATACGCTGATGCGCGCGACGCCTCCCATGCATCTTCCTTTCGTACTACGTTTCGACACATAGTAATATCCAGCCCCGGCCTGTCAAGGGCAGAAACTGGCCCCGGCCCGGCGGGAAGCTCGTAGCCGCCAGCCGAGCCCTGGCGGGGGACTACCTGGAAACGACGAAGACCGTCTTCTTCTTGGTGCTCTGCATCACGGTCATGACGTGATGGGGCTTCGCGTCCGTCAGCGTGACCGTGGTGGAAGGTGCCATCCGCTTCTTGACCTTCGCCTTGGTCTTCTTGTCCGTCACCTTCTTGAAGAGGTCCACGGTCACGGTGGTCCTGTTCTTGGTCACCTCTTTGCAGGTCACTTTCATGACGTAGGGCTCGACGGTCATCGTCGTCGACTCCCTCACCGCCAGCTTCCTGGTGGTCTTGGCCAGGCTGGTGAGGTCCGGCTTGGGCACGCCCATCAGCTTGAGGGTGGTCCGCAGCTTGGCGGCAAGCTTGGGGTCGATGCCCCCGCTGGTCCGGTCCTTGCCGGGCTTGGCCTCAATGGCCTGGATGCCGATCCGGGCGCGCGTGGCCTTCGACCCGCCGCCCGCTGCCGGCGTCGGCGCCGCGAGCGTCAGGAATATCAGGAGCGTGCTCAACTGGCCCATCACTTCTCTCCACCTTCGGGCTTGTCCCCGAACTTCTTCTCCGAGCTGTCCTCTTCCTCGGCGTCGGCGTCGGTATCGATGATCACCATCATGCTCAGGCCGCCCTCCGGAGCGGCCACGGTCACCACCTCGTACTCCGACGCGCCAGCGTCCATCTCCACGTGCTGAACCGGATCGACACCATTAGGCGGCGGGTCCCAGGGCATAAAGACGGCGACGGCCAGGAGGCAGGCGGCGGCCAGCGTGCTCACGAAAGCCACCGCCTTGGCCGGGCGGATGCGCGAGCGCCGCGCGCGCGGGCGGCCGGCGGCCTTGAGCTGGGCGAGCATGGCGTTCCACCGGGCGGGCTCGACCTCCGGGGGCTCGGGCCCATCCGCCACCGTCCGGTCGATGCGCCGGCACGCACTCACGAAGGCCCGGCACTCGGCGCAGCCGGCCAGGTGCCTCTCGACGCGCTGCTTCTCCGCGCCCTCGAGCTCCCCGTCGGCCAGGGCCGAGACCAACTCGTTCAGTTCGACGCACTCACTGCTCATCGCTCAGGAACCTCCGCAACTTACCGGCCAGCAGGCGCCGCGCGTAGTGCAGGCGGCTCATCACCGTGCCGATGGGACAGTTCATCTCCGCGGCGATCTCCTTGTAGCTGAGCCCCTCCGTGGCGTGAAGCACCAGCACCGTGCGGTGTTCGGGTCCCAGCTCGGCCAACTCGCGCTCCAGGGCCTCGCCCAGTTCGGAGCCGGCGGCGCGTCCGGCGGGGTCCTCCTCGGCCAGGCGGGCAGCCCCCGGCGCGTGGCGCTCGGCGGCCAGGGTCTCCTCCTCCAGCGGCGAGTTCTCGCCGCGGCGGGCGCGCACCCGGTCGATGGCCAGGTTGACGGCGATGCGCCGCAACCAGGCGTAAAAGCCGCTCTCGGCCCGGAAGCCCGCCGCCCCGCGCCAGGCGCGAAGGAAAGCATCCTGGACCACGTCCAGGGCTTCCTCCCGGTCTCCGAGGACTTTCCAGGCCACCGCATAGATCGCCTCCCGGTACTTGCTGAAGAGCTGCTCGAAGGCGGCTTCCTCGCCGCGCCGGAAGCTCTCCAGGAGCTCGCGCTCCGCCGGATTGCTCCAGGCCTTGGAAGACCCCGCGCCCCGTGCCGCTCCCCCCTTCCGGCCGCTCATCTCTCAGGCCACCTTAGTGACGGCGGGAGAGGAGGATGTATTCAATCCCCCCGACCAGTTCGCCCCGGAATCGTGGCCCACAAGTGCCTGAAAAGCAGCCAGATATAAACATTCGGTCGAAACCGGCACCATTCGGCTCGATTTCCGGGCCCTATAAGTCGAGCAGAGCGGATGCTTCATGCGCAGGATAATACCCGGCGGCGTCCGCTCCCGCAAGGGTGAACTCTCGGGCAGGCGACGCGCAAAGTGTTCGCGGTTGACTCTCCCCCCGTCGCGTTTAGAATGCCCCGCCGTACTCCGGAGGAAAGCAGTTTGGCCAGAAAGAAGTCGGTCCCCGAGACATTTCAGGATCTCATCCTGCGCCTGGAGAGCTTCTGGGCGGATTACGGCTGCCTGATCCTCCAGCCCCACGACATCGAGAAGGGCGCGGGCACCTTCAACCCGGCCACCTTCCTGCGCTCGCTGGGGCCTGAGCCCTGGAACGCCGCCTACGTCGAGCCCTCCCGGCGGCCCACTGACGGCCGCTACGGAGAGAACCCCAACCGCCTGGGCCGCTACTATCAGTACCAGGTGGTCCTCAAGCCCTCGCCCCGGGACGTGCAGGAGCTTTACCTCGACAGCATCCGCGAGTTGGGCCTGGACCTCGTGGCGCACGACGTGCGCTTCGTGGAGGACGACTGGGAGAGCCCCACGCTGGGCGCCAGCGGGCTCGGCTGGGAAGTCTGGCTCGACGGTATGGAGATCACCCAGTTCACATATTTTCAGCAAGTGGGATCAGTGGAGCTGGACCCCATCACCTGCGAGTTGACCTACGGCCTGGAGCGCATCGCCATGTACCTCCAGGGCGTCGAAAGCGTCTTCGACCTGGTCTGGGCGATCCTGCCCGACGGACGGAAGATCACCTACGGCGACGTCCACCACCGCGACGAGGTGGAGCTCAGCACCTACAGCTTCGAGATCGCCGACACCGCCATGCTCTTCGAACATTTCGAGACGTGCGAGGTGGAGTTCGCCCGGATACTGGCGCACGACGAAGAGAAGCCCCTGGTCCTGCCCGCCTACGATTACGTCATGAAGGCCTCGCACGCCTTCAACCTGCTTGACGCCCGCGGGGCCATCTCCGTGTCCCAGCGCACCGGCTACATCGCCCGGGTGCGCTCCATGGCCCGCAAGACCGCCGCCGCCTTCGTCAAGCTGCGCGAGGCGCTGGGCCACCCGCTGCTCAGGCAGAAGGAGGCGGCCCGTGGCTAACCTCCTGCTCGAAATCGGCACCGAGGAGATCCCCGCCAGCTATATCCGGCCGGCACTGCAAGCGCTGCGCGCCAGGCTCTGGAAAGACCTCTCCTCCGCCGGCTTCATGGCCGGCGGCTGCGTTGAAGACTCGCCCTCGGAAGTCACCGGCACCCCCCGGCGGCTGGTCTACCACGCCTGGGAACTGAAGCCGGCCAGCCCCGAGACCACCGAGAAGCTCAAGGGACCACCCGCCGCCCGGGCCTTTGGCGACGACGGGAAACCCACCAAGGCCGCTCAGGGCTTCGCCCGCAAGAACGGCGTCGCCGTGGCGGACCTCATCACTGAGGACGGTTACGTCTACGCGCGGGTCAAGCGCGGCGGAGAGAAGCTCGACGTCTTCCTCCGTGAGCGCCTGCCGGACGTCCTCCGCGCCCTGCCCTTCCCCAAGTCAATGCGCTGGATGAGCGGAGACAAGACCAGCTTCGCGCGGCCCGTCCGCCACCTGCTCTGCCTGCTCGACAAGGCCGTGCTGCCCTTCGAGTTCGCGGGACTCACCGCCGGGCGCGACTCCTACGGGCATCCCTTTCACGCTCCCGAGAAGTTCACTCTGCGCGAGGCCAAGCTGGGCTTCTACAAGGCGGCGCTCAAGGGCCGCAAGGTGCTGGCGGACATGGATGACCGCCGCGACCGCGTGCGCCGCTGCGTGGAGAAGGGCGCGGAGAAGTCCGGAGGCAAGCCCTACAACAAGGACGGCATCGGCGACGCGCTCATCGAGGAGGTCACCAACCTGGTGGAGTGGCCCGGCGCGGTACTGGGCAGCTTCGACGAGGCGGTCTGCCGCGAACTGCCCGACGAGGTGGTGGTCGCGGCCATGACCGGCCACCAGCGTTACTTCCCGGTGGCGGACCGCTCCGGGCGGCTGCTCCCCAAATTCGTGTCCATCGCCAACCGCGACCCGCGCGGGGGGGGCAATGCCTCGGTGATCCGCACCGGCAACGAACGCGTGCTGCACGCCCGGCTCGCCGACGCGCTCTTCTTCTGGCGCGAGGACAAGAAGACCCGCATCGAAGACCGTCTGCCTCAACTCGAGGGCGTGGTCTTTCACGAGAAGCTGGGGAACATGCGCCAGAAGTCCGAGCGCATCGCCGCCCTGGCCCGCTGGCTGTCCGCCGAGAGCGGGCAGGAGGAAGCCGTCGGCCAGGCCGCCGAGCGCGCGGCGCTCTTGGCCAAGTGCGACCTGGTAACTCGCATGGTCTTCGAGTTCCCCGAGCTTCAGGGGGTGATGGGCAAGCGCTACGCGGCCGAGGACGGCGAGCCCAGTTCGGTCCGCCAGGGCATCGAGGAGCACTACCGGCCGCGCACCGCGGACAGCGACCTGCCTCGCAGCCAGGTGGGGCGCCTGGCCGCCCTGGCCGACAAGTTCGACAGCATCGTCGGCGGCTTCGCCGCCGGTCTGGCCCCCACCGGCAGCAAGGACCCCTACGCCCTGCGCCGCGCGGCGCTGGGCATCATCGCCATCATCCGCAAGGCCAAGCTCCTGGCCCGGGGGCCCGGCCTGCGCGCCGTGCTGGAACACGCCCGCGAACTCTACCGCCGGCAGGACATGCTGGTCGATGCCGGAGACGACCTGATCGAAGGGCTACTCGATTTCCTCCGCGACCGGCTGGAGCAGGCCCTGACCAGGAAGTCGCGTTCAGTCGAGGTGCTCCGCGCGGTGCTGGCCGCGGGTTTCGACAACCTGGCTGATCTGGAAAAGCGCCTGGCCGCGGTGACCGATTTCGCCAAGCGCAAGGACTTCGCGGAGCTCTGCACCGTGGTGGAGCGCGCCCGCAACATCGTCCGCAAGGAGCCGGAGCTGCTGGCCAGCCGCCCGGAGCCGCAGAAGAACCTGGTCTCCGAGCCGGCGGAGACCGCGCTCTATGACGTTTACCTCAGCACCGGCGTGAAGTTCCGCCAGCACGTCAAGGAGGACCGCTACGCGGAAGCCTCCGAGCTCTATCTCGCCAGCTTCGCGGCCCCCTTGCACAAGTTCTTCGAGGACGTCTACGTCAACGCCGAGGACGAGAGTCTGCGCAGGAACCGCCTGGCGCTGCTGGCTAACATATACAGCCTCTACGCCGACAGCGTGGCGGATCTCGCCGAGTGCGCCGGACAGGCCAAGGCCGAATAGCCAAAGACGGCCGTTTGAAAGCCCGCGCCTGCCGTGAAATCAGACAGACGGAAGTCGCTCTTGCGTAAGAAACGGTTTGAGCTGGTTATCGGCCTGGTGATGGTTGCTCTGGTTGTGTTCGCCGCCTGTGCTGCATACAACTGGCGCAGTCTTCAGGCAGCATGGTGCCGCCGGCAGTTCTTGCGCGGTCCAAAGGAAGACTGCAATGCAGAAATCGGGAAGATGCTCCGTTTGGGACCGCGATACTGGAGACATCTGGCTGATCTCGTCGTCACCGACCCTGAAAGACTGGAAATCCTGCACCGTTCGGAAGACATGCTGACGATACGCAATAACCGCCCGCACCGAATCTTCTTCAACACCATGGGGGGCGACCTTGAGGAACTGATGTCACAACTGACCAAGAAGGATGCTGAAGGACCCTACCATCAAGCACCTCTCTCGGAAGCTGTCCTCTTCCTCACGATTCTGGAAGGACGAGTGCTGGACCCGGGAGAGGAGATCAAGATTACTGCGCCCGCGGATAGGGAGACCCGCCGCGGCCAGCCGGCCAAGCCGGAATAGTGAAATCCACCTGAACTAACCCCGCCCTTCTGTCGTTACGGACGCTGGGAGGCGCTTCATGCGCAAGGGGCGGCTGGAGCTTTGGGTGGGTTTAGGGTCGGTCGCACTGGTGTTGGCCGCCGCTCTGGCGGCACACAAGAGGAACCGGTTGCACGCGCTCTGGCTTCAGTATCGGTTTTATCGCTGTCCCCGGGAACTCTGCAAGCCGCTCCTGGCCGGGATGGCCGACCTGGACGGCATCCCCGGGAAGCTCTACACCAGTCCAGGGGACTTGGAGATCGTAGAGCGGACCGCGGCGCAGATCACCGTGCGCAACAACAGGAGACATCGCGTTTACGTCGACGACCCCTGGGCCCATCCGGGCCGGGAGGGCTTCTCGTACTCGTACGACCAGATACTGGATGGACCCGTAGACCCCGCCGGACATCGGTCATATTGGCTCCCCGGACACATCCTGGAACCGGGCGAGACGGTGAAGATAGCAGTCCGTCCGTGGAACCTGAGCCATCCCGAGGAGATCTCGGATATCCCTCTCGGCCACGCATCAGCGAAGCCCTGAGGGGCTGGACTCGAATACCGCCCTCCCGGCGTTGCTGAAACCCACCCCAATAGCCCCGTTTTTCCCTTAGCACCTCCCCCTACCCTCCCGTATAACCGGCAGGCGTGAGAGAGAAAGACGCACAACTGGCCCGCCGCGCCGCAGAGGGTGATGCGGCCGCCCGGGAGGAGCTGGTCCTGACCTACGGCCCGGCCAGCTTCCGCACCGCCCGCTCGCTGGGGATAGGCGAGCACGACGCCGAGGACGTGGCCCAGGAGGTAATGGTCAAGCTGCTCAAGGCCATCGGGCGCTACGATCCGGAAAGGGCCGCGATAGGAACGCTGGTCTACAGAATGACGGTCAACACCGTCCACGACTTCAGGGCCAGGCCAGCCAGACGCGAAGTGGAGGCCAACACCACCGTGATGCAAGCCATTCCCAACCCCCGAAGCGCCGCGGAGGCTGACCACCTGGAGTACGGCGAGCTCCGCTCGCTGATCGTCACCCAGGTCAGAACTCTGCCCAAGCGCCAGCGGCAGGTCTGCGTGCTTCACGATCTCGAAGGCCTGTCCATCGCCGACACCGCCGCGACTCTGGAAATCACCACCACTAACGTCCGCGTACACCTGACCCACGCGCGCCGCGCCCTCCGTGGGCGCCTCGCGCACCTGTTGGAGGGATGAAGATGAGCTGCGAGCGCCACGAAGAGCTCATCAGCCTGTCCGTCTCCGGCGAGCTCACCGCCGAGGAGCGCGGCGAGCTGCGCCGCCACCTGGCCGACTGCGAAAGCTGCCGGTTGGTCATGGCCCGCGAGCAGCGCCTCTGGGCGCTCATCGCGAAGGGCCGCAAGGCTGAGGGCGTACCCGCGGGCTTCCGCGAGCGGCTGGCCAACGAGGTTCTGGGCAGCTCGCCCGCCGCGCGCCCCGGCCGGGCCCGGCCCCGGCGCCGCTGGATGATCTGGGCCGCGGCGGCCGCGGGGCTGCTGCTGGCGGTAGTCCTGCTGCGGGCCGTCACCGGAGGTCCCGGCGGGTCCCCCCAGAAGACCCCCGTCAAGGTCGCGACGGTGACCGCCGGGAAGCTCGAAGTCCTCAAGGACGAAGTCTGGCAGGAGACCACCGAGGTCTACTCCGGGCAGCTATGCCGGGTGCCCGCCGCGCCGGGCTCCGAAGCCCGACTCGAACTGGCCGACGGCAGCACCGCGCGCCTGGAGCGGGGCATGGCCTTCCTGCTTCACCGCGGGCTCTCCAGGGAAGTCGCCGGCCAGCGCACCGTAGAACTCCTATCCGGGGCGCTGACCGCCAACGTCGCGGAGAACAAAGCTGAGAAGTTCGTAGTCCAGGCCCCCGGCGGCAAGGTAACTGCAACGGGGACGCGCTTCTGGGTCCGGGCCGGTCCGCCCGAAGGAAAGGAAAACATCATGGGCAAGCAGCAGATCGTCAAGAGCGTCCTGGCCACCGCCCTGGCCGTGGCCGTTTTCGAGGGCAGCGTGCTGGTCGAGGTCAAGGACGCCCGGGCCGCGGAGCCCCTGGCCATCCGCGCCGGCGAAGAGACCAAACCCACCGCAGCCCCCAAGGGCGTTCCCGAGGTGGCTCCGCGCACCGTGGCCAACGCGGTGCCCGCGAACGCGCTGCTCTTCGTCTCCGCGGCCGGCCGGGCCCACTGGGTCAAGGCTGTCGAGGATTCCACGCTGGCCGCGGCCTACCGCGAGGAACAGGTCAACAAGTTCTTCAAGCCGCTGGTCGGAAAGATCGAGGCCCGCGTCAAGGAGTTGAAGGGGCTGGCCGAGAAAGGCCTGGCCAACACCCTCAAGTTCGACGAGATCGAGCGCGCCCTCCAGGGCGAGGTGGGCATGGCCATCCTGGGCGTCAAGCCCAAGCCCGGGGGCGGCGGCGAGGAC
Source organism: uncultured bacterium (assembly GCA_965370045.1). Taxonomy (GTDB): domain Bacteria; phylum Planctomycetota; class SZUA-567; order JAKLDR01; family JAKLDR01; genus CAZONU01. Next base: position 31,309 of record CBDUSI010000022.1, on the reverse strand, counting down.
CCCATATTCCTCTTCGTGGCCGAGGTCGGCGAGCACGCCGACGCCTTCGAGACCGGCATCGGCGAGTTCATCAAGCGCGTCCAACTGCTTCTCGAAGGCGAGGGCGGCGGCAAGGCCGCCACGCTCAACGCCCGCACCTACCGCGGGGCCGACCTGCGCACCTTCACCGTCGACAAGGTCACTATCGCCTACGCCCGGACCAAGGGCTACTTCCTGCTGGCCCTGGACCCCGCCGTGGTCGAGAAGGGCATCGACTGCCTGGAGGGCAAGGCCCAGTCGCTGGCCCAGACCGCGCGCATCAAGAAGGCCGCCGGTGGGCTCCTCAAGGTCTCGGTCAACGCAGCCGCCTGGATCAAGCAGGAGCGCGACAAGAACCCCGAGAAGAAGGACTGGAAGGACTTGGACGCTTTAGGCTTCACCGCCGCGAAGCGCGTGGAGTACCGCCTCAGCTTCAGCAAGCCGCTCTTCATCGAGGAACTGCGCGTCGACCTGGACAAGGCTCAGGGCATGCTGGCCCTGGCCGGGCACGCCAAGCCGGTGGACGCGGTCAAGCTGGCCGCCGACGCCCCTCCCGATGCGCTGGCTTTCATGGCCTTCAACCTACCAACCGGCAAGATAGTCCCGGCCATCCTGGACACCGCCAAGCGGATCAACCCGGGCAAGGGCCCGGACGACATCCGCAACGGCCTCAACGAGTTGAAGAAGCACGGTCTGGACGTCGAGCGGCTGCTGTCGGAGTCCATGACCGGCGAGCTGGCCGCCTACGCGGTCATGGTGCCCGGCAGCCACTGGCCCGACGTGGTGGTTATCGCCCGGCTGAAGTCCGACAAGGACGTCGTGGGCAACATCAAGGCGATGGCCATGGGCTACCTGCACCAGGAGGCGGTCAAGCGCGCCACCAGCGTGACCCCCGAGGGCAAGCGCTACATCGACGCCGACAAGGTCCGCAGATTCGTGGAGAAGCACGCGCCCCAGACGGTCGACTACCGTGGCGGCAAGATGATCTACGTCCCCGCGGAGAAGAAGAAAGCCAAGGCTATCGTCCCCGCGGCGATCATCCTGCGCGACCGGCTCATCCTGGCCTCCAGCGCCGTGGCCGCCAAGCGCGCCGCGGCGCGCGTGGGCACCGCCGTCAACCTGGCCGGCAAGGCCGCCTTCGCCGGCTCGCTCAAGAAGCTCCCCGACGGCCCGGTGGGCGTGCAGTATGTGGACACCGCCAAGGTCTTCGAGATACTCTACGCGCTGGGCTCCGTGCCCCTCAAGGGCCAGCCCCGGCTCAAGGAGAAGTGGGGCCTGGACATGGATAGGCTGCCGCCCGCTGGGGCCATCGCCAAGCACCTGGTGCCCGAGGTGGCAGCGCTCTACGCCGACCCCAAGGGCCTGGCCCTGCGGGCCTCGGCCAACGTGCCGCGCGGCGTCCTGATCGGCGCCTTCGTCGCCGGCACGTGGAGGAAGAGCGAGAGAAAGACCGCGCGCGCAGTCGACAATCCGAAACACCCCGGCCCCAAGGCCGACCCCGATCCGGACATCGAAGAGTTCTAGCTCTACACGGAAGGAACGCCACCCGGGCCGGCCGTCAGCGCCGGCCCGGTTCTTTGGGGGATCTAGCTCCCCCGGCCCCTGCCGAAGAGGCTCTGGGGACGCATGCTGAGCTGATAGGAGTTGGCGGCCACCAGCAGCGAGGCCATGACCATGGCCACCGCCCCGTAGGCCGGCGAGAGCAGGCCCAGCGCGGCCAGCGGCACCGCCGCGGCGTTGAAGCACAGCGCCCAGACGAAGTTAATGCGCATGGCCCGCATCGTCCGGCGGGTGATGCGCAGCGCGCGGAGCACCCCGCGCAGGTCCTCGCCCACCAGGACCACGTCGGCGCTCTCGATGTCCACCTGCGCCCCGCAGCCCACGGCCATGCCCACGTCGGCCTCGGCCAGCGCCGGCCCGTCGGCGGTGCCGTCGCCGACCATGGCCGTCGGCCCGTGCCGCTCGCGGATGGCCCGTATCTGCATGGGGCGGTCCTCGGGCTTGACCTCGGAAGAGACCATCTCGACGGGGATGCCCGCCTCGACGGCCGCCGCCCGGGAGGCCGAGGCGCTGTCCCCGCTGATCATCCAGGTGGCCACGCCCATCTTCTGGATGCGGTCCAGCGCGTGACTGGCGCCGGGCTTGAGGGGGTCATCGAAGGCCAGCACGCCCAGCGCCTTGCCCTCCGAGGCCAGGAAAAGCACCTTGCGCCCCTCGGAGACCAACTCCTCGGAGGGGTCGGCCAGCGAGCCCAGGTAGACGCCCTGCTCGTCCATGAAGATGCGGCTGCCCATAAGGAACTCCGCCGCGCCCAGGCGGCCCCCCAGGCCCCGGCCGGGCACGGCGACGACCTCGCTGGCCTGGCGCAGCTCCAGGCCCTGGGCCCGCGTGGACTCGGAGATGGCCCGGTCCAGGGGGTGCTCCGATCCGTAGGCCAAGCTGGCGGCCAGGGTCTGCACCTCAGCCTCGGTGCTCCCGGCGGCGGCGGTTACGCTGACCAGCTCCGGGCTCCCCATGGTGAGCGTTCCGGTGCGGTCGAAGGCCACCGCTCCCAGACGGGTGCAGGCCTCCAGGACCGGCCCGGAGCGAATCAGTATGCCCAGCCGGGCGGCCCGCCCCAGCGCGGCGCTCATCGCCGTGGGTACCGAGAGGACCAGCGCCCAGGGACAGGCCACGGCCAGCACGGCCACGGCCCGTAACAGCGCGGATCCCAGCTCGGCCCGGTCGGAGGCGGCATAGGTGCCCACAAAGGCCGCGGCCGCGACCAGCATGGCGCCCGGCCCCACCAGGGAGGCCAGACGCTCGGCGCGGCGGGCCATGGCCGGGCGAGTGCGCTCGGCCACGCGCACCATCTGGACCATTTTGGAAAGGGCCGCCTGGCCGGCCACGCGATCCACCCGGAAGACCAGCCGCCCGTTCCCGTTGATGGTCCCGCCCAGCACCGGACTTCCGGGATTCTTGGGCATGGGCAGGGCCTCGCCGGTCAGCATGGACTCGTCGCTCGCGCTGCGGCCCTCGACCACCACCCCGTCCGCGGGGAAGCGCTCCCCGGGGCGGACCACGGCGAGGTCGCCGGACAGCAGGTCGCAGGCCAGCATGTCCACTTCCCTGCCGCCGCGCATCACCCGGGCGCTGAGCGGCGCGAGGTCCACCAGGTCGCGCAGGGTCCGGCCGGCGCGGAGCCGCAGCCAGAGTTCCAGCCAGCGGCCGACGGTGACCGCGGTGAGGATAATCGCCGCCTCCCTGAAGTACAGATCACCGGGATTGGGCAGGAAGACCCGGCAGACGCTGTAGACGTACGCGACCGTGGTGGCCGCGGCGACCAGAAAGTCGACCCCCAGCCGGCGGCGCATCAGCCCGCGCCAGGCGCCAGCGTAGAAGCTGGCCCCGATGATCGCCTGGGCCACGCTTCCCAGAATAAAGGCGCCGAAACCCTTATAGGCCAGCCATGTGAAGGACATTTCCGCGAGCACCTGGCCACCGATTACGGCCAGCCCCAGCACCGCCAGCGCGCGGTTGAGGGCCATCACCTCGGCGGAAGTGCGACCCGCCGGACGCAGCGCGCCCCAGGGGCTTGAGGAGTAGTCCGCCGAGCCCTCTCCGGGCACCGCGCGCCGCGCGCGGTAGCCGGCCTCCTCCACCGCGGCGATGAGTTGGGCGACGGTCACCGTGCCCTCGTGGCGGACTATGGCCACGCGGGTGCCCAGGTTCACCCGCACCGCGAAGACCCCCGGCAGAGAGGAAATCACGTTTCCCACCTGCCCGGCGTCGGCCACGGAGCGCAGTCCGGCGAGCGCCAGCTTGGTTGCCGTCCCGGATGTCATGGGGCTGAGTATAACCCGCGTGATGCCCGGCGGCAACAGGAGACCGCGCCAGCCGGGCGTCGATCCGCTCCCGCGCTAGTCGCCCTCTTCCGGCGCCGCCCGGCCCCGGCGGGCGATCCCTATGCAGACCATCAGCCCGCCGAAGAGAATCGTGACCGCCAGCGCGCAAAGCACCGCCGCCGATGCGCCGGCCCTCTCCGACTTTCGCGCCGTGATGCGGAGTTCGCCAGCCACCGGCACGACCTTTCCATCGCCGGCGTTGACATTCAACGAAACCTCGCAGGGCTTCTCGCGAAGGACGAAGAGGTTCGAGACTTCGTACCCCTTGGCGGTCACGCCATCCCCGAAGTCCCAAGAGAACGCGTACTTCGAAACATCCGCCACCCGCTCTGGCTCTCCCCGGGAGACCGCCTTGAATATCTCTGGCCTGAACTTCACCAGCAACGGCGCCTCCCCGGCGATGCGGTCGGCCTTGACCCGGGCGACCAGCTCGGGCACCACTATCTCCACTTCCGTCAGCTCCACGGGGAAACGCTCGACGCGCTTGGCCAGCGCCGCGTCGCGTTGGTTGAGCTTCACATCCGGCAGCTGCTCGGGATCAAAGACGCGCAGCGCGACCTTGTACTCTCCCGGATTCTTGTAGACGTGCCTGACGTGCGGCCCCCTGGTCGCCACGCACCAAGCGTCCTCACCGAAGTTCCATACGAAGAGCAGATCCGCCGCGGCGGAGACCTTTGCGCTGAACAGAATGCACAGCGGGTTGAGCCGACGCTCAGGCCCCTCAGCCCCCTTCACGAGTTGCGGATGCCAACCGATCTTGGTGTCAATCCCCGCGATCAACGGCGCCGCGTGTATCGTGGTCTCTGCGGCGGCGCTCTCCTCCCCCTTCAAGGCGATCACCGCCGCGCTGAACTCGCCCTCCTTGGCGAAAGTGTGGCTCAGGCTGCGGCCCTCGGCCACCGTTTCGTCGGAAAGCCGCCAGCGGAACTTCGCGCCCTCCGGCGCGCCCTCCGCGGAGAGTGTCACCTTCTTGCGGTCGGCTGCGTCGTGGGTCACCTTGACGCGAAGGTCGAAGTCCGCCCCGCTGCTCATGGCTTTGAGCATCCCCATGGCAACGAGGAAGACTACGAAACCACCGGCAACAAGCTTCAGATTGGTCCACCTCTTGGACAAAGCGAAGGCTATCACGAACAGGGCCGCAAAACCCGCGGGAGCCGCCCACAGGTAGCCGTTGGAGGCGCTGCCCGGGCTGAAACCGTAGAGCTCCCCTTTGTCCAACTCGTTGACGAACTGCGTCGCCAACAGGAAGATGAGTACCGCCGGCGCCAGGAGGCGAACGCAGAGCTCCCACCAGCCCCACAGGCGTATCTCCGAGACTTCGTTGATGTAGTCGCGCAACTCGTCAGTCTTGTAGAGGTACCCGACGATCAGACACTGCAGGAGCCCCACCACCGCCAAGCCGTAATCGTTGGCCCAGTGGTCAAATACATCCAGCCATTTAAGCCCGGCCCTGTTGGCAAAGACGAACACTCCCACCACGAAGCAGAAGCCGCACATGGCGGCCACAACTGCCCCGCGCTTCATCCGCGGATAGCGGTCGTGCAAGCCGGCGACGATACCCTCCGTAAGCGAAAAGAGGCTGTCGATGCCCAAGGTCAGCAGCATCACGAAGAATGCCACGGCCATGACCGGCGGCCAGAAACGGCCCAACTCGCCCATCTTGCTGATGGCCGTGGGATACGTGACAAAGGCCAGCCCGGGCCCGACCTCGACCACAGAGCTCACTGGCACTCCGCCCTGCGAATAGGCCAGGAAGCCCAGCACGCTGAAGACCGCAAAGCCCGCGACGAAGCTGGTGGCGCAGTTCGCGAAGCTGATAATGAAGGCGTTGTTGGTGACGTCCGCGTTCTTCGGTCGATAGCTGGCGTATGCGATCATTACCCCGAAACCGATGGTCAGCGAGAAGAACACCTGGCCGTAGGCAGCCAGCCAGGTGCTGGCCTCGCTCAGCTTGCTGAAATCCGGTGTCAGGTAGTAGGCGATGCCTTCGCCGGCACCCGGCAGAGTGCATCCGCGCACCGCGAGGACAATCAGGAGGAGAACAGGTAGCGGAACGGTCCACAGCACCACCTTGCCGACCCGCTTGACGCCTCGATAGACGATCCAGAAAACCGCCGCCCACACCGCGGCCAGTCCCAGGGCCAGGTGCCAGACCGGCTTCCACATCTCGCCGGGCGTGGTGTTCTCCGACACCACCCGGTTTATGAAGAAGTTGGCCTCAGCCGGCGTGCCCTTGGCGGCCTCAGCGCCGGAGAGTAGCGAGGGGTCGCTCCAGGGCATCTGCCCGCCCGTGAAGAAACCCTTGAAGGCGTACACCAGGTACTCCACGGAATAGGCCATGATCACCGCGTAGTAACAGCTTATCACCGTGCCGACCAGCAGGGCGAACCATCCAACCCACTCGGTGTGCTTGTTAGCCTTGCCCAGGGACTGCGGCGCCCCGGCCTGCATCTTCTGTCCCAGGCCGAGCTCCAGGATCATCAGCGGGATGCCGGCGGTCAGCAGGGCCACGAAGTAGGGAATGAAGAACGCCCCGCCCCCGTTGGCATAGGCAACATAGGGAAAGCGCCAGACGTTGCCCAGGCCCACCGCGCTGCCCACTGCGGCCAGGATGAAGGTGCCCCTGGTGGACCACCGATCACGCTGCTCTGCCATGCGGTAACCCCTCCCTGATTCTCCCATGAACACGTAACTCTTTATCTAAGACGGATTAGGGTGTCAATGCGAAAGTTTGGTGCGTTCCCGCACCCCGCGGACCGCCGGATCGCCAATCCTTCTTGCATCTGCGTCTCCCGTCGAAGACAATGGATTCTTACGTGCCGGATGTCCCGGGCCGTTGCTCGGAAGGCTCCTTTGGGGAGAAACCGTATGATTTGTTTTCCGCACCGTCGCCTTCTCGCCGGCGCCCTGCTTGCCGGCCTAATCCTCGCCGCCGCCCCCGCGCTCCGCGCCGACGAGCCCGACGCCGCCGCCAAGGGCAAGGCGGTCAGCAAGAAGATCGCCGACTATTACTCCAAGCTCAAGAACTTCCAGGTGGACGCCAAGATGACCATGACCAGATCCATGGGAGACCGCAAAGGGGAACAGTCCGTGACCGTCGCCATGACGGCCGCCCGTCCCAACCTCCTGGTCCTGAAGGCCACCATGGGCGCCAAGAAGGCGACCGTGGTCTGTGACGGCAAGAAGCTTTACGCCAGCCAGGAGGGCGCCAAGAGCTACACCTACCGCAACGCCCCGGCCAGCCTAGCGACGATAGCCGACGGCAAGGGCCTCCCCGCCCAGCTGATCGTTCCCGCGGACCGCATCCTGCTCGACGCCTTCGGCGGCAAGGGCGGCCCCCGGTCGGCCACTTACGTCGGCGAGGAGACCCTCGACGGGCAGAAGTGCGACCGCATCAAGGTTGCCATCAGCGGCATGACCTTCGACCTGTGGGTCGACGCCGGCGAGAAGCCGATCTTCCGCAAGTGGGGGGTTACCAGGAAACGGGGCGCGACCACCAGCACCCTGATCGGCCTCTACAAGAACTGGAAGCTGGACGCCAAGTTCCCCAAGGGGACCTTCAAGTTCACCCCGCCGGCCGGCGCCACGGCGGTCAAGACGCCCGAGCCGCTGGTGCTGGGCGCGCCCGCCCCGGACTTCGAGCTGGCCCTGGCCGGCGGCGGCAAGGTCAAGCTTTCGGGGCTAAAGGGCAAGAAGATCGTGGTCCTGGACTTCTGGGCCTCCTGGTGCGGGCCCTGCCGCAAGGCCATGCCCATAGTCGTGGCCGTCACCGAGGGCCTCAAGGACAAGGACGTGGTGCTCTACGCCGTGAACCTCCGCGAGAGCGCAGAGAAGGCCTCCGCGTTCATGAAGGCCAACGGCTTGGCCTGCAAGGTGGCCCTGGACTCCGACGGCGGCGTTGCCAAGCTCTACAACGTCAGCGGCATCCCCACGACGGTGATCATCGGCAAGGACGGCACCGTCCAGGCCATCCACGCCGGCATGTCCCCCGACCTCAAGGACAAGCTTACCAAGGAACTCCGAACGCTGGTAGCCGGCAAGAAGCTGGCCGGGTCGAGCCCCAGGAAAGCCGGCAAGAAGTAGGAGCGAAGCGGGCGGAGCTCAGCCCTCCGGTCCGCCGCCGGTCTCCGCGCCGCAGACCGGGCAGCGCTCCTTCTTCGCATCGATAGTCAGCCCGCAGCCGGGGCAGCGGCGCGTGGGCGGGCGCGCGAGGTCCGCTTCATCCCTTTCGCCGGGGACCACGCGCAGATCCCTGCGGTGCAGCGCCAGATAGACGGGATAACCCACGCCGACCAGCGCGCTCGCGGTGCTGATCGCCGCCGAGCCCCAGCTCATGTGCCCCCTGTTGAGGAGCAGCGCGGCGACCACCACCGCCGCCCAGAAGAACGCCGCGAAGGTTATCGCCACCGCCGGGCCGCGCCGGCGATGGAAGTAACGGCTGGCGGGAATCGTCAGCAGCAGGCCGATGACCATGAAAAGCCCGCCCAGGACCAGCGACAGCCAGTCGCTGCCCCAGTACTGCTGGACGTCCCAATGGAAAGAGCGTGCTAGGATTTGGCTGCCTCCACCGCCCCGGCGGCCGCCTCGATGGCCGCGGGAATGTTCTCGGGCTTCGAGCCGCCGGCCTGGGCCATGTTGGGGCGCCCTCCCCCGCCGCCGCCGACCTCCCTGGCCGCGGCCCTGACCACCTCCCCGGCCTTGACTCCCTGCTTCACGAGGTCCTCAGATACAGTAGCCACTAAGGCGGCTTTCCCCCCGGCGTTAGACGCCAGAAAAACCACGCCGCTGGGCATGGCCGCGCGGACCTCGTCGGCCAGCCGGCGCAGATCATCCACGCCTACGCCGTCCAGCGCCGCTGAGGCGAACTTGACGCCGCCGGCCAGCTCCCGCGCCGCCGCGGCGATATCTTTGCCGCGACCGGCCAGCTGGGAGGCGCGCGCGCCGGCAGCCTGCTTCTCCGCCTGCTTGGCGGCCTCCAGCAGCGCCGCCGCCCTTTCCGTCCTGTCCCTCGGCAGCTTATCGAGGGCCGCTGCATCCAGACCGCTGTGTCCGACTACATCCTGCAATTTGCCCACGAGCCGTTCGCGTTGGCACTTGACGACCCGACAGAGCGCTTCGAGCTCGTCGCGGGCCTTCAGACCAGCATCATCGCCCTTATCATCATAACCGGGCAAGCCCAGCGCAAGATCAATGGCCCGTAAGTCCGCGCGGTCGTCCGTAGCCTTCTCTTCGGCGAAATAGCCGGTGAGCGCGGTTATGCGCCTCATGCCCGAGGCCACGGACTCCTCCTTCTCGATCCGGAAGTGTCCAGCGCCCTTCACGTTGGGCAGATGAGTGCCGCCGCAGAGCTCGATGCTCCTGACGCCGCCGCCCAGGTCGGTGGTGACCATGCGCACCGTCTCGCCGTACTTCTCGCCGAAGAGGGCCATGGCCCCGGCGGCCCGGGCCTCCTCAACGGTCGTCTCCCGGGTCTCGACGACGCCCCTGTTCCCGATGGCCTTGTTGACCAACTCCTCGACCCGATGGAGTTCCGCAGGCTTGACCGCCTCGAAGTGGGTGAAGTCCAGACGCAGACGGTAGGGATCCACCAGCGAACCGGCTTGCTCCACGTGCTTCCCCAAGACCTGGCGCAGGTAGTGGTGCAGGACGTGGGTCACCGTGTGGTTGGCCTCGATGCGTCCGCGGCGCGGTTCGTTGAGCTTGGGGGTTACCGCCTGGCCCACGCGCAGCGTACCGTGGTCCCCCTCCGCGTTCCTGTCGGCCCGGTGCAGGAAGATTGCGTCGGCGCGCGCGGTGTCAAAGATGTGCGCCTCGCCGCCGTCCCACGTCAGTGTGCCCTGATCGCCCACCTGCCCGCCGGCCTCGGCGTAGAAGGGCGTGCGGTCCAGGACTATGCTGACGCCCTCACCCACCGCAGCCTCCTCGACCAGCCTATCGCCCTTCATGATGGCGAGCACCTTGGCAGTCTCACCGTCCTTCCATTCCCGAACGAACTCGGTCGGCGGCAAGCCGCTGGTAGCGTCGCCGAAGACGTCCTGAGTGAAGGCGCTGCCCGCGCGGGCCCGAGTACGCTGCTTCTCGACCTGGGCAGCGAACCCCTCCCTGTCCAGATCCAATCCCTCGGCGGCGAGCATGTCCTCGGCCAGCTCCACGGGAAAGCCGTAGGTATCGTAGAGCCTGAAGGCCTCCTCGCCGGGCAAGACGGTCTCGCCTCTCCTTTTCATCTCGTCGAGCAGATCGTTCATCCGGGCCACGCCGCTGCCCAGCGTCCGCTCGAACTTCTCCTCCTCGGCCTTCACTATGCGGGCGATGTTCTCGCGGCGCTCGCGGACCTCCGGGTACTGCCCGCCCATGATCTCGGCGACGGCGGCGACCATGTTGTACGCAAACGGCCCCGAGGCCCCCAGGACCCGGCCGGAGAGCACCGCGCGGCGCAGCAAGCGCCTTTCTACATAGCCCCGCCCGTCGTTGGCGGGCAGCACCCCGTCGGCGATCAGGAAGCTCACCGCGCGCATGTAGTCGGCCACGCGCCGGAGGTGCTTCATCCCCTCCCCGTCGGCGTCCTCCACCCGCGCGCCGGTCAGGCGCTGGGCCTCGGCCGTCAGCGGCTTGAAGATGTCCAGGTCGAAGTCGCTCTTGACCCCCTGCATCACCGCCGCGTTGCGTTCCAGACCCGCCCCGGTGTCGATGTTCTTCTGGGGCAGTTCGTGAAGCTCGCCGGGCTTCTCGCCCTTCTCGAACTGCTGAAAGACCAGGTTCCATATCTCCACGTGCCGGCCGCAATCGCAGGACGGGTCGCAGTCCGGGTTCGTGCAGTCGGTCGGGCCCCAGTCGTAGAATATCTCGCTGCAGGGACCGCAGAGCTGCCCGGCGGGGCTCTGGGTGGGCGCGTCCGCCGGCCAGAAGTTCTCGTGGGCGTCGAACCGGTAGATCTTGCCCTCCGGCAGCCCGATCTCCTTCTCCCAGATCGAGTAGGCCTCGCCGTCCTCTTCGTAGACCGACACGCTCAGCTTCTCGTAGGGGATTTCCAGGACTTCCCGGTAGAACTCCCAGGCCCAGACGATGGCCTCGCGCTTGAAGTAGTTCCCGAACGAGAAGTTGCCGAGCATCTCGAAGAAGACGTGGTGGCTGGTGGTCACCCCCACGCTGTCGATGTCCCCGGTGCGCATGCACTTCTGGCTGGAGCAGGCGCGCTTCAGGGGCCGCTTGCCCCGGCCGAGGAACTCGTCCTTGAACTGGTTCATGCCCGCCCCGCTGAAGAGCAGCGAGGGGTCGTAGGTGGGCACCAGGCTGTCGGAGCTCACCAGGGTGTGCCCCCGCTCGATGAAGAAGTCGAGGTAGAGCTTGCGCAGTTCGTCGGTGGTCATCGGTTCTCCAGGGACCCCCATCCCGCCGGGCGACAACAGGATGGGATTATAGACCGGCCCACGCCGCGCGCAAGCGGAGCGCCGGGAGACCGTCGACATACCACGACTTGGGGCTTGTGCGCCCCCTCTGCTCGGGTATCATTGACGGGCCGCAGGGGATCGCCCCGAGGAGCTTCAGGTATGGGCGAGCAGGAAGGCAGCAAGGCGCCGGTGTACCTGGGCGTCGTGATGATGATTTTCAGCCTGATGCCGACCGTCGGAGGCATCTGGCTGCTGACCAGAGGAGACAACGCCTACTTCCTGATTATCGGCCTGGGAGTGCTGGCCAGCGGTATATTCCTGGTCCTGCGCAAGAAAACCGGGATGTTCCTGTACCTCGCGACCTTCGCGGTCGTCTTGATTTGGTCGGTCGTGGAGGAGCGCGCCAATATTGGCAAGCTGCTGCCTCGGGTGCTGGTCCCAGCAATTCTGGTACTATGCGTGCTGAGTCCACGGATCCGCAAGAACCTCAACTGAGTCTCGACACCGCTGGGGCGTTGCGCCCAACCGCCCTTGACTCTCGCCCGCCGGCGGGTTTAATAGGCCCCTGAGAGGGGCCCGTTTCGGAGAACGGATATGAACCAGGACATCTTTGACATCACCGGGGCCGCGCTGTGCCTCAAGCGCAACCCGGAGCTTGGCGACATCGAGAAGGTCAAGGCCTCTCTGGTCGACCTCATCGACAATAATCCGGAGGGCGCCAGGCTGGACCTCACCGCGGTGAGCGGCATCTCCAGCACCACGGTGGGGATGGCCGTGGCCGTGCACCTGAGGGCCGTCGAGGTCGGCAGCAAGCTGACCATCGCCATCACCCCCGGCCAGAAACGGCTCTTCGACCTGACCATGCTCACCAAGACCCTGTCGCTGGAAGTCGTGGACGCCGGCTAGCGGCCGGCGCCGAGGAGGCCTCGAAAGATGGCAGCGCGCGTTCGGGATACGCTCTTCGGGGAAATGGTGGTCCGCGCCCGGCTCTGCACCAACAGCCAGGTCGGCGAGTGCCTGGACCTCCAGGAGGAGCTCCGCAAGGACGGCAAAGACGTCCCCAAGCTCGGCGAGATCCTCGCCGATAAAAGATACCTCAACACCGACCAGTACCAGGCAGTGCTTCGCGAGCATCTCGGCCGGCAGGAGGGCAAGTTCGGCGAGGTGGCCGTGCGCCTCAGGTTCTGCTTCACCGAAGGGATCAACAAGGCCCTGGAAGAGCAGGCGCAGCTCGCCGCCGAGAAGAAGCCCCACCGCCGCATCGGCGAGCTGCTGGTCGAGGAGGGCGCGCTGGAGGCCCATCACGTGGGCGCGGTGCTGGGCGCCATGGGCCTGTCCGTCGAGACCTGCCCGGCCTGCAAGAAAGAGGTCAACCTCGCGGAGGACGCCGAGGAGCGCAAGTGCCCGGAGTGCGGCGCGGACGTGCCCCCGGCCGGCGCTGAGATCATCCCAGCCGAGAAGCCCGCGCCCCTGCCGGAAGCCCCCCTGGCCGCCCCCGAGGAGGCCAGCCGCATCCTGGCGGCCGCCATGCAGGAGAAGTCCGCGGAGTTCGGCGGCTACCAGATCGTGGCCCGGTTGGGCGCCAACGCCGCCGGGGGGCTGTACCTGGCCCGCAAGGGCGAGGACGGGCCGCCGGTCACCCTCAAGATATTCAGCGGCGAGCTCTCCCGCCGCAAGGACTTCGTGAAGGATTTCACCGCGACCGCCAAGGAGGGCTCCAAGCTCAAGCACGGGGCCATCAACCGGGTGCTCGACGTGGGCCGCGACCGCGGGCGGGTCTACTGCGCCTCGGAGTACGTCAAGGGGCGCTCGCTGCGCTACCTGCTCGAGAAGCAGGGCCGGCTCAAGTCCGGTCTGGCCCTGAGCCTCGCCCGGCAGATCGCCGAGGCCCTGGCCTACGCCCACTCTCAGGGGGTGATCCACGGGGACCTCAAGCCCAGCAACATCGTTGTGGGCCCGGACACCGCCGTGAAGATCGCCAACTTCGGGGTGGTCAGCAACCCCCTGCACAACCTCCTGGCGCTCTCCAAGGCGTCCGGGACGGTGCCCATCTACGCCGCGCCGGAGTTGGCCGCCAAGGACGCATCGCCCACGATCAAGAGCGACGTCTACTCGCTGGGGGCGGTGCTCTACCACCTGCTCACCGGGAAGGCGCCCTTCGAGGCCTCCAGCCCCCTCGAGACCCTCCAGCGCCTGGCCGAGGAGGAGCTCCAGGCGCCCACCACGCTGGTCAAGAGTATCCCCGAGGATCTCGAAAAGGTGGTGATGGCCATGCTGGCCGTCGAGCCCCGCGAGCGCCACTCGGACATGGCCGGCGTGATCGAGGACCTCAAGGACCTGGGGGCCCCCGAGCCGCCCGAGGCCAAGCCCTCAGCGACGGTCGCCGCCCAGCAGGCCAAGGCCGAGGAGCAGGCCGCCGAGGCTCAGCTCGATCCCGAAATCGTCGCCCAGAAGTCCGCGGCCCGCAAGCGGATGGTCCTGGGCATCGTCTCGGCCGTCCTGGTAGCGGGCGTCTTCCTGGCCATGGCCCTGGCCCTGGTGCTCCTGGCACCCAAGAAGCCGCCCCTGCCCGAAGTCAAGCCGTTGCCCAAGCCGCCGCCGGGGTCGGCCGTGATCCAGCCTGCGAAGAAAATCCCGCCAAAGGACCAGCCCCGGCGCCCGATTGGCGGTTAATAGCCACATCGAGCGGTCCGTCGGCACGGACCCGCGCGCGGATACTCACCGCATGAACCGAACTCGTTCGACCGCCGTCATCCTCATCGCCACCGCCCTCCTGGGGACGGCCGCCGCGCTGTGGGGCTGCGGGAACGGCGGGACGCCCGCCGCACGCACCGTGAAGGTGCTCCGCGGGCGCTTCGAAGTGCGCGTGTCGGAGACCTGCGAGTTCAAGCCGCTCAACTCCTGGGTGCTGCTCTCCCGCGCCGGTGACAAGATCGACTGGATCCTCCCCGAGGGCAGCATCGTCAAGCGCGGCGACCTGGTCTTCAGCCAGGACCGCGCCCGCCACGAGGACTGGCTGACCCGCGACAGCAACGAACTGGAGGCCGTCAGGCGCACCCTCAAGGAGGTCCGCCGCCAGGTGCAGATGGAACGCGACCAGATCAACCTGGACCTCGAGCGCAAGACCTCGGCGGTCAAGCTCGCCCAGACCCGCCTCGACGAGGTCCGCGCCGGCCCCACCGAGGACGAGCGCGCCGAGGGGCGCGCGGCCCTCCAGGCCGCCCTGCTCGCCGCCCAGGACAAGCGCGGCGCCGCGGCCGCGACCCGGAAGCTCGTCGAGAAAGGCTTTCTCAGCAAGGCCGACGCCGCCCGCGAGAAGCTCAACGCCGACATCGCGGAAATCGATCACGGGAGGGCCGAGCTGGACCTCGCCCGCCTGAAGGCCGGCGCCGGCCCAGAGGCCCGCGAAATCGCCCGCCTGCAGCTGGAGCGCGCCCGCGCCGAGAAGGAGCGCGCCCGCGCCGACGCCGACCGCCGCGAGGCCGAGCTGGCCGGCCGCATCACCGACGCCCAGGGCTCGGTGGCCTCCCTGGAACGCAACGTGGCCCGCGCCAAGCGGCAGATCGCCGCCCGCCAAGTCCGGGCCAAGGGTTCCGGGGTGGTCATCTACCGCAACATGCACCACCGCCGCGCGAGCAAGCCCGAGGTGGGCTCGCGCATCTGGCGTGGCGCCGGGGTGGTGGACATCGCCAACCTGTCGCGCATGAAAATCCGCACCCAGATGGCCGAGCGCTACATCCGCCACCTGCGGGTCGGCTCGATCATCACCGTGAAGCCCACCCCGCTGGCGGGGGTCGCGCTACGGGCCAAGGTCACCTGGATCGACCGCTGGAGCCGGGACCGCAGCGCGGACCTGGCCAAGGCCGACCGCGCCAAGCAGGGCATGAGCGGCGTCAAGGTCTTCGCCCTGGAGGCAGCCCTGACCCGGGCCGACCCGCGCATCAAGCCGGGCTTCAAGGGCCAGGCCGAGTTCCCCCTGGTGGACATCCCCGACGCGCTGATCGTGCCCACCGCCGCGGTCTTCGGCGGGCCCCGCGGACGCTTCGTCATGCGCTCCGCGGGCAAGGAGGTCCAGCGGGTAGCCGTCGAGATCATCGCCGACGACGGGCTCAAGGCCGCAGTGCGCGGAGAGCTTTCCGCCGGGCAGGAAATCCTTACCAGGGAGGGGCTGTGAGTCGGGCACGCTCACGCCTGGCCGCGGCGCTGTCCGCCGCGCTGCTGCTCTTCGGCTGCGGCGGGGGCGACGACGATGTCGTGCTGCTCCCCGCCCGACGCGGCGACATCGAGGTGCTCCTGCGCCTCAAGGGCTCCCTGCGCCCGGGCAGCGAGCGTAACATCAAGAGCCCCCGCTGGGGCGAGATCCGGCGCCTGGCGGCCAACGGCAGCCGCGTGAAGGCCGGGGAGATCGTCCTGGAGATGGACTCGGAGCGCGTGGAGAACTCCATCCGCAAGCACCAGGCCGACGTGGAGGTCAGCGCGGCCGAGCTCCGCCAGGTGCGGCAGGAGGTAGGGAAGTACCGCCGCCGCTCCAAGCTGTCGCACGCCACGGCCAGGCTCAACCGCGAGCTGGAGGAGTCGCGCCTCAAGGAACTCCTGGCCCGCCCCACCCCGCGCGAGCTGGCTGACGCCGGGAGCCGGCTGAACCTCGCGGAGGCCCTGGTCACCGCCGGCGGCGAGTCAGTGGTGCTGATCAAGGAACTGGTCGACGCCGGCTACGCTCCCCGCGACGACCTGCGCGCCGCCGAGCTGCAGCTGGCCCGCGCCCGCGCCGACCTGGCCGCCGCCCGGGCCGGGCTCAAGCGCGTCAAGGCCGGCCCCACTGTCTCGGAGAAGGCGGAAGCCACTATCCGGCTCGGCGACGCCCGGCTCGCCGAGCTCTCCGCCGGCAAGAGCATTGAGATAACCAAGGAGTGGACCGGCGCCAAGCTGGCCCGCTTCACCCGCAAGCTGGAGCGCCAGAAAGAGAAGCTCGGCGAGGCCAGGCGCCAGCTCATGGACTACCAGGCGCGTGCCCCCAACGACGGGGTGGTGCTCTACGCCAAGCGGCGCCATGGGGGCACATGGCAGCCGGGGCGCAGCGCCTGGCAGGGCGCCACGATAATGAGCATCCCCGACCTTTCCAAGATGAAGCTCACCATCCAGGTGCCGGCCAGCTCGGTCCGCCAGTTGGAGGCCCTCGGCAAGGCGCGGGCCCGGGTGCGCGTGAAGGCCCTTCCGGGGGTGGTCTTCAAGGCGCGGCTCGCCAAGATCAGCGCCATCGGCCGCGACGAGTTCGAGGGCCTGGACCCATCCACTTCCGGCAAGCTGGGCCGGGCCGAGCGCCAGGTCTTCGAGGCCGAGGTCGAGCTGGAGAATCCCGATCCCCGGCTCAAGCCGGGCTTCGGCGCCGAAGCCGAGCTGATCCTCCGACGGGTGAAGAACGCCGTCATCGTGCCGCGCGTCGCGCTGGTCGGCCGGGTGACCGCGTCCGGGGGAGGCCCCGCCCGCCGCCGGGGCCGTGGGGGCCGCGGCGGCAAGCCCTCCGCCCCCCGTCCGGCGCCCACCGCGCGGGTCTACGTCAAGACCGGCGACGGCTTTCAGGAGTGCGTAGTCAAGATCCTGGCCGTCAACAAGTTCGAGGCGGCCGTCGAGGGCTCGGTCCGCGAGGGCGACATGCTCTACCCCGGCCTGCCGCCGGGGTTCGCCTCGCCCTCCCCCGCCCCGAAGAAGTCAGGCAAGCCCCCGGCGGCCCCCGTGAGGAAGCCGAAGTGAAGCGCGCGCTGATCGCTGCGGCCGCGCTGGTCGCCGTCGCCGGGATCGTCGCCGCCTGCGGCCTGGGCGGGGACGACGCCCCCAGCCGCTTCATCACCGTTCGAGCCCACCCGGTCACCATCCGCCTGGTCGAGTTCGGCGAGGTCGAGGCCCGCTCGGTGCGCTCGCTGCTGGCGCCCCTCACCGGCGAGGTCATCTGGGTGGCGGACGAGGGCACTCCCGCCAAGCGCGGTGCGACAGTGCTGAAGATGAGCACCGAGGACCTGGAGTCCCACCTGGAGGAGGACCGACGCGCCGGCCGGGGGAAAGAGGGACAGCTGACCACCAAGAAGGCGGTGGCCATCGCCGTGAAGAAGAAGGGCGAGGCCGCCGCGCGCGTCGCCGGGATAGACCTGGCCATCGCCCGCCAGCGCCTGGCCGAGGCCAAGGCCCGCCCCACCGCCGACGAGAAGAAGCTGGCCGACCTCAACCTGCGCGCCGCCAAGCTGCGCGCCGAAGGCGCCGCCGCCGACGAGAAGTCCCTCCGGGATCTGGCCGCCAAGGGTTTCGTCTCTCCGGCCAAGGCCAAGGCCGCGCAGCTGACCCTGGTCCGGACCCAGGCCGAGTTGGCCCGCGCGAGCGCCGCGCACCGCGAGGTGACCGCCGGCACTGCCCCGGAGACGGTCCGCGCCCGGGAGGTGGCCGTCGAGAGGGCTTTGATGACCCTGGCCCAGGCCAAGTTCGACGCCGCCGCCGACGCCGCCAGCGCCGCCGAGCAGGTCTCGGTGGCCAAGGTCCGCTACGAGGTCTACCGCCAGCACCTGGCGCACACCGAGAGGGACATCAAGAGCGCCGCCGCGCTCAGCCCCATCGACGGGGTGGTCGCCCTGGTCGACGTCTGGAAGGGCGGCGGCGACCTCAGCCCCGTGCAGGTCGGCGAGATCCACCGCCGGGGCCGCGAGCTGATGAAGATGGCGGACGTCTCCGCGCTGCGCCTGCGGGTGCATATCAACGAGCGGGACATCGTGCGCATCAGGTCGGGACAGGAGGCCGCCGTGCGGCTGAGGTCGCGCCCCGGGCAGATCTATCGCGCCAAGGTCGCCGAGATCGCCATCTTCGCCGACGATAAGAACCGCCTGCTGGGCTCGCTGGCCATGGAGAAGAGCGGCAGCGCCGGCGTCAACGTGGTCAAGGTGCTGCTGGACCTGGAGGTACCCGCCGGCGCCGAGCAGCCCCGGCTGGGCTCCAGCGCCGAGGTGGAGCTGGTCGTCGAGCACTTCGACCGGGCCCTGACCGTGCCCCTGGCCGCGCTCACGTGGAAAGACGGCAAGCCCTTCGCCCGCGTGTTGAAGGACGGCGACGCCCGCGAGGTCTCCGTGACCATCACCGCCAGCACCGAGGACGAGGCGGTGATCAGCTCGGGACTGGCCGAGGGCGACAAGGTGCTGCTGCCCGAACCCGCGAACGGGAGCTCTGAGTGACCGAAGACACCGCCCTGGTCGAGGTGATCGACGCCGCCAAGAGCTACGGCTCGGGCAGCGGCGAGGTGCTGGCCCTGGCCGGGGTGAGCTTCACCGTGCGTAGCGGGGAGTTCGTCTCGATAATGGGCCAGTCCGGCTCGGGCAAGAGCACCCTGCTGCACGTCCTGGCCTGCCTGCACCGCCCGACCTCCGGCCGCTACCTGCTGGAGGGCCGCGCCATCGAGGAGCTCAGCGACCGGGAGCTCTCCCGGCTGCGCGGCCGCAGGATCGGGATGGTCTTCCAGCGCTTCAACCTGCTCTCCGCCGACGACATCCTGGCCAACGTGCAGATGCCCCTGGTCTACATGCGCCTGCCGGCGGCCGAACGCCGGCGGCGCGCCGAGGCGGCGCTGTGCGCCCTGGGCCTGGGCGACCGCATGGCCCACCTGCCCACCCAACTCTCCGGCGGCCAGCTTCAGCGGGCGGCCATCGCCCGCGCGCTGGTCACCGACCCGGCCATCATCCTGGCCGACGAGCCCACCGGGAATCTCGACAGCGATTCCGGCCTGGCGGTGATGGACATCTTCCGGGCGCTGCATCGCAAGGGCCGCACGGTGATCCAGGTGACCCACGACCGCGAGAAGGCGGTCTACGCCGACCGGATTCTGCATATCAAGGACGGCCTGCTCGACGGCGAAGAGCTCATCGAAAACCCCACCCAGGGCGCCGGAGGGAACGTAGACCTGTCGTATCTGGACTAGAATTTACTCTTATTCTGGTGGGTGGAACATGGCCGCTAACTCCAATTGAATCACAGACAGATAGTTGGCCCGAACTCGCAACTGTGACCGTGGCGGTACACTACCCTCACTCGCGGCTCCGTCTTCCGACGCCAACGCCTCGCGATGCCTCCAAGAGTTTCCTCTGGCTTGGTTCAAAGTTGTTCACTTTCCACATCATCCCGCACCCAGCTGTATGAATATCATGCACACGTGCACCGTCTGATGCCGCGCGATGGTGCCTCTTGGCGTGACCCGCCAAGCCGCAACGCTCTCGCCGCAGGGCAAGAACAGAGAAAAGAGCTCTTTATCCACACAACTTGCTTGACTCCGAGCGTGTTGTAGGCTATACTGTTAACAATGGCATAGAGTTTGGCACCTGCAAGGAGAGAAGGGACGATGGCTATGGAACGATCTCCGTCTCAGGTTCGAGTGGACAGAGTTGCTCTCAACGCCCTCAAGGAGAAGCTCCAAGGCAACCCGGACCTTGAGCTGGCCGCCCGGCGCATGGAGCAAGTCGAGCTGTTGCTGGAGGGCGTTTCCGAACTCTACGCTGCTGTCGGTGAGTCGCAGCGCGCCGCCGCCGAGGCCAAGGTGGCCAGCATGCGCCAAGACCTGAGAGCTGCGGCGGCGGATGATGAGGTGAATAGATAGCCCGAGCAAGGTCTCCGCGGGGGGGGCAGCATGGCAGATCCGGAGGCGGATCCTGGTGGGGTTCCTCCCAGGAAGGTTCTTGTAGCAGAGGATGCCGAAGCGCTCTGCAAGTGCATAGCCTGGGCCTTGGCGAAGAAGGGCATGGAGGTCACCACCGTCCGTCATGGCGCACAGGCAATGGCCACGATATGTGACCGCCGATTTGACGCCGTGGTCCTTGATCTGGTCCTGCCCGGGATGGCTGGCCTGAGCGTGATCCAAGAGATGCGCCGCCGGGGGCTGACGACACCCGCAGTGCTGATCTCGGGTTACGTCGGTCTGCTGGACGAGAACAGGTTTCGCGACCTCGGCGTCAGCCGGGTTTTCGGAAAGCCCTTCGGCCTGAAGTTGCTGGCCGAGGCCGTATGGACCATGGCCAGCAGCGAAAACGCCGCGTCGCGGCCGAACGTGGGTAATCCGAGACCATTCCGGGGACAGTCGCGAGTGGCGCTTCCTTAAGCGCGCAAGCCATCTAAGGACACCCCCTAGTCTAGAGTTTCGCCATCTTACCGCAGTTTTGCGCCCTGCAACCCTGACTGTGACGGTACGCTACAGGGCCGCCAGGAGCGGGTGCCTCTTTGCTACTCTTCCTCTTCTTCGAACTCGGTGGAGAGCTCTTCTTCCTCGGCGGGCTTCCCGGCCTCGGCGGCTCCTTCGGGAGCGGCGCCCTCAGCGGAGGCCCCCTCCACGGCGTCGAGGGCCGCGTCCTCTTTCTTCGCGGCCCGCTCACCGGCGTCGGGCTCGGCCACCAGACCCAGCTTCTCCTTGGTCTTGGCGTCCAGGTGCTTGATGTTGGCGTTGAGCTGGCTGACGTCGTCGTGCCCGCCCAGGCAGCGATGGTACATGGTCCCCTCGTGCGAATGGCTCTTGGCGGCGCTGCGCCCCGAGCAGTAGGCGGCCGCCTCGTGCCGGGCGATGGCCCCCTCGATACCGCACACCGCCGTGGCCGGGTGCACGTCGTCGGGGCTGAGCACCACCCCCGCGCAGGGCTTGTTCCTGATGGCCTCCACCTGCCGGTAGTACTCGAAGAGCGAACTTAGTCCGCAGAGGCGCATCAACGTGTGGATGGCGTTCTCGCGGTAGGCGCCCCGCCGCGCGGCGAAGAGCATCTCCCGGCAGGCCTCGCGAAGGTCTACTTCCCCGGCGCTGAGCTCCAGCGAGTCCCCGGCGATCAGCACCCCGTTGCGGCGGGTCATGTTGTCGAGGTCGTTGACCGCCTGCACGACGCGAGTCACTGCGTCGAACGGCGAGTGCCACTGCGCGGCGGACTTGTGATGATCGCGGGCCGCGTAGCGCACCGCGTCCGGGAGCTTGCTGCCCTTGAGCGCCTTGAAGCCGTCCGCGGGGTGGGTCGCGTAGCTGTGAGCGAACTCCTTGGCTCCGTACTCCACGTCCCTCGAAGCGCCAACGTCGTGAAAGAAACCGGCCAGCGCCAGGGTGATGGCGGTCAGTTCCCCGACGCCCTTCCCCCCCGCCGCGGCCAGTTCGCAGCCCACCAGCGCGGCCAGCAGAGCGGTAGCCAGGCCGTGCTCCGCGGGCAACCCGTTCTCAGAGGTCCGCGACCGGTAGAACTCGAAAATCACGTCGGCGTGGCGGAGGAGTTGCTGCAAAGTCTCCAGCGCCGCGGTCATCCCCTCGCCGCGCTCCCCGTCCAGCAGCATGCGGCACAGCTTGTTGTGGCGCAGCAGGCTGGTCACCGCCTCCTCGTCCGGCAGCAGCGACTCAGCCAGGCACCCGGCCAGTTCGGGAGTGCGCTTCATCAACAGGACCTTGACCTCTTCGCCGGTCTTGTCCACCACCCCGCCGTAGCGGTCCTTGCAGAAGCGCTGGAGCACCTTGAGCTGGCCGGAGCTCAGTTTCCCGCCCGCGCGCACCGCCGGCTCGCGGCCCTCGAGCTTACCGATCTTGCCCAGGTCGTTGACCGCGTGGTAGCTGGCCGCGACCAGGAAGCCCTCGCCCTCCAGCCGCGCGGGGTCCGCGCCGGCCAGCTTGAAGATGTCCTCCAGCGCCACCGGAACGTCCCCCTCCAGGAAGGCGGGAATCACTCCTTCGCCGGCCAGCGCCTCGGCGTACTCATCGGAGGCGTCCAGTTCGCTCAGAGGCCGCTCGCGCTTCAAGGCGCTCTCCGCCAGGCGGCGCAGCCGGCCCAGGGGCACGGGCTTGGTGAGGTAAGCACTGACCTTCAAATCGCGGCCCTGGAGGATGCTCTCCTTGCTGGGATGGCCGGTGAGAATGATCACTTTCACCTTGGGAAACTTGCGGCGAAGCGCGCGGGTCAGGGCGATGCCATCGACCCCGGGCATGGCCAAGTCGACGACCGCCAGCCTGGTCCGGCCGGTGATCTTGCCCAGCGCCTCCTCGGCACTGGCCGCCGCCACCGCGGGGATGCCGATGCCTTCGAAGTAATCACATATCATGGAGGTAATGGCCGCGTCGTCGTCGACCACCAGCACTCCCTCGGAGGACGCCGCCGCCGCAGGGGCCTCTGCGGCCTCGCTGACTTCTGCCTCCGCGGCCCCTTCAACGACCGGCTGCTCCTCGGGGCTCTCGCCCTCCGGCGCGTCCTGGGGCTCTTCCGCTTTCTTCTCTTCGTCAGGCATCAGACATATCCGCCTTTTCAAAGGCTCCGGCTGACCCTCTTCGCGTCGGAAATCATATTCAGATTGCCAATGTATATCAAGCACAGGTTGGGCGGGACATGAAGGGCCCCGGACCGCCGCGCGCCAGTCCATCAGCCCCACGTCCGTACAGGCCTCCAAGGTGATAGCGATTCCTTCGAGTATACGCGCGCGGGGTAATCAATGGCGGAAGATGGCTCCCGCGCCGATAGCTCGAGCTACTGCTGCCCTACGACTTCTCCCCGGCGCGGATGGCGCGGTACCAGGGGTCGCGACGACCGGTGCGATAGTCTTCCAGGAAGCGCTTCAACCCCTCCGGCAGCTTCAGCTTCCCGAGGTCGACGGCGTTCTTGTGAAAGGGGCTGTCCTTCCGGAGGCGCAGCCCCTTGAACCACTCGCGGCTCGGCCTGCCGGTCAGCTTACCCGGGCCGACGACGAAGAGCGGGTCCTTCAGCAGCGCGCCCTTCTCGGTGGACGGATCGTGCCGCTCGTCTTTGGGAACCGCCTTGCCGGCGTTCCAGTAGAGGTTGCCCTCTATGCGCCACTTCTTCGGCAGCGCGGCGAGGAACGCGAAGACCGGCTGGGTCCACGGCTTCCGGGCGTTGTAGAAGACATTGTGAATCAGGAAGAGTTCATCGTTGGCTATGCCGTCCTTGGGGTAATTGGTGTAAATGGCAACCGCGCCGGTGCGCGCGTCGTCGTGGTTGATGAAGACGTTGCCGGCTACCAGGCACTGCTTCGCGCCCACGAAAGTCATGGCCCCCCGGCCCTGCGTGTTGACGAACAGGTTGCCGAGCGCGATCAGGGTGTGGGACTCCTGCCCCTTGTGCTGGCTGCCGCCGAAGCGCAGCGCGCCGTTACTGGCCTCGGGGTTGAGGTTGGCGAAGAGGTTGCCGTCGAACATGACGCGATACGTGTTGCGCTTGTTGGAGACCAGGGCCTCCGCCTTCCTGACCTTCGACTGGTAGATCACGTTGCGCCGGAAGACCAGGTCATGCACGTCGCCGAGGATGTCCACCTCCTCATCGGTACCGTCGAAGATCACGTTGTCCTCGATGAGGATGTGGTGAGTCCGGGCGTTGAGCTTGAGCGCGTCGGTGTTGTCGTACCCGCCGCCCCCGTGGGTGATCACGCAATCCCGGAAGGTGCAGTAGGAAGTGCCGTAGTGCAGATGAACCACGTTCTTGGCCGATTCGGCGCTCTTGCGGTCGAAGACGATGCCCTCGAACGTTATGTTCTTCGCGCCGGAGAGGGTCAGCCGGCTCATCCCCGCCTTGAGACGGTTCCGCGCACGAACCGTAACCGGCGCCTCGAACTTCCAGCCGCCCGACAGCTTCCCGTAGTTGCCGTCAGCCAGGACCAGCGTGGCCCCGCCCGCCGGGGCCAGCCGCCCCAGAGCGTAGCCGACCGTCTTCCACGGTTTCTCGGCGCTGCCGGCCTGGGGCGAGTCAGAGCCGCTGGGGGAGCAGTAGAATATCTTGCCCTGCGGCGCGGCAGGCTCAGCCCGCTGGCCGCCCCGGATGCACGAAGCCAACATCGCCACGCTCAGCAGCACCGCTGCGAAGAGAATAGGCAATCGCTTCCGCATTTCAGCACCCTCTCATCTATCGCAGGCACTCTTCGATGACCACCATCCTCCGCCGGACGCTCTCGGTGGTGACTCTGAGCGGCGCGCCCTCGCGCAGCGTAGCGGCCAGGTGGCGGTAGTAGCCTAGGTGGCATCCCCGGGCGCCCAGGTTCTCGGAGTCCTCCCAGACCTGCTCCTCGAACTCGGGGTTGTCCTGCATGTACTCCCCGTCGGCGATCGGCTCGGCGGGGGCTTCCCGGGACTCTGACGCCTCCAGGCCCTGGGCCAGTCGCAGGATCACCTTGCGCGGAGCGCCGCCCGGCGGGGGTACCTCCAGCGAGCCGCGCTCGCCGGTGACCAGCCAGCTGGCCTGGGGACTGGCGCAGTTGGGAGATATCTCGAGGTCGATGAGCGGCCGCCCGGGCGCGGTCAGGATCACCTTGGCGAAGTCCTCAGCGTCCCCGCAGGTGAGAACTCTGTCGGTGCGGCAGAAGACCTCCGGCTCCAGCGGGTCGGTGAAGTGCATCAACTGGTCCAGGGCGTGGGCGCCGCTGTTGCGAATCGATCCGCCGCCGAATCTGCGCACGGTCTGCCAGTCCCAGCGGCGCCTGAACATGTGCATGCACCTGCGGATCAGATTGACCCGGCCCAGGACGCCGGAGTCAACGATCTCTTTGACCTTGAGGAAGACCGGGTCGTAGCGCATGTTCTGGAAGATCGCCAGAGTCCGGCCGCTGCGCTTCTCTGCGGCGATCATGGCGTCGGCCCCGGCGAGGTCCGCGGCCATGGGCTTCTCGCAGAGCACGTCGCGGCCGGCTTCCAGCGCGCGGACCGACCACTCCGAGTGCAGGTGCGAGGGTCCGGCCACCACCACCAGCGCGACCTCCCCGTCGACCAGGAATTGGTCGTAGTCGTCGTAGGCGCGGCAGCCCAGGGGCCCGGACACTTCCCGGCCGCGCTCCGCCTGCCCGTCGAAAACCGCCACTACCCGGAAGTCTTCAGGCAGCTGCTCCATAGTTTTGAGGTGGATGTTCCGCCCGCTGCGCCCCAGGCCGGCCACTCCGACCCGGACAGGACCGCTCTTCCCGCTTCCACTCACAGATCCGCTCCTCTCCCCGGTCCTAGAGAACCCGGTGTCTACTCCGTTAACTGCTGCTCGTACCGCGCGCATTGTACTCAGGCTTGGAGCCAGCACCAGTCCGCATGCACTTCAGCACACATAGATGCGCTTGGAGCGTTTCCCCGGCAAACCAGTCATATAAGATCAAGCCGCAACACCCGTGAATCGCTGCTGCAATCGTTGATTCCCAGGTTCCAGGGCGGAAAGATCACTTGAGATTGAGCTTGCCGAGCCGTCACCTGCCTCTGGGCACCAGCGCGTAAATGTAACCGTTGTAGCCGGCCAGGTAGAGCGTCTTGCCCACCGCGACCGGCGGGGCGATGAACGGCGTACCCATATCCATGGACCAGGTTACCTTGCCGTCCGGGATCGAGAAGGCCACTACTTTACCGCTCCCCGTGGCCGCGAACCCGGTCTTGCCGACCACGGCGAAACCGGCCACGCTCCCTCCCAGGAACTTGTGCTCCGACCCGCAGATCTCATCCAGGAAGGCGTTCTTGCGGCCCCGCTTCCTGCTGGCCAACGCGGCCACCGCCGCGGGGTAGGTCAGCTTCTCCTGGGGCAGTCCCTTGCGCGCCACCGTGCCCCCCTTCGCGCCGTTCTTGGGGTCAAGGGCGTTCCAGGCGGCGCGGTGCCCGGTCCGCGCATACACCTTGGACCCGTCGGGGCTCACGTAAACGTGCTGGTAGACCCGGGTGGCGGTGAGCTTCTCCCCCCGCCAGAGCTGCTTGCCGTCGGCCAGGGCCAGCGCGGTCAAGGTCCCGTCGTTGCCGGGCAGAAAAACCGTCTTGCCATCTGTCGCCGGGGACGCCTTGACCGAGCGGAGCTTCTTTTTCCAGAGCTCCGCGCCGGTGGCCGCGTCCAGGCAGACCGCGCCATGGAAGTCCTCCAGCGAGTCGCGGCTGACGCCCTGCACCAGCTTGCCGTCGGCCACCACCGGGCTGACCCGCTCTATCACCCCGCCGGCCCGCGCGCACCAGGCCACCTGCAGCGGCGGGGAGAGCTGTGCTCCCTTGGCCACGCCCGAGTTGTGCAGGTACTGGGGCCAGGAACCCTTCCCCGGCTGGGCCTTGATCGCGGGGCCCGCGGCCAGCGTGAAGGAGCGCAGCGCCGTCCACTTCTTCCCCCCCACGGTGGTGACCCGTACGTGCAGCTTCTGCGCGCCGGTGCGGCCGGCCGCGTCGACCTCGCCGCTCCAGGCGAAGACACCCTGCTTCTTGAGTGCCACCCAGCCGCCAGCCGGGGCAGCGCGCCCCTCCCCCAGCGCCACCTCCACCTTCGCGGGCACCGCCGTCCCCGAGTAGGCGTTGATCTGCACGGGCAGCTTGCCCGGCCGGTAGACGCCCCCCTCGCTGGGCATGGCCGCGGCCAGCAGCCGCTTGAAGCCCGACGGCCGGTAGTAGGTGTAGAGCTTGCCGTCCTTGAAGCCGATAATCCGGTAGCCCACCGGGGCGCTGTCCCGCTTGCGGTACTTGTAGGCGGTGGTCTCGATGTCCAGGAGACCGTCCTTGCGCTGGCGGATCTTGTTGATGTGGTTATTGCCCGAGAGGTGCAGCACCACCCGCGGGAAGGGGCGCGGCTTCTCGAAGTACTTGCCCACGCCCAGCGGGAAGTGGACGAACTCGGCGACGCGCACGCCCTTGGGCAGGTCCTTGCAGAAGTTCGGCAGGAAGCCCTTGGATCCGTACCAGCTCACGAAGCGCATACCGTTGGAGTCCAGGGCGAAGGTCGAGGGACCGAACTGGGAGTCGTAGTTCGGGTCGTGGTTACCCTTGGTGTTGATGACCCGCAGCTTGGAGAGGGCCATCACCTCCTTGTACTTGGGGTAGTAGGAAGCCGAGGCGCCCACCAGATCGCCGGTGTTGACGATGAAGGCCGGCTTGATGTCCAACACCGCCAGCTCCTCGAGGGCCACGGGCACGCCCTGGTCGTCCTTGGCCTTCACCTGGGTGTCGGAGACGTGCGCGAAGCAGAAGTCACGGCTCTTGCCCCGGGGGAACTCCTTCAGCCCGAAGTGCACCGGTCCCTTGGCCGGGGTCTCCACGTACCAGTTTCCGGCCGGCTGGTAGCCCTCCGGCGCGATGAGGAACACGAAGGCCCGCTTGTCTGGTGCGTTGGGCTTGCCCGCGGGAATGGTGAAGGCCCCGTCCGCACCCGTCTTGACCACCTGCTGGCCGTTGGAGACGTGCACGTCCCGCAATCCCTTCTCACCGCCGCTTCGCTTCCCGTCGCCGTCCTTGTCCAGGAACACCTGGCCCTTTACCGCCTCGCCGGCCCGCGCGCCGGTCGGCGCGGTCAGGACGGTCAGGACGGTCAGCAGCATGGCCTGAACGGTCAACCCGGACATTGTGCGCTTCATGTGCGTATCCTCAAAAGTCGCGTTTACTCATCGGTACCGGCTGCTCCGGCCGCGGGAGGCGTTTCCTCTTTCTCCTCGGCCGGTTTCTCCAGCGCGGCGGTGGCCTGCTTCATGATCTGGCGGCAGGATTCGGCCGCCGGGCCGTTGGGCTCCTTGGCCAGATAGGCCTCGCACTCGAAGATGGCCTCACCCCAGAACTTCCCGGCCCTCTCCGGGGCCTTCTCGGACAGGGCCTCGGCGATGCCCACCAGGGTGACGGCGAACTCGTGGTGGACGGCGGCGGCGTGCTCCTCGGTGCGGTAGAGGTTGGCCGCTTTCACGGCCTTGCGGTGGCTGGCCGCCGACTCGTTGAAATGCCCCAGGAGATAATGGGCCCGGCCCATGGTGCCGTGCGCCCGCGAGTAGGCCTCGTCCAGCTCCAGCGCCGCCTGGCACACCTCCAGGGCCTTCTCGGCCGCGCGCTTGCGAGCGCCGCCCTCCGAGGCCTCGGCGATATGCAAGAGGGCCAGGGCCTCGGCGCCGTAGACCGCGGGCTTCTGGTAACGCTCGTGTTTGACGGCGTCGGCCAGGATATTCACCGCCGAGGCGGCCAGTTCCGCGCTCTGGGCCGAGTAGCGTTCGATCTCCGCGGCCAGGTCCGCGGCGGGTATCTCATAAGCCTTGACCTTCCAGGCCAGCCCCGAGGGGTCCTTTACGTCGCCCTGGCTCCCTCCGGCCCCCACGTAGGTGGACTCGTCGCTGACGGAGGTCATGCGCTTGGGATCGTAGGGCTCGGTGCCCACGCTTTCCGGATCGCTGCGTTCGAAGAAGACCACGCGGTCCAGAGGCTTGCCCGGCCGAAGCGGGTAGTCCTGATGGCGCACGTAGACGGTGCACGGCGGGTTAACCGTGCCGGTGGCCACCACCACCGCACCGGCCTTCTCGTGGAACTGCTTCTTGAGGGAGCCGGCCTCGTCGCGCAGCCTCTGGACGTCGTCGTTGATGGTCTCTTGCCGCTGGGAGGCGGTCTTCTTCTCGGCTTCGAAGGCCGCGCGCTCCTCCTTGGGCAGTTTCTGGATCGCTGCGCGGTCACCGAGCACCTCGGCGTACTTCCGTTGGAAAGAGGCGAATACGCCCTCGACCGCCTTGTGGAGTTCCGCGAGCTTCTCCTCGATGGCGTGGATGCGCGCGGCCACCCGCCGGGTCAATCCCACGGTCAGCGTATTGGCCACGCCGTCCTCGGTGCCCACGTTGTGGACCACCATGCCGCCAACCGCCTGGACCTCCGAGCCGCGCAGCTCACCGCGCTCACAGAAGAACTTGCCCACGCACTCTACCCTGGCGTCGAGCAGCAGGTCGCGCGCCCGCACGTTCCCGGCGGAGCGCACCCAGGCGTTCTCGATGGAGCCAGCCTCGATGTTCCCGCCGGCCACCACGCGGGCCTCGTCGGTGCCGGTACGGATCGCGCCGCGCACGGAGATGTGCCGGGCAGCCCGCAGCCGTGCCTTGCTCTCCACCTCGCCGCGTACGCTGATGTCCCCGCCGGCGCAAATGGAAAAGCCCGACTTCACCGTCGCGCCGACGGTCACGTTGCCCGCGAAGTCGATGTTGCCGGTGGAGTAGTCCACGTCGCCACCGATGCGCAGCTCGGGGCTCACGTGCAGGCACCTGCTGCGGTCGAGGTAGACGTGCCCCTCGATGGTGCTCAGGTAGACCAGTGTGTCGTCGGAGAGCCGGACGTTGTGTCCCAGCGCGGGGCGCTCCGGCTCCGTGCCCGGCTTGGCGGGGATCTCGCGGCCGGTGACCGAGACGCCGGGCTTGCCCGCGTCGTGCGGGGTCACCGTGGCCAGCGGCTGGTCGGCCTCGACGTTGTTGACCAGGTTGCGCTCGCGGAAGTCGATGCTCCCGTCCTCTTCGACCTTGCCGGCGGAGAGCTCGGTGTTGAACTCGAAGGTGACGAAGCCGTCATGCCCGTCCTTCGGGGGCCGGCCGCGAGCTATCAGCATCTCGGCGGCGGCCCCTTCGGAGGAGGTGATAGCGCCGGTCAGCTTCTCCACTGCCCCGGGCAGCAGGCCCTCGGCGACCTCGTTCTCGGTCAGGAACTGGGCGACCTGCTCGGCGCTCGCCTCGATGACCTCGCCGGCCCGCACCTGGGCATACGCCTCCATCCCGTCGTCGGAGATGCGTACACCGATCCTCCGGGGGATGCTCATGCCTTGCCGCCTTCTCCAGGAGCAGGCTTTGTCCGACATTTGCCGGATGGCACTCCCAAGCCATCCCGCCGACCTGTCCCGCTCGTGATTCTCTCTATCTTGACCCTCTGTTCAAGCGGTATTCCACCACGGACTCCAAGGGTTATTGGACCGGACAGTCATCTTCACCTCACACGCACCGAGTCAGGACCTTTTCTTTCGTCTTCTGAATTCCGAGATCACTGACTTCCTGAAGTCCTCGTCCGCCATGAACCGGAAGCCGGTGAGCGCCAGGGCGACGATCATCCTGAACATGTTCTCGATGCCCAGCTTGGACTTCGCCGCGCGGGTGAAGAGATGCGAATGGCTCGGGATGGGCTTCGAAGAGATCCTGAAGTATGGATGGATGGCCGGTACAGCATGGCTGACGTTTCCGAAATCGGAGGAGCCCCGCACCGGCTTCTCGGGGATGACTACCTTCAGGCCCGCGAGCCCGGCGTTGGCCATCCAGGCCTCGCTCAGGAGCGGGCTCGGCTTCCTGCCCTTGGTGGGGACGCCAAAGGACTCAATCTCCGGCTTCGTGCCGGTCATCAGGGCTGCTCCCCTGACGATGTCCCGGAACCGCCTGACCATCGACTTCAGGTACCGGTCGTCCGGTGAACGCACGTAGAACTCGCAGGAGGTCGACTCCGGAATGATGTTGGCCTTGAGCCCGCCGTGGGTAATGACCCCGTGAACCCGGGCGGACTCGGGCAGCTGCTGGCGCCAGGCGCTGATGCCGCTGTAGAGCAGATTGACCGCGTCGAGCGCATTGAGCCCCTCCTCGGGACTCGCGGCATGGACGGATTTGCCCCTGAAGGTGACACCCAACCGCTCGACGGACGAATTACCCGTGTCGGGCTCGGTCACGTCGGAGGGGTGGCACATCAGGGCCGCGTCCACGCCCTTGAGGGCCCCGTTGCGGATCATGATGACCTTGCCCCCGGCCCCCTCTTCGCCCGGAGTGCCCATTACCGTCACGGTGCCCTTGATGCGGTGCGCCGCAAGCAGCCGGGAGAGCAGGTATCCGGCACCCACGCCGGCGGCGGCAATCAGGTTGTGGCCACAGCCGTGACCCACGCCGGGCAGAGCGTCGTACTCGGCCATGAAGCTGAGCACCGGGCCGCCTCTCCCGCGGTCGGCGCGGTAAGCGGTCTTCAGCCCCCCGTAGGGCGACTTCACCCGGAACTTCCACTTGCGCAGCAGGTCCACCTGCCATTTGCACGCT
This sequence comes from uncultured bacterium, assembly GCA_965370045.1. Taxonomy (GTDB): domain Bacteria; phylum Planctomycetota; class SZUA-567; order JAKLDR01; family JAKLDR01; genus CAZONU01. Next base: position 255 of record CBDUSI010000022.1, on the reverse strand, counting down.
CTTACCTCTACCAGATCGAGTTCGGGATGTTCGTGGATCTTGAGGGCTAGGTTCTTCAGTACCTTCTTCTGACTGTTCAATATCCGGTTTGCTTCCAGCAGAACGTCTCTCATCCTCGGGCCTCGCCCTTCATGGTCTCACCGGCGGCATTGTAGCCGCGGCTTCCCTCCCAAGGCAATGGGCTGCCTATCATCGCTCCTCCTAGCAGTCCGTTGAAAAATGGGGCGTCGTGACGGCAGGCGCTCCCGAGCGATG
>CBDUSI010000021.1:0-46588 GCA_965370045.1 uncultured bacterium | reverse complement strand
CTGGCATACTTCCTTTATCGGCAATTCGTTACACATACTTAAATTGCTCTAGCAGGCCATTGAAAGATGGGGCGTCGTGACGGCAGGCGCTCCCGAGCGATGCGCGGCCCGAGGGTGAACGCGATGCCGACGAACGACGGATTTCACCTGCCGGGGCGGGGCTCTTGACAATCGCCCGCCGACGGTATAAACTCTGCGCGTCGTGGGGGATTAGCTCAGCTGGGAGAGCGCAAGGCTGGCAGTCTTGAGGTCACGGGTTCGATCCCCGTATCCTCCACCACCAGGCCATAATGAGCCCCGGGCGTAACCGCCTGGGGCTCCATCTTTTATGAGAGCTCTCCCGCGCACGCTCCGGAGGTTACGAGTAGAAGATCGCCCATACCCCCCGAAAACCTGTCGAGTAGCGGACAGCTACAGGACAGAGAGGGGACAATCTCGGACACCGTGAGAACATAACAATCGCATAACGGGCTGGGCCAGATCCCCGGCCTGGGTGGTACAAGCATTGGGGTCAGGGCACTGTCGCGGCTGCTTTCACCAGCTCACCAGTATCAACACGAAACCGAAGTCCTCTCGAGCCGCGACGACGACGGGTCCCTCCACCGGAATATCCACACGCCCATATGGCGCGCTCGCGCGCAAGTCTTTCAAGGGAAATGCTCTAGACGCTCAACTGCACCATGCAGTCGGGACCACTGAACCTTTTCAGGAAGAGTGCGTTATGGCTGTCGGGGATCAGGAGGGGTGTCGGGGAGGCCACGGCTATGACCGCTACCGGACAGGCCAACGGTCCCAGGATGGCCTTGTGGGTGTTGCTGGCCGCGCTCGTCTTGGGATGCTCGTCTGATGAAGAATCGGACAAGCCTTCAACATCGCAGGCCGATGCAGCCAGCGCCGCGACACCGTCCTTTGCATACGTGAACGGTACCATCGACGGCAAGTTGGCTATCGTTAGCAGAGGAGACAAGGCCACCGCGAAGGTGCTTCGCGTTGGGAAGTATGCTCACGGGCTGGGCGTCAGCCCCAATGGACGTTGGGTCGCGGTGGCCAATCACGACAGCGCGACAATCTCAGTGGTGGATACGCGCACCAAGAAGGTCGTCAAGACACTCAGGGCGGGTAAGCACTGTATAGCCCTGAGCTTTCATCCATCGGGCCAAACACTGTGGACTGTGAACCAACTCCGTAACGAAATCCAGGTCAACGCCGTTGGCGGTTCCTGGCAGAGACTGGCTTGCATCCCGGTAGGAAGCGTCCCTCACCAGGTCAAGTTCACCTTCGACGGGGCCGCAGCGGTAGTGCCCTGCAGGACTGAACTCTATTTCATTGACACCGAAGCATTGAAGGTGGCCTACAGGCTGAGATTCCCCAAGGTGGCTAAGTACTCGTGCCTGCGAGTAGTGTGCGCAGCCGATAGCCCCATCATATACGTCAGCCACAGCCACAGGAACCGCGCCTACATCATTGAGGCAAACACTGGCGTCATTCGCGCACAGGTGCCCACCGGCAGGTATCCGCTGTTCATGGCCCTGAGCAAGGACGGACGGAATCTATACACTGCGAACAGATACGCCAAGACAGTCACATCGATCAACTGCGCGACCGGCAAAGCCAAAGCCACCGTGAAGGTCGGCGAGGGATCCGTAGGTATGACGTTTAACGCCGCGGGAACCAGGCTGTATGTCTCCAACTCTCTGTCCAATTCGATCTCGGTGATAGACGTAGCTACCAACAAGGTGTGCGACACAATCAAGCTGCAGGGCGGTCCATTCCACATCTATACGTGGCCTGGCACGGACTGGATCGTGAGCGTCAACGGGAGTCGCGGGGGATCGATTTCGCTCGTGTCGGACACCTCGCGCAAGATCGTACAAACCATTCCGGTGCAGATGAACTGCCCGCATCAAGTTGTCTTTGCACCTTAAAAGGCCCTCAAGGGGGAAGGGGCGGGGGCGGTCACTCCGGCTCCTCCTGCGCTGGCTGGTCTTCGAGCATCATGACGTAGGCCCATGTGGCACCAGTCCGGATGTCTGCGTTCTCTGGACCCTCCATATCTTGAAGAGTTTCAAGGTAGGGCTCTGCCTGCTTTCCGCAGGCCATCAGCGCTTGAGTTGCATGCAGCTTGTTTGGCGCGATCCACCTCGGACAGCTGATATATGTTCGCAGCGAACGCAGGGCTTGTTCGCCTCCACCCAGGTTCTTGACCATGGCGGCGGCATCTTCCGGACCGAGAGGATTGTCGAAGAGCTGGCCCGGGGAACCGGGGTTCTTCGTAACGCTGATTGACGACTTGCCAGGCCCCCTTGCCAGGAAGGCTTCGGTTGCGGCCTGCACCCGCCACACCGGCACCACAACCAGCCAGCAGAACGCGCCGAGGGTGAGCAGGAGGGTCAGGGCGATGGCCCACAGCCAGTAGACCTTCCTCGACCGCTTGTCCACAGGCTGGCCCTCTTGCGGCTCTGGCGAAGGGGCGGGGGCGGTCATGGCTTCTTCTCCCGGAGTTCTCTTATCTTCAGGGCATCTGAAGCAGCCTGTCGAACGTCTCCACGCTTGTCCTTGAGCGCCGCCCTGATACCCGTGGGGGGCTCTTCCTCACTCATACCCGGCGTCCTCCTGCGAGTATTGTAGCTCCAGTGGTCCACCAAGGCAATATCATTGTGCGTCGAAGCTCTGCCTCGCTGATGCGACATAAGTAACCATACCGTCCCCGAACTGTCCCCTTATGAATCCCGCTGCCTTCGGGCTGGTCAAGGGAGTGCCGGCGCGGCCGGGAGGATCGATTCGCAAGGTTCCTCTTCGCAGGGCGATACGCATTTTCCGGACTTGGCGTGTACAGTTGCGTGCGGGCGCAGACGTATGCTTGTGAAGGGCGTGGGATTAGGGGATCATTGCCACGGCGGCCACTGGAACTCGCGAAGGGAGGGAACCCGGTTTGGGCCTGGACCAGGACACCGCGCTGCGCCTGCTGCTCGACCACCGCGGGATGCTGCTCGGCTACGTCAATTCCATCGTGCGCGACCAGCACCTGGCGGAAGACGTCTTCCAGGAGGTGTCTCTCCTGGTGGTCAGGAAGCACCGGGGCATCCCCGCGAGGGAGTCCTTCCCCGGGTGGGTGCGCCGCGCCGCGCGGCTGGAGGCGCTCAGTGCCCTTCGCAGGAAGAGGCGCGCCCGCCAGGTCATGCGCTGAGTTGGCCCCACGCGCAGGCCTCCACGGGGACCGACTACGTCATTCTCAGCCTCGGAGGGGCTTTACGTAACCCTCTTGTTTCCAGGGGGACACGGCGTCTTTCGGGAGTGACAACCGTTGATCAACGAAGCGTCTGCGGCTTTTCTCCGCAACGATTCGGCGGCGTTGGGGTATTGGATACTGGCTTACGACTGGTTCGCTCATACCACCAGTAGTAGCCATGAAGAGGGAGGGCCTACGTGGGACGGAAACCGGAGATGGCTTCGCTCAGCAGGCGCCTGCTCCGCGAGGAGGTCGCCGACAGCATCCGGCAGCTGATCGGGGAGAACAAGCTGTGGGAGTCGTACCTGCCCTCAGAGCGGGATCTGGCCCGGGTGCTCGGCGTGAACCGCGGCACCGTCCGCAAGGGCCTGCAGGCGTTGGAGGCGAAGGGATTGATCGCCAGGCGCCACGGCCTGGGCAACTGGGTTCTGCCCAAGCTCCGGCGCGGCGCGGCAGTCAGCGGGGCGAGGGTGCTGGTGGCCTCAATCTGGCGAGAGAACATGCAGGGCTACGTCAGCGACATCATGGCCGGTCTGGCGGTCGGCGCGGCGGACGTCGGTTGGAACGTGACTTTCACCGGCCGGGTGAGCAGACCCCCGGGGCGCGAGGCCCTGCTGACCAGGCTGCGGCGCAGGGAGCTCGACGGCCTGGTGCTCTGCACTCTCGTGAAGCGCGAGGTGATCGCCGAGATCCTCGACATTTGGGACGGCCCGGCGGTGCTGGTCGACCACCACTATCCCGACCTGCCGTTGACCAGCGTGATGGACGACAGCTGCGGAGGGGCGCGCGCGGTCGTCGATCACTTCGTCGCCCTCGGCCACCGCAGGATCGCCTACGTGGACCTGCCCGACCGGACCAGGAACCCGTGGCGCTACAAGGGTTACTGCGCCGGACTGCGCGCTGCGGATATTGAGCCGGACGAGCGGCTCGTCGTCACCTCGCGCATCAGGATCGACGCCGGGCTCGAGACGGGCAGGGAACTCCTGGCGCAACAGGATCCGCCCAGCGCGGTCCTGACCTTCGACGACATGATGGCCCTGGGCGTCGGGCGAGCCGCGGAGGAACGCGGCCTGGTCGTCGGGCGTGACCTCGCGCTGGCCGGCTACGGCGACAAGGCGGCGGCCACCGGGTTCTCTGACGCGCTCACCAGCGTTAGCACCAACATGCAGTCGGTGGGCGAAACCGCCGCGCTGGAGCTCAGCAAGCTGATGGCCGGGCGGGCGCAGCCCGGCGAACTGGTACTCGTGCCGGGGGAGCTCAGGATCAGGGAGTCCTCCGGAGAAGCCCGGGCGAGAGTCCCCGGCCAACGCGCCTGAAGACGAAGGGAGCGAACATGAGCGGAAGACGAACGGGGCTGCTGGCCGGAATTCTCCTGACCGTTGGGCTGTCCTGCCCGGTCCGGGGGGGAGAGGTCGTCGCGGCCGATGTGGTCGTGCATGAAGCCATCCGCATCGGCGCCAAGGGGACCGCGCGCAGGAGCGCGCCGGTCAAGCTGGGGCTGCCTTTCACCGACAAGATGGCCGTCAAGGAAAAGGGCGGCCGGCCACTGCTGGGCGTCAAGGGGGCCGCCGTCTGGCAGGCCAGGACGCTGGCGCGCTGGCCGAGCGGCAACGTGCGCTGGGCGCTGCTCGACTTCCAGGCGGACTGCGAGGCGGGCAAGACCAGGGGCGGATTCAAGGTCGTGCGCGGCGAAGGCGCCGGAGGCGGCGCGAACCTGGCCAAGGATGAGGGCGCGACCATCTCGGTGGACACCGGGGCCCTCAAGGTGGTCATCAGGAAGAAGGGTTTCAACCTGTTCGAGGAGGTGACCGTCGGCGGGACCAGAGTGGTCGCACCCGGCTCACCGGGGATCACCCTGACGGGCGCGTCCGGCACGGCCTTCACAGCCGCCGCGGACGAGAAGATCAAAGTGGAGATCGAAGAGAACGGCCCAGCCCGCTGCGTGGTCAAGGCCCACGGCGCGCACCGCAAGGACGGCAAGCGCATGCTCGGCTTCACCGTGCGGATGCACTTCTACAGGGGCAAGACCCAGGTGCGGGTCTTCTACACGCTGGAGAACTCCTCGCCCGAGCAGCAGGAATACCCGACGTTCAAGGGCGTTGATCTGGCGGTGAAGCTCAACCTGGGCGGCGGCGGAAGCTTCCAGGCCGCCAAGCATGACGGAGTCGCCAAGGGGTCTCTCGGCGCGAAGGAATCGGTGGTCTACTTCCAGAAGGCCAGCAGCTTCCCGAGCAAGCGCAACCCGAAACTGCGCAAGAAGCGAAAGGGAAAATGGCCGAAGGGCTCCGCCGGCTACGCGCTCACCAAGGGAGGACAGAAACTGGGCGGCTCCGGGGATGTGAAGTCCTATCCCCAGATCGCCTGGTTGGACCTGGCCGGCGGGTCGGGCGCGGGGGTGACTGTGTGCCTGCGTTACGCCCCGGCCTATTATCCCTGCGCGCTGCGCGCCTCCGGTGACGGCACGGTGACGGTCGCGCCCTGGGCCAGAGAGCATGCCGGCGGCCACAAGATTCCCATGACCGGCCACCAGACCCGCGAGGTGCTCTTCGACTTCCATTCCAAGGCCGCGGCCGACCCGGCGGGCAGCGCCTTTCGCTTCCACTACCCGCTGGTGGCCAAGGCATCGGCGGACTGGTACAACAGCTGCCAGAACGATCTGGACATCTATCCGCTCTACCACTTCGTGGCACGTTCCGAGCAGGACGACTTTGCCAAGAAGAAGGGCTGGAAGATCAGGCGGACTAAAGGCAGGTCAAACCTCCGCATCTGGTTTCATCATGGCTGGGGCGCGGGGGGCTTCGACAACCAGCACGACTTCGCCCGCGTTGCCCTGGTCGATTTCCTCCGCGAAGACGTCAAGGGCGACCGCGCCGGGGAATACTACCTGACGGCTGAGGCACGCTTCAACTACAACACGGACATGTCTGTGCCCCATCAGGACGGCGACAAGATCGTCACCCGGCCCCGTAAGGAGGGCATCGTCGGCAACATACATTTCGAGTGGGAACACCGCCACTGGTACGGCCTACCGCTCTACTACTACCTGACCGGCGACGAGCGCGTCGGCGAGGCCGCCCGCTTCTACGCCCGCCTGATGAAGACCAAGGGAAGGGGCATGAACCAGTGTGTCAGTCTGGAGACCAATTACGCGCGCGTCTTCGGCTGGGGCCTGTACACTCTGGGCGCATGCTACAACTTCTCCGGCTTCAAGGACACGGAGTACCAGGAACTCATCCGCCGGAACGCCCCGAAGCTGTTTGCCGGCAAGGGGCGCATCAAGATGGACTGGCAGCGCGGTGCAATCTACGGCGGACAGGGCCACGGCGGGCCGGGAGAGAAGGGCCCGCGCACCTTCAAGCCTCACCTGATGATGGGCTACATCCTGCACGACGGCATGTGGAACGCCTGCCGGAACCTGCCCGAGGGCGATCCCCTGCGCGAGCGCCTGGAGGGCGTGACCGAGGGCATCGAGCAGATTATGGCCAGGGAGTGCTACTTCTACGACGGAGACTGGGGCCTGAAGGACCCCAAGGGCCGCGGGCGCAAGTTCTGGTGCCCGTACTTCTACGACCTGGAAAGCCCCAAGCCGCCTGGAATAGGCTACTGCCTGCCTGGCGAGGCCGGCTTCGCGACGATCCTGCCCTTCGAGCGCTTCGGCGAGGAGTTCCGCAGAGACCTGGCCATGAAGTACGCGCAGGCCTGCTTCGAATTAACGAGCATCAATTATCTTGACCATCCTGGGTGCCAGGCGCTGTTTTGGCGGCTGCTCAACCCCAGGAAGGACGCGACCCCGCCGCAGGCCGTCAAGGACCTCAAGGCCGAGGGGCTGGGGGGCGGCCAGGTCAAGCTAACCTGGACCTCGCCGGCCGGCGGAGCTGTCCGCTACCAGGTGAAACACTCGGACAAGAAGATCGTTGCCAACCTGAACTTCGACCGCCAGAAGCGGACCTTCGAGTTCGACCCCAAGCAGTACGCCAACTGGTGGGCGGCCCAGAACGTCCAGGGCGAGCCCAAGCCGGGGGCCGCGGGCGCGCGGCAGAGCCTTACCGTCAAGGGCGTGCCCGCCGGCAGGCGCTTCTTCGCGATCCGGAGCTGGGACGCCGCGAACAACCGCAGCGCGATGAGCAACCTGGCCGAAGCCGGCAGGTAAATGTTTGAACCCGGATTTCCCGGGAGGGAGGGGACATGACAACACTGGACTCGCAGATAACGGAAGTGACCGTCTTCACGGATCGGGCGCAGGTTACCCGGACGGCCTCGCTGAAACTCGCCAAAGGCGAACACGTCCTCGTCTTTGAAAGCCTGCCGGAATCGCTGGAACAGAACAGCGTTCAGGTCAACGGGGAAGGAAACGCCATTCTCCAGGACGTCAGGTTCAAGGTCGAATACTTCTCCCAGGATCCCGACGAAGCGAGCACGGCGCTCTATGAGGAAAAGCAGAGGATAGAAGACGAGATTGCGGAAGATGCGGCCACTGTCTCCCATGCGGAACAGGAAAGGGAATTCATCGACAACATTACCAGTAAGCTGACCAGCGAGTCAAAGGCGTCGAAACTGTCGGAACTCGACCCCGACAACTGGATAAAGATGGTGGACTTCTACCGTTCCAAGCTCGATGGAATCCACAAGGAAATCAGCCAGGTCGGAAAACATCGGCGCAAGCTTGAAGATGAACTGGGAAAGATTGCAAGGCGGATTGCCGACATCGGGGGCCAGCGGAAGAGCCGCAACAACGTCGAAGTGACGGTCGAAATGCAGGCCGAAGAAGAGCTGACCCTGCACCTGTCGTATATCGTCTACGGCCCCAACTGGTATCCGGTCTATGACCTCCGCGTCTCCACGGAAGACAAGGTCATGAACATAGCCTACAACGCCATGGTCCGCCAGAACACGAGTGAAGACTGGGACGACGTGAGCATAAAGCTCTCGACGGCACAGCCGCAAATAGGAGGCCGCCAGCCCGACCTGTCTCCCTGGCGCGTATCCATGTATTCTCCCGAACCCGATGGTTTGACGCAATCCACGCCCCTGCCCCCGCCGGAGCCAGGCTCCCATAAATCTGGAGCTCGAAGTAGAAAAGACCAGATGTTCAATGTTATGGAGACGGATGCGGATGATTGTGAAGCTGAGAACAGTAAGCTGCCGGCGCCGGCAGTAATGGCCGTGAGGGAAGCCGCCGTGGAAACGCAGGCCACTTCCGTAGTTTTTGTCCCCGCCGGCAAGAACACGATAAAAGAAGACGGCGCCCCTCACAAGGTGAGTGTGATGATGGAGGGTTTCCCCGCGCACTTCCGCTACGCAACCACCCCCAAGCTCGCACTGTACGCCTACCTGAAAGCGAAAGTGACCAATAAGACCGACTATCCGTTCCTCGCGGGTGAATGCAATGTGTTCCTTGACAACAATTTCGTCGCCACGTCCCAGTTGAAACTCGTTGCCCCCGGTGAGGAATTCTGGACGTTTCTGGGCATCGACGAGGGCATGAAGGTCAAGTATAAGTTCCTGAGGAAGTACCGCAAGGACGAAGGGCTGTTGAACAAAAAGACCGTGTTCATTTACGAATACCTCATCCGCATCACCAACAACAAGAAAACGCGGGAAGAGCTTGTCGTCTGGGACCAGATACCGATCTCCGAAAACAAGGATATTGTCGTCACGATCATCAACCCGAAATACGAAAAGGACACCGATGCGCTGAAAATGAACGAGCACAAATTCCTGGAATGGTTCTTCAAACCCGAAGCCGGCGAAAAGATAGAAATCCCCTTCTCCTTTTCAGTTGAACACCCCAGGAACATGAATGTAACAGGCCTGCAGTAAAGGGAGTCTGTGAAAGTGCGTTCATGCTTGAGCAATACCGACAGCTGCCTATTTTCATCAACCGGCCAATCCCGGCTGAAGGAGGAGGTTCGGATGTTTAAGGTAACGGGTTCGGTTCTATCCATGTTCGCCTTCGCGGCGCTGGCCTGCGCCGGGGAATTCGAGGTCCCGCTCAGCGTGAAGGAGCCCGCCGGCGTGGCGCGGCCGGCCTGGCCGGTGACCAGCGGCGTGCCGCTGCCGGAGGGCGCGGTCAAGAAGGCCGGGGAACTGGTGCTCCTGGACGCCGCGGGCAAACCGGTTCCCTGCCAGACCGAGGCGGTCTGCCGCTGGCCGGACGGGTCGCTGAAGTGGGTGCACCTCAGCTTTCAGGCCGACTTGCCCGGGAACGGCGAGCGCAAGTACAAGCTGGCCAAGGGCAAGCCCGCCGAGATCGCGAAGCCCCTGAAGGTCACTGAGACAGGAGACTCCATTGTCATCGACACCGGCGCGGCCAGGATCACCATCTCCAAGAAGACCGGGTCGATCATCGAATCGCTGGAGGTCGGCGGCAAGAAGGTCCTGCTCGGCCAAGGAATGTCCCTGGTGGGGGGAACTTACGTTTCCAGAATCACCAAGGCCCGCTACAAGCACTCCAAGGACAAATGGTGGTTGAAGCTTGGCAAGCTGCGAATTACCCCCAAGTGCGGCACCGAGAAATGGACGCTTCGGCCGGTGGATGCCGAGCACGCCGAGTTGGTCGGCTCGAAGACCGGGCCCGATGGCAGATTCTCGAACAAGATCAAGGCGCCCTGGCTCTCCAAGAGCGGCAAAGTCGTGATCTCTCCGGAGTATGTCTGGGGCAAGCTCGGGTTCGGCGAGCTCAGCGAGAAAACCTTCTGGACCTTCGAGACTGATGGTGGCGGTAACGGCAAGGTCTTCAGCACCATACTGGGCAAGATTGAGAAGGTCGAGGTGGAGAAGAGCGGCCCGCTGGTCGCCTGTGTCTATCTACAAGGCACTTTTGCGACGAGGGACGGCCGGCCTGTCGTCCCGGTCGGCAAGGACGCAAAGGGCAGGCCCTATCAGGATCCCTCCGGCGATTTTCTCAAACACCGCACCCGGATCTACGCCTACGCCGGCAAGCCGTACCTGTACATCGTGCCGGCGATCACCCACGTAGGGCCCTTTGACGGATCGTGCTTCGCGAGCTTTCAGAGCCTGAGCATGAACTTCTCGGCGCCCGGGGTGACCGGAGGCGACGCCGTGAAGCTCTCAGGCAAGGACGGCAAGGTGGGCAAGACGGCTCGTCTGCTGCAACTGCTTGGCGTGACGCCCATGACCGAAAGAGGCCTAAAGCGCAAGCTCAGTTACGGCGTTGCCTTCAACGGCAAAGGGACGCCCCGTGGCCAAAAGGCGGTTGGCAGTTGCCTCATAGGCAAGGGCGACGCGACGTTGGGCCTGGGCATACGGCGTTTCTGGGAGTATGGCCCCAAGGGCATCGCGGTGAGTCCGGGACGCGCGAAACTCGAACTCTGGCCGGCTGTGGAGGAGATCGACTGCTATCGGCTGGGCCAGGGCCGGCAGAGGAGCCACGAGATTCTGATCACCGCCTCGGCTTTGGCCGAGCAGGAACTGGCCGCCTTCCAGGCGCCGCGGCTGATTGCCGTGGCGCCCGGTTCCTGGTACGCCAACTGCGGCGTTTTCGGGATGACCGCCGAGGAGCGGGACTACGGGAAGGAAGGCTACCCCAAGCCGCAACTGGAGGCCCTGGAGCGCTACGAGCGGATGATGAAGTGCCTGGTCGACAACAAGTTCTCCACCAGAGGGGCCAAGGGCAGCAGCGCGCCGGCTACGTTCGTGCCTGGCTGGTGCGACTACGGTGATCTGCCCTGGGCCGATGGCTGGAGCAACCTGCACTACGACTGGACCATGACCATGCTGCTGCACTTCCTGCGCACCGGCAAGCGGGAGTTTTTTGACACAGCCGATGCTATGGCCTGGCATCGCAAGGACATTGCCCAGAATCACTCGGCGCAGTGCGGGCGGACGGATCGCTACACGACCTTGACCAACCGCATATCCTTCTACGAGAAGGATAATCACCGGACTGCCCGTGGAGGAATGTGGACCGGCAGGCCCACTCACACCTGGAACCGGGGCATCGGCTACTGGTATCTGCTGACCGGTGACCCTATGGCCAGGCTGGTGGCAGTCGAGAGCGCCGAGGGACTGCGCCACTTGAACAGGGGGATGGGTGCTCTCATCAGCGGTAAGGGCAAGAAGGCCTCCAACGCCAATGCCGAACTGCGCAAGTACGGCTGGAGTATCGAGAACTTCCTGGGCGCCTACGAGGTAACCGGCGAGAAGAAGTACCTGGACTGGGCGTTGGGTCTGTTCAACGCCACCTTCGGAGCCATACACGAGGGCCGGACTGTGGAGGAGGCCAAAAAGATGCCCGTGCTGATGTACGGCTACAGCTTTTCACCGATCTGCCGGCTGCACCACTACACCGGGGACAAGAAGGTCCTGGAGGGCCTGCGCTACCTGGTTGAGGAAGCCCTGCTCAAGCGTTTCGTCAAGATAGGGAAAGAGACTGGAGGTGGCAAATACCTGGTGTCTGCGCCTCCCTACAGGTGGCTTAAGAAAAATGGGGAACAGCAGACCGGCCAGCAGATTGTCTGGAATTTTTTCTGGGGTAATCCGATGGCTTACCTCTACATGCAGACCGGCGAGAAGAAGTACCTGGATCTCTCCCGGCAGTTCTTCCGGGAGAGCATTTTCTACTACGATGCGCCCTACAAACCGATTGATCCGAAGTATCGCTCTCCGCTATCCTACTACGTCTCGAAGTTTGGCAAAACGTCCACCAAGATCCACGGGTGGAGCGGCCGGTTCAACCACATCTACCTTTACATGGAGAAGGAACTGGCCAAGGGGGCCAAGTTCCCGGTAAAGTAGGGGGCGGCCGGCGGGAGGAACTGACGAGTGGAGCGCAAGGCGGTTCATATCTCCGGGGGCATTGCCCCTTGCGAATGCTGGTGCTCCGGGTCGCCCGATACGGCCCGCCTCCGCAACCGCAGCGCGATGAGCGGCTTGTGCAAGACCATGCCTTGGGATTCACGGAACGCCTTTTCCCGGAGGTTTGACCGAAATGCGGGCGGGCGGGCTGCAATCCATATAATGAAGGGGCGGGGACCGAGGGCCGTTTGCTGAGGAGAGACGCGAAGATGGACAAACGGTGGCTGATCGTGCTGACGGTGGTGTTCGGGACAACACTGGCTTGCCCGGCCCGCTCGGGGGAGATCAAAGTTCCCCTTGTCGTCCGCGATAACTCCGGGAGCCCGCGGGCGTCATGGCCGGTCTCCGGCGGGATACCCATGCCGCTGGGGGCCCTCACCAACTGCTCCAAGCTGCGGGTGCTCGACGGCAAGGGCCGCCCGGTGCCCGCGCAGTTCAACCCGTTCGTCAAGTGGTGGGGCCGGGACGGGTCGGTCAAGTGGGTGCTGGTCGAATTCCAGGCCGACGTGCCCCCCGGCGGCGAGGCCCGCTACACCCTGACGGACGGGGAGACCGCTGCGCCGCCGAAGACGCCGCTGATCGTGAGAGAAACCAAGGAAGCCATCGAGGTGGTCACCGGGCCGCTCAGAGCACTCATCAGCAAGAAGCGAGGCACGCTGATAGAGGAAGCTTACCTCGATCTCGACGGCGACGGGAAGTTCGCCGAGACCGAGCGCTTCGTCAAGCCCGACGCGCACAACGGGGGGGTGCTGACCAGCGCCGAGCAGGAGGTGGCCTACGGATACAGCGACCACTTCAACATGTTCGGCTCGGGTGGCGGGCGCATCGAAAAGTTCGAGGCCAAGGGCAAACTCGTCGAGCACCGCTACGCCTCGGGCTTGGGCAAGCCCGACCGGGTGGTCGTCGAGTCCAGGGGGCCCGTGCGTGTCACCGTGCGCGTCGAGGGCCGGCACTGGCCGGGCGGGCGCGGCAAGGGCCTTCGCACGGAAGGCTTCTACTCCTACACCGCCTGGCTCTCCTTCTACGCCGGCAAGCCCTTCTTCCAGGTGGTCTACTCCATCGACAACAACCGCCGGGATTTCCCAGCGCACGTCTACCGGATCAAGGACGCCGCGGTCGGCTTCTCCCTGGACGGCTGGGCCGCGAAGGATGCCAAGTACACGTTCGGCGGCCAGAAGACGAACTCCTCCGGCGTGCTGCCTGCCAAGGGGCCGTGCGTCCTCAAGGCCTCCGGCGGCCCCCAGCCGGGCTGGGCCGATCTATCCGCCGCCGGGCGCGGCCTGACCGTCCAGCTGCGGAACTTCTGGGAGGAGGCTCCCAAGGCGTTCCGCCTGTCTGGCGGGCGCGCCGAGGCGGCGCTCATGCCCGATTACGCCGAGAACATGGTTTTCCAACTCAACGCCACCACCCGCAAGAGCCATGTGATCACCTGGTACCTGCATCCCGGTGACGCCGACGCGGCCAGGAGCGGGAAACTGGCCCGGGCCTTCCGCTATCCGCTGCTGCCCTGGGCCGGCGGGACATGGTACGCCGACGCCAACGTCTGGCTGCAGCAGCTGGGCATACCCGGCGGTCTCCCGGCACCGAGCCACACGCACTGGGCTCCCAAGTCCTCCGATTGGAGAAACCAGGGCAGCTACACCTACTTCAATCCCGGCGGGATGCACAAGAACTACTGGTCGCCGTTCTACCGCTTCCTGCAGAGCGGGGATCTCGGCGCCTGGGAGCGTGGCATGGTCGGTGCCCGCTGGGCCGCCGAACGGCTGCCCATGCTGATCTCCGACTACAGTTTCTCGTCCAAGGAGGCCGATGTGCATCACCGGCTCGTCGGCTACGGCGAGAAGAAGCTCTTCACCCACCGCAAGGCGGTCGAACCCCGGGACCGGAAGACCTGGACGGGCAATACCCCGCACTACGCCTCGCCGGGCAGTACCCACATGAACGGCGAACACCTCAAGCACGTCTGGCCCTACGAGTGGTACTACCTGACCGCCTCGCCGATCGCCCGGGATTCGGTGATGGCCATCGGCAACCAGGCCAAGTACTCCACGCACCGATTCTTCTTCAAGTGGGACCGGGCCAAGGGCGAGGTAGGCGGCCCGCTCAAGGCGGCGCCGGCGCTCTCCGAGATCAACTACTTCGACGACGTGAAGCACCCCGGGCGCCGCCCGGGCTACTTCTACACACGGATCTACGCATGCCACCTCTTCTGCTGCGCGGCCACCTACTCGGCCACCGGCGACGCCGACAGCCTCTTCTACGCGCGGTGGCTGGCCCGGCGAATCATGCACCTGCAGCGCCTGAACGGCGGGCCCATAGAGGAGAAGCGCGGCTGGTCGCGAATCCCGTCCTGGCAGAACTCCGAAGCCTCCATTGCCGCCTTCGAACTCTGGCGCGACACCGGTGAGGAGGAGTGGCTGGACGTGATGGGCTCGTGGCTGGAATGGGCCTACAACGAGGCCTTCGTGGCCGGCAAGGGCATGCCCCACCGCTGGCCGCGGGGCACCCGGCCTGAGAAGTTCGAGCGGCACTGGTACCAGGCGGTGGCCGCGCCGGAGATATACGTGGCCCTGGGCGACCCGCGCGCGCTGGAGATCACCAAGACCTACGCCAAGGGCCGCATGTTCGGCGTCAGGGCGGGGGGACTGGTTCACGCGGCACACGGCCAAGCCGCGGCCTATGTGCTGACCCACCCGCGCGAGGACGCCGAGCCGCCGGAGGCGGTCAGAGACCTCGCTGTCGCCGAGGCGACCAAAGAGGGCGTCAAGCTGACCTGGACCGCCCCCAAGGACGCCGGCAAGGGGTCTGCCGGCAAAGCCGCGCGCTACTGGATCAAGTACGCCGACAAGCCCATCGTCGACCACCCCAAGTTCCCGGACGAGTTGGGTAAGAAGTACGGCTTCTACCACGCCGACAACGTGCGCGGCGAGCCCGCGCCGGCGGCCGGCGGCGAGAAGCAGGGCTTCACGGTGGAGAAGTTCGTCCCGCAGGGCGCGTTCGGTGCGCCGAAGGCACTCTCCGCCGCCGATCTGCCGCCCGGCAGGTACTACTTCGCGATCAAGAGCTGGGACGCCGCCGGCAACCTCAGCAGGCTCTCCAACGTCGTCCAAGTGGAGATCAAGTAGACTGTGAGCAGCACAGAGGAGGATCTTGTTTTGAGATACAGAGCGTGCCTCATCCAGTTGGCGGTGGTGCTGATGGCCGGCCAGGTCTCGTGTACCGCGGTGGAAAGCGCCTCCAAGCCAGCCGTACGGATGAGCCGGGACTGGAAGTACTGGCGCGGCGAGCGCGAGGTGTCGCCGGGTCCGTTCCTGTGCCCGCAGCCGGCGGCCACCGGGGTGACCGTGGTCTGCGACCGCTGGCCGGACGGCTCCGACCTGCGCCAGTTCGGCCTGGACGTCGCGCGCCTCTCCGGGGCCAAGACCGACCACGAGAAAGCCCTGGCCGTCTGGCGCTGGGTGCGCCGCTGGAAGATGCACACCGACGGCAACCCGCCCACCGAGAAGTTCAAGAACCCGCTGCAGTCGAAGAAGCGCGGCTACATCGACGACCCCCTCAAGATTCTCAACGTCTACGGCACCCACTGGTGCGACGGCTTGAGCCGGGTGATGGAAGCCGTCTGGCGGGCCATGGGCCACCCGGCCGAGAAACTGGTCCTGGGCGGGCACACCATGGCCAGCTGCCACTACACCGACGCCGACGGAGTGGCCCGCTGGCATCTCTTCGACGTCAACTTCGGCTCCTACATCCTGCACCGCTCCGGCAAGTACACCCTGAGCGCCGACGGGATGGGCACCGACTACTGCAAGAACTTCTCCCAGTGGAAGCACTGCCAGCACCTGGCCCTGTCCACCCACCGCATGGAGTTGAGCTTCCGCCCCGGCGAGAAGCTGGAGCGCGGCTGGGGCAATGTGGGCAAGCCCTACATGGACAACGTTGATCTCAAGCGTGACCGCCGCCGGGTAAAGGCCTGGGAGCGCGGCCCGTACCACCCGACCTACGGCAACGGTCTGTGGGGCTACTCGCCGGACCTTTCCGATGCCGGGTGGACGCGGGGACTGGCCGAGCCGCCGAAGGGCATGGCCGCCGGAAAGCTCCAGCCGGCTAAGGCCGGCAAGACTGCCGCCGCCGTCTGGCACTTCCGGACACCGTACATGGTTTCCGACGCGGAGGTGGAGTTCAATCTCAAGCGCAAGAGCGCCGGCGACGCGGTGCGTCTCTACCTATCCGTCGACGCCGGCAAGACCTGGAAGAAGCTCTGGGAGTGCCCGGCCGACGTGCTGGCGGCACCCAAGCTGGTCGTGCCCATCTGCAAGAAGTTCAAGGTCACCGGCACGGCCGATCCGCCCGCGGGCTTCAACTCGCCCTTCGGGCGCTACCACTACCGCCTCAAGCTGGAGTTGGTCGCCAAGAAGAAGCCCGATGACTGCCAGGTGAAGGGCATCACCTTCCGGACCACCGTGCAGCACAACCCCTTCTCGCTGCCGCAGCTTCATCCCGGCAAGAACAGGATTACCGTGAAGGGCAGCATCGCCAAGGGCTCGGCCCTCAAGGTCACCTACGTCTGGACCGACCTGAAGGCCAAGAACCGCAAGAACGTGACCGTGGTCGAGCGGGCGCCCTGGACCTACGAGATCATCGCCGCCGGCAAGCAGTGGGAAGACGTGGTCTGCGAGTCGATCATCGTGGAGAGCATCGCGGCGGCGGGGGAGGGCAACCGCACATTGGTCAAGGAGGCGGCCAGCAAGATACACAAGCTGCCGGCCACGCGCCCGGTGGAGGAGACCCGCACCCGCGGCGGCATGTGGAGGCGGCCGGATCGCGCCAAGCTGCCGTCGGTCGGGCAACTCATCAAGGACCTCGAAGACCCCAAGAAGGTGGCCGAAGCGGCCCGAGGGCT
Source organism: uncultured bacterium (assembly GCA_965370045.1). Classification (GTDB taxonomy): domain Bacteria; phylum Planctomycetota; class SZUA-567; order JAKLDR01; family JAKLDR01; genus CAZONU01. The sequence continues at coordinate 29,642 of CBDUSI010000021.1, read as the reverse complement.
CCTGGAGCACGCCGACCCCAAGTCTTTCGACGCGCTGAAGAAGGTCGCCTACCAGGTGGACGCCCAGTGGTCCAAGTCGGCCGCGCTGGCCGCGCTGTTCGCGATCGACCGCAAGAAGGCCCGGCCGGTGCTGCTGGAAATCGCCAGCGACGTGAAGAAGGCCAAGTGGACCGGCTACAAGACCTGGAAGGGCAAGGTTATCACCGAGTGGGACCGCTGGGCCAGTTCCGTGCTGATGATCGGGACCATGGCCCGGGACGCGAAATGGCCGGAGTTCGTGCCGGTCCTGGCCCGGATGGCGGCGGACAGCCGGGCCCAGCCCGCCCACCAGTGGGGGGCCATGCGTCTCCTGTCTGGATTCGAGGACGCGAGCGCCGCGTCCGCGGCTGTCGCGAAGTGCCTGCAGAACAAAGACGGAAACGTTGTCGCCTACGCGGCGCAGGCCGCCGGGCACACCGGGGACAAGTCGCTGATCCCCCGGCTCAGAAAATGTCTGAAGGACGAGTACATCGTCGTGCGTTTCCGGGCGATCATCGCTCTAGGCATGCTGGGCGACACGGCCAGCGCCCCGCGCATCCGCAAGATGCTCTCCTACGCGGCCGACGAGAACGTCCGCGCCGCGGCTGCGCAGTCGCTGGGGGACATGGGCGAGAAGGCTTCGGCAGAGGCCCTCAAGACCGCGCTGTCCCGCGAACCCGTTCCCTGGGTGCGGAAGAAACTCGAAGAAGCCCTGAAGAAGCTGGAGTCGAAGTAAGTGCGGCGGGAGCACCTTCGTCGTCAGGCGCCCTTGCGTCGCTGAAGTGAACGTGCGATAAGGAGGACCATACTGTGCTTGCTCGATGCGAACATATCACTGTTCTTGCGGTCCTGCTGGCAATCAGCTCTGCAGGGTGCTCGAAGGCAGAGGTGGCACCGCCGGTCGTCAAGGCCGGTCCGAAAGGCAGGGGAAGTGGCGTGATTGGGCTCCGCAACGTCAAAGTGCTCACCAGCGGGTCGGTGGACTGTTCCAGCCCGAAGACCATCGCCACCGCGGTCTTCAAGGGCAAGACCGACGAGGAAAAGGTGCTCAACTTCTGGCACTGGTACCGGCGGGTGATGTGGCACTACGGGGGGCGCTGCCGCGACCTGCACGAGGCGCTGCTCTCCGCCCGCGGCATGCCGCTGTGCGGCTCGCAGCGCGCGCTGCAGGTGATGATGCTCAAGGCCGGCGGCTACCGCACCCGGGGATGCAGCAGCAAGCTCTCGGACGGCAAGGGCGGATTCTACGCCGGCCACAGCTTCCTGGAGGTCTTCTTCGAGAAGCGCTGGCACGTCCTCGACGCCATGACCGGCTTCTACGTCTACAGCCGCACGAAGCCGCGCCACATCCTGAGCCACCGGGAGATGAAGGCCGACCCCTCGCTGGTCAGCAAGGCCATCGAGGAGAAGCGCGTACCGGAGATGTTCCTGGCCTGCGCGCGGAAGCCGGAGATCAAGAAGGACCACCACGGGCCGCCCTGGAGCCACTACGGCCCGCTGGCCAAGATGGTGGAGTACTACGCCCAGGCCATCCCCAACGGGGGAGTGGGAGGGGAGGGCAAGGACTACGACGGCGGCTACAAGCCCGGCCGGCTGAACCTCAACCTGCGCGCCGGCGAGAGCATCACCCGAACCTGGGACTTCCAGCCGGTAAAGTACCTGGCGCACCGCGCCAGGAAGGGGGACGCCCCCACCGGATTCCACCGCTGCGGGCTCAACGACGAGTTCGACACGGTCAACTTCCCCTACTGGGAGCCCTACCTCAAGAAGAACGTTTTCACCCACCGCAAGAAGGATGGCAGCAAGCAGACCATCAAGCGCTGCTACCGTTACTTCTCCGCCGGCCGCTTCGACCGCACGCTCCCGGCGCGGGAGCTGCTGGCCGCGGCGCGTTCGAGCAAGGGGCTCAAGCTCGACGGCAACGCGCTGGTCGTCGATGGCGGTCGGAGCGGCGTGCTGGAGCTGGACACTCGCTTCCCCTATACCGTCTGCGGCGCGGAGGTGACGCTGGACTACTCGCGCCCGGCGAAAGCGGACGGGCTGGACCTGTATATGCTCCAGGGCTGGGGCCGCGACGAGAAGAAGCCCGTCAAGGTCTGGAGCGCGGGCAAGACCGGCAAGGCCACCGAGACCGCCGTGATCGGCAAGTGGCGCACGCCCGAGCTGATGATCGACCGGTTCGGGATGACCCTGCGCCTGGAGCTCCGGGGCGCGGTCCGGCTGCGCGGCGTGCTGGTCTCCACCATCTTCGGGCACAACATGTACGCCGGGCCGTACCTGGTGCCCGGCACCAACAAGGTAACCGTCACCGTGGACAACCCCGAAGCGCTGGCCAAGCGCAAGCTGGTAATCACCTACAAGTACGCGGACGGGAAGGGCTGGAAGGACGAGCACACCGTGCGGAAAGTGATCACCAAATCACCCACCGTCTTCGATATCCATGTCAAGGGGCCCAAGCACCCCAAGATGCACTCGGTACGGATAGAGTCGCGCTGAGGCGCTGGATCCGGAGCAACTTCAATCAGCCGCCCAGCCGTCTTCGGCGCGCGACCGGTGTTCCCGAGCTGGCAGTCCGCTGAAGAACGGACTGCTAGCGCGTTATGCTTAGCGTGACCTTCTTGCCCAACGGGATCTTGACCTTCTCGACGGTGACCAGTCCCCACTTGTCGGCGGTCACCGTGCCCTTCCCGCCGGCGGAGTTGGCCCACTTGAGCTTCTCGCCCGGCTTGAGCTTGAACTTCTGGCACCTGCGCGGGGTGACGTCGACGGTTATGTCCACCTTGGCCTCGGCGTTGGAGATGGTGCTCTCCCACTTGTTCGCGTCTTCGACCGGGTCGGTCCAGATGAAACCGAGATTGATGTAGCCTTCCTTCGGCCCGGCCGGACCGATGTCGTCGTCCATGGAGCTTCCCGAGAAGGCCGGGTAGCTGAGGTTCAGCGCGAAGCGATGCCAGGGGTAGTACTTGCAGAGCAACTTGAACTGCTTCTTGGCCGAGCCGTGGGTGCCGTTGTCCCAGCCGAAGGCGAAGCCGTGGCGGTTCTTGAGCAGCGCCTTGACCGTCGGGACCTGGTCGCCCCATGGACCCACGCCTCCCCACATCTTGCCGTTGTTGCGTCCGCCGATGAAGCAGAGGAACGGCAGGTCGTCGTGGTTCCGCTCGATGAGGGCGACCGCGTCCAGATAGTCCCAGTACTCGGTCTTCCCGTCGGGCAGCATCGGCCGCTTGCCGCCCATCGCGCGAAGGCAACTGGGTTTGATCTTCTTCTCCGTCCTGGGCACCCCTCCGGTGAGATAGAGCTTCAGCTTCTTCCCGTCCGCCGAGATGCCGCTGAGCTTGCCCATGCGGCACCTGGGGCCGGTGGGATAGATCGCCGAGAACATCCGCGGGCGACGCAGGCCGATCTTCATCGAGCCGTACGCGCCCATGGACTGGCCGCCGGTGGCGACGCGGTTGGGGTCGGCCCTGTAGGTCTTCACCGCCCAGTCCACCAGCCACTTCACCCGCTTCTCGGAGATGGGATACGCGCGGAACTCCGGGTCGGTTGCCCAGTTGGGCTTGCACCACAGGCCGAACCAGAGGCCCTCGACTCCGGTAGCGCCCGCGGGCGTGGTCAGCGTCTCGCGAGGCGCAAGGAGTATCCTGGTCTTCACCCCTTCGCGAACCGACAGCGAGAACCCTCCGGGCTGTCCCGCCCGCCAGCCCATTTCTTTCTTCGGAGAGAAGTACGCGAAGGTGTTGCGCCTAGCCTTGCTGCCGCAACTGCCGTGCATCCCGACGTACAGGGGCAGGCCCTTGGGGATCTTCTCCCCGCTGATCTCGCCCTTCCTGGGCGGCACCTGCCTGATGGGCTGAGGCGGAGCGACCTTCTCCTCAACCGATTTGGTCGTGGCGCTCTTTCCGGGCACGACCTTCGACAGCGGCTTCAGTTCCAGATCGGTGGCCACAACCGCGTAGTAGCCCTTGCCGTCTTTCGCCACGGTGTGCACGCCCACGCCGGACCACAGCGGCAGTTGCTCGCCGTCGGCGGTCAACTTCAGTCGCGGCTTGGCCGGGTCCAGCCGGTCCTTCTTCTGAAGATAGGCCATTCCCGGCGTCTTGCAGGAGTTGTTGTGGATGCCCCGGATGACCGCCTCGGCCTTCCCGACGTTGGCCTGCGTGATAGGCCCGTCCGAGCGGTAAACCGAGTAGCGGTACTTGGCCCCGGCCTCGCCCTCGGCGACGTCCTTCCAGGTGACAAAGACCTGGCCGTTTCGGCAGACAGCCTTGATGCCCGTGACCTCGATCTCCCCGGCGCGGGCGCTGGTCGCGATGACCGCGAACAGTGCCCCGAGCGCAAAGAAGCGCATCCTTGCGGCGGGTCCGGTCATGCTGTTTACTTCGCGGCCGCGGCCGCGGCTACGGCCTCTGCGATCAGCTTGTCGGCCAGTTCGTTGATGTAGAACTCTATGTACGTGTAGCCCGCGTGCCGGTCGCCCTTGGAGGCGCCCTTGGGCACGATCTTGTTGGCGTCAGCGGGACTGCCGGGGTTGAGCTTGTGGGCCTTCTCCCAGGCGTCGGGCATGCCGTCCTTGTCCGAGTCCGCCGGCGCCTTGCCGGGCTTGAGGCCTTCCATCAGCCCGCCCTTGGGATCGTGCCGGCCCCACTCGCCCTTGCCCTCACGGACGTCCTTGACCGTTCGCTTGCTGATCGCATCTCGGGGCAGGCAGCCGCTGTGCGCCAGGACCAGTTTGTAGGCCTCCTCGGCCTTGTGGGTGGTGACCTTCGGCGCCGGCCAGGGCTTCTCGGCCTTGGTGCACCTCTTCATGCTGACTCCGCTCGCCTTTCCTGTCCAGACGTCAACTTCCCTGCCCTCCAGGCTGAAGTAATTGCCTTTGGCGTACACGTGACCGCCGCTTTCGGCCACCATGAACCGGCCGCCGCCCACCTTGCGGGGCAGGCCCTTGCGACCGTCCTTGGGGCAGCTGGGACCGGGCTTGAAGTAGTTGCCGATGATGTTGGCCGCGAAGGGCTGACCCTCGCGGCTCTTGTTCATCTTGGCGGGGTGGAACATGATGCCTTCCTTGACGTTGTAGATCACGTTGTTGCGGTGATCCATCAACTCGATCCCGCACAGCGGCGTGCGCCGGTTGTGATGTGCCCACAGGTTGTGGTGGAGTGAAACGTTGCCCTCCGGCACGTAACCGCAGATCATGCCGTAGTTGTGGGGCGAGTTTCCGCCGCCCCTGAAGAGGGGGCCCTTATCGACGCGGTACTTGACCGCGCCGCCGGGACACTCGGACTCCTCGTTGGCGCACCACTGGACGGTGAAGTTGTCGCACATGGAAAGCCCCCAGTTCTCGTCGGTGCCCCAACTCGTGCTGAGGTGATCCAGGATGAACCGACTGGTCTTGACGAACCCCACCGCGTCGCCGCCCTTGGAGGCCCGGACCCGCAGGAACCGGATGATGACGTCGGTGATCTTGCCTCTCGGCTTGCTGGCCAGCGCCCCGTCGAGGGTGATGCCTGCACCGGGCGCGGTCTGGCCGGCGATGGTAATCTGTCCGTTTCCGATATGGAGTTTCTTGCCCACATTGATCACGCCGGATACGTCAAAGACCACAATCCGGGGACCTGTGGCCGCGCAGGCCGCAGCCAGGCTGCCGGGTCCGGAGCCCTTGAGGTTGGTCACCTTGATGACCTTGCCGCCGCGACCGCCCTTGGAGACGGCCCCGAAGCCTTCAGCGCCCGGGAAGGCCGGCAACTTGGGCTTCTCCCAGGGCGGCAGCTTGGTGTCTTCCTGTTTCTGAACCGGCGGCAGCGGTTTCCGCACCTTCCTTTTCTTCTTCTCGGCACCGGTTGCCGCAGTCAAGAGGGCCAGCGAAATGATTCCGGCTATGGACAGAGTACGCATCAGCGGTTCTCCTCCTCGTAAAGGTCCCGTCCTTCCGCGCCAGGCGGAGGGACGTCTTCCCTATCGCAACTTCTCCAGCGCCGCGGCTGCGGCTCCCCGCACTTCCGCGCGTTCGTCCTTGGCTGCCTTCTCCAGGGCTTTGGTCTCCGCCTTGGCCCCGATCCGCCCCAAGGCCGACGCGGCCGCCGCGCGGACGTGCCAGTCCTTGTCCGCCAGGGCTGCCTTGAGCGCGCCGGCCGTGTCCTTTGCGCCCGGGCCGATGCGGCCCAGCGCCCAGGCGGTGACCTGCCGCACGCGCACCGCGGGGTCGCTCAGCAGCTTGCTCAGCGCGGCCGCCGCGGACGCCGCCGGCGGCCCGACCTCGCCCAGAGTCCAGGCGGCGCCCCACTTCACTTGGGCGTCGTCGCTTCCCAGGGCCTTGACGAGATCGCCGGGCAGCGCGTCCTTGCACAGCTTGGCCAGGGCATCGCCGGCCTGCAGCCTCATGCGCACCTGGCTGTCGCCCAGCGCCTTGACCAGGGCGGCGGTGACCTCGGGCCTGGCCGCGCCGATCTCGCCCAGCGCCCAGGCGGCCGACCACCGGTTGTTGATGTCGGCGTCGGACAGCACCTTGACCAGCCCGGGCACGGCCTCCGCCGCGTCCGCCCCCATCTCGCCGAGTTCGGCGGTGGCGTAGCCGCGCGCGAACTGGTTCTCGGCCTCCAACAGCTTGATGAGCGCGGGCAGGTGTTCCTTCCCGGCCGGGCGGCCCATCCAGAACATGAGCGCGGCCACGGTGCAGGCCGCCGGCCCGCCGTGCTTGACGACGCGCTCACTGTCCTTGGCGGTGAGCGCCTCGAGCATGGCCGGCACCGCCTCCCTGGCGACCGGTCTGACGCGCCCCAGCGCCAGGGCCGCGTAGCCGCGCACCTTGGCGTTCTCGTGCTTGAGCGCCGCGATAAGCTGGGGCACGGCGGCGGGGCCGATTTCCCGGAGCGCCAGTAAGGACCGGCGCGCCTTGGTGCGGGCCTTCTTGTCCTTGCTGCCGACGTTGGCCAGGTCCTCGATCAGCGTCTTGATCTCTCCCTCCGCCGGCTTGCGATGCGCGCGCTTGGTGTCGACGCCGATCCGGAGCGGGGCGATCTTCAGCGGATCGTCCAGGACCTTGCCGGTGTATTTCTGCGTGCGCTCCGGGTGGGCCAGGGCGTCGGCGACCAGCTCGTCGGCCTTCTCGTTGACGTAGTACTCGATGTAGGTGTAGCCGGCGTGGCGGTCGCCTTTGGATGCGTCCTTGGGCACGACCTTCCCCGCGTCCTTGGGATCTGCCGGGTCGAGCTTGTGGGCCTTCTCCCACTCGTCGGGCATGCCGTCTCCGTCGGAGTCCTTGGGCGCCTTGCCGGGCTTGAGGTCGCCGAGCAGGCCTTCCTGCGGGTCGTCGCGGCCCCAGAAGCCGGTGCGGGTCAGCACCTCCTGGGCGCTCCTGCGGCCCACCGGGTCGCGGGGCAGGCACCCGCCCTGGCCCAGCACCCGCTTGTAGGCCTGCCTGGCGGTGAGCGTGCCGGTCATCGGGACGGGCAGCGCCTTGGGCAGTCGGGAGATCGCTTTTCCGTTCTCGTTGACGGCGGTGTAGCCGCCAAGCCACGTGTAGTAGTTGCCCGCGGCGTGGATACTCTTGCCGCCGATGCCCGTCCAGGTCCGCCGGACTGTGGGTTTGTGAATGTGATAGAAACTGGTCGGACCGCCGGGGCCGTCGATCAGGTAGTTGCCGACTACGTTTCCGCGGGGCACGCCCACGATGCCCAGGTAGCCGTTGTAGCAGACGTTGTTGCGGAAGTCGATCAATCCGCCCGGCTTCAACGCGCTGACCGCCGGCATGCGCTGGGCGTGGTGCAGCCACAGGTTGCGCAGCAGCGAGGTGCGCCCGGCGTTGTAGCCCAGCAGCATCCCGAAGTTGTGCAGGGTCCAGCCCTCCAGGGCGGCCATGTTGGCCTCCTCGATGAAGCAGTCCTGCAGGGTCATGTTGTTGTTGAGGGTGACGCCGCAGTTCTCGTCGGTGCCCCAGGCTATGGAAACGTGGTCGAAGATCAGGCGGTTGCAGCCCGCGAAGTGGATGGCGTCCCCGTTGGCGGGCAGGCGCATGCCGTTCGGCGGCCGGATGCGCAGGAAACGTACGGTGATGTCCCTGCCGCCGTTGCTGCAGAGTCCTCCCGCGATGGTGATACCCGCGCCGGGGGCGGTCTGGCCGGCGATGGTGATGTTGCCTCCGCGGATGGTGATCGCGTTTCCGTAGCCACGCCCGGTGGGAGCCGGGATGACGCCGCTGACCTCGAAGACCACGATGCGCGGGCCAGGCGCCTCACAGGCCGCCTGCAGGCTGCCCGGGCCCTTGGCGTTGAGGTTGGTCACCTTGATGACTTTGCCGCCACGCCCGCCCTTGGACGCGGCGCCGTAGCCCTCCGCCCCCGGGAAGGCGGGCAGGCCGCCTGAACCCGCATCCTCCCCGGCGCCGCAGGTGGCGGCAACCAGGGTCACGGAAAACGCCGTCAGGATTGCCGCGCGGCACTTATGCGGGAGCTTCATTGGCCCACCTCTCTACGTTTGCAGTCGTCCGGGCAAGGCTCTCCAACACGGAAAAAACCCGGCATTCCCCCTCCCCTCGAGGTCGGGTACCCGGCCTGGCTGGCCGCCGCAGGGCGGAAGTCGCCCCACGCCCGATTCTCTCCATCGTAAGCCCTCCGTTCAAGGGACTTTAGCTGGCAGGCTGCTGAAGGGCAGGTTGGCAGTGGCGATCAGGCCGGAGAGCGGATCACTTCTCCTGCCCGGCGGCGGGAGATCGACCGGCCGTTCCAGGCGATCTGGCCGTTGACGATGACCGCCCGGATACCGACGGGATAGGCCCGCGGCTTCTCAAACGTGGCCCGGTCGGCGATCCGCTTGGGGTCGAATACCACGACGTCGGCCTTCATGCCGGGCGCCAGGACTCCGCGCTCCGGGATCCCGAACTTGCGCGCGGGGAAAGATGTCATTCTGCGAATCGCATCGGGAAGCGTCAGCAGCTTTCGCTCGCGGACGTACTCCCGGATGACGCGCGGGAAAGTCCCCAGGCTGCGGGGGTGCGGCATCCCGCGCGGCGAGACCACCAGGTCGCCGTCGGAGGCGATCATCGAGAGCGGTGACACAAGGACCCGACTCACGTCCCCGGGCCGCAGGGCGTGGAAGACGCAGACCGGTTCGCCCTCGGCGACGAGGTCCATGGCCGTCTCGGCGGCACCTGCTTTGCGCGCGAGCGCGATCGAGAGCAATGACCGGCCCTCCAGCGACCTGTTCCCCGGGCAGTCGACGATGGTGATCCGGTCCGGGCCTCCGACCCAGGCGATGTTGCCCAGGACCTCTCGCCGAATCCGCCGGCGGAAGGCCGGGTCGCGCAGCCGCTCGCGCCGAGCGCCGCCCTCCGACACCCGCGGCGGTATGGCCAGGGACGAGAGCGTGGTGCACGTGGCCGCGTAGGGGTGAACGTCGCAGGTCATCTCCACGCCCGCGTCGCGATAGCGCTCAATCGCCGCCAGCACCTCGTCGATCCGGTTCTTCCCGGTGCGTCCCCGGCGGTGAAGCACCTTGAGGTGAGATATCTGCACGGGGATGCGCGCCCTGCGGCCGATTGTGGCGGCCTCCGCCAGCGCCTCGAAGACCTTGCCGCCCGCGCTGCGCTTGTGGCTGGCGTAGATGCCCCCCCAGGCGGCGATGGCCCGGGAGACCTCCACGAGTTCCCGGGTGCGCGCGTAGGCCCCCGGAACATAAAAGAGCCCCGTCGAGATGCCCAGCGCCCCGTCGCGCATGGCTCTTTCCGCGAGTCGCCGCATTTCGGCCAGCTCGGCCCGGCCGGGACGTCGCCGGCTCAGGCCCAGGACCCGCTTGCGGATCTCGCCGTGCCCGACGAGCGTGGCGAAGTTGATCGCGGGACGCGCCTTTTCCACCTGCGCCAGAAGGCGACGGACCGGGAAGCCGGAGGAACCGCAGTTCCCGGAGACCACCGTGGTCACACCCTGGCGCAGGAAGTTGTCGGCGCCGGGCCTCTTGACGATCCCGTCGGCATGCGTGTGAACGTCCACGAAGCCCGGGCAGACCACGCATCGCGCGGCGCTGATCACCCGGCGCGCCCGCTCCTTCACCAGCCCCACCGCCGTGATGCGTCCGTTCCGGATGCCGACGGAGGCGTGCCGCCACGGACTCCCGGTGCCATCGTGGACCTGCCCGTTTTCAAGAAGTATGTCGAGCACGTCTACCTGCCGGGCGTCTTGCCGACCTTGCCCGGCCCGGCGTCACCGATGGACTTGGCGACTTCCGCGGCCAGCCGGTAGAGCGCCTCGGAACGCGCCCGCCACCCGCGGCCGGAAGTCACCTGGCACAGCGAGTAGCTGCTGTGCACCGTCCGGCATACGGTCACCCGCGCGTCCAGCAGCTTGCGGCAGCGGTCGGCCAAGTCGCCGGCGACCTTCTTCTTCACGAAGAGCGCCTCTTCGATGAACGCGCGGGCCTCGGCTTCCTGGTTGCCCTCGCGCAGAGCCTCGGTCTTGACCGAAGCCAGGGCGCCCCGGGCGCCGGGCAGGGACAGGCGGCGCAGGCACGGGCGCCGCTGCCCAACGGTTGAGGTCGGCCAGCGGTTGAAGAGGTCCACCTTTCGCCAGGCCTTGGACCCCTTCAGCACCGGCCAGAAGTCCAGGCACATCCTCCCCGGGCCCTGGTCTCCCAGGATCAGCGCGCGCTCGGCAAGGGTGCGCACCACCATGGGACCCTGGCGGGCATCGCTGAGCCGCTGGCTCATGGTGATGAGGGTTCCGTAACGGTTCGGCGTCCACCAGTAGTACTTGCGCGCTCCTCCCGGCGGCGGGATGAGATGGGGAACGTAGAGGTACTCGCCATAGCCCAAGTAGGGGTGTCTGGGCCGGCTGTGCGCGCCGTAGTGCCAGCCCACGCCGGGGAAGACCTTCTCGAACCAGACCCTGATCTCAGGACGGATGCCCTGGTCCGAGAGCATGCCCATGACCAGGGTCTTGTCCAACTTGCGCTTCTTGAGGCGCTCACGCACCCCCTCAAGCATCGGCTTCAGGACCTTCGCGGCTTCGTCGGTGACGTATGAGGGGAGTTTCATCGCGCTGCGCTTGCCGGCCTCCCCCACCCCGGTGACGTACCGCGGATCGGTGGCCTTGACCAGGCCCCAGTCCTCAACTGCGTGCAGGGTCTGCAGCGATATCTTTCTGGGTTTGCAGTACTTGGTGGCCAACTCGATGTAGCGGTCGAAGTTGCGGTAGTCGTACTTGTAGCTTCCGTCGGCCTGCTTGGTCCAGGCGACCATGCTCTCCTCGTTGCCGTACTGCGTTCGGGTCAGGAGGTGGGCTACGACCAGGTTGTTGCCCAGCTCGCCGAGCAACTTCCAGGACTTCTCGATCAGCTTCCAGTGCTGCTCCGACCAGCGCGGCACCTTGTACTGGAGGGCCAGCGTCTCGGGGGACTGGTATATCGCGACAGAGAACCGGTAGTCGCCGGCGTCCGGCAGCGTCCAGTCGATGACCTCGATCTCCACGGGCACCTTCGTCGCGGGGAGGCCCTTCGCGGTGATGGTCAACTCACCGCTGTAGCGGCCCGCCGCCGCGTCCCGGGGAACCTTCACGGTAATCCACACCGGCACCAGAGCACCGGGGATGACCTTGGCCGGCAGGCCCAACCGGGCGCGTGTCCGGGGATCGGTTTCGACCGAGACGGGCTCGACCCGGGCGGGCGGCGCCTCTTCCAGTGCGACGAAAGCGGGCGGGGTCTTGCCGTAGCGGTAGCTCTTTGCCTGCCCCGGGAAGTGGCCCTGCTGCCACAGGGCGTTCAACGAACCGTAGCGCACCTGAACACGTGTCGCAGGGATGTTGCCCGGTCCCTTGAGGTCCGAAACGCTCGCCTTCAAGCCCTCGATCGCCGAGGTGGAGGCCACCACCACCTGCCCGGAGAAGCGCCCGTTGCGGGGCCCGACCAGTCGCAGAGGCGCGAGCTTCTCGTTGGGATCGCCGTGTTCCGCGGCGGTGAATACCCGGCGGATGTCCTGGTTCCAGACCTGGACCCCCTTCGGCCGGGAGACGTTGGGCACGAATCCGCCGCCCCGGGCGCGGAGCAACAGGCCGTGGATGCCGAAATGGTACCAGCCGCGTTTGCATCCTCTGGCCTTGCCCCACTTCTCCGCCGGCGGCCGGTAGTCGCTGCTGTAGTTGGCTACCGCCAGGACGTTCACGCCCTTGCGCAGGAGGTTTGCCGGGACCTTCACTGGTCCCAGTCTGCGCTCGCGCTTGGCTATTCGCTCGGGGAGGTCCTTGTCCCCGGCCTTGACCGCCCGGACAATGCTGAAATTGCTTGAGGGTATCAGCCGGCCCTTGGAATTGACGTATGCTTCGGGCGGGTAGGACTTCGCCGCCGTGTGGGGCGAGAGCTTCCCCTTCGGAAGGCCGGCGCGAGCGACCTCTTTGCCGTTCAGGTAGACAACGACGCCGCCCCGGAACTCAAGCGTAAGATTCAGGCCGGTGACGGCAGCTGGGTTTGCCACCCGGAACTTGCCGCGCAGGACCAGGCAGCCGCTCATCAGCCTCATCTGCCCGGGCATGTAGTAGTTGTTCAGGATGCTCTCGCCCCGGAAGGGGCCCGGCGAGCGGAACCAGGCCGAGTCGTCGAAGTCCGGCTGGGTCCATTTGGCCGGTGGGGGCGGGGTCTTCATCTTCTGGTAGGCGCCGAAGGGCTTGCCGTCGGTGGTCACCCCTTCGCGCCAGGTGACGTGGGCCCGCCAGAAGCCGCCGGCCCCGACTATCACCGTCCCGTCCTCGGCGGCACCGGCCGACGACGAGGCGGAGACTGCCGCCAGCAGGATCACAAACGCCGCGCTCAGTGTGTAGCGAAACATCCCGGGTTCTCCCTCGTCACGTGGTTGTGGTCTATCTGATCGCACACGTTTCCTCGGTCGTGTAACCGAGCGTCAGTCTCACGATCCGGCGCGCGCACGACGCCGAATCGGTAACGTAGACGGCACCGTCACTGGCATGGACATAGGTGGGGAACTCCAGCGGGATCGCCGGGCCGGGGCTGTTGGCCTTGCCGCCCTTGGATGTGGCGCTGTCGTAGGCGCCGAACTTCAGGATTTCGTTGAAGTTGGCGTCGAGCACGCGGACGCAGAACTGCATGGCGTCGGGCACGAAGAGACGATCATGGCTGTCCAGGTCCATGATGGCAAACAGGCACCAGCAGGCGCTGTAGGGGTAGTCGTAGCGCGGCGGGGACATCGTTGAGATGCGCGGGTAGACCCTCTTGAGCCCCTTGGCCGCGAACTTGATCCGATGCGGGTAGGCGCTCAGCAGCTTCTCGTCGGGCTTGGCGCCCTCGCCACCGACGAGCTTGCGAATCCTGCCTCCCTGGGGGCCGAACTTGAAGACCGAGCCGTAGGCTTCGCCGTAGGTGTCCTCGACGGCCTCCGAGTGATACCCCCGCTTGGTGCTCCCCTTCGCGCGCAGGCGCTTGGCGAAAGCGTCGATCTCCGGGGGATACGGCTGTCCGTCCAGAGTCAGCCCGTCCGCCACGTAGATGTTGCCGCGGCTGTCGACCCTCGGACTCGAAGGCCCCTGCAAGCCCGTGACCACGTCCTTCTGCTTGACCTTGCCGTCGGGACCAAGACGGATAATGCTGCCCAGAAATGGCTTGGCCTTTGCCACGGCAGCAAGCCCCCAGATATCTCCCGACGGCAGGGCGTGCCAGGAGTTGCGCCTGTCGTAAAACCGCCAGTCGTTGTAAGGCTCGCTCCACTGGCCCGTGGCGGTGAAGGGGACGACCTTGCCCGACTCGTCCGTGCGCATGACCGCTTTGCCCTGGTACTTGCCCATGTAGAACAGGCCGTCCTTGCCGGCTACGCAGATGCTCTTCAGTTTAGTGGCCTCGATCTTCCCGGAGTCGGCGTTGTACTTGTGGGAACTGATGAAAGGGTCGTATCCGATCGATCCGGCCAGCGCCCGGAAGTAGAGATTGCCCTTGCTGTCCGTGCCTTGGGGATAGGGATACCCCTTGATCTTCCCGGCCGTGCCGATGTAGACCTTCTCTGCCTTCAGCGTCGCGCCCTCGTCGGTGATGCGCAGGACCCGGTATCCCGCCCACATTGAGGGAGCGCCCAGGTAAACGACCGGCTTCGCGCCGTAGGGGTCCAGGCCCATGATCGGATGGTAACCCACGTGGGTCTTCCTGCTGGTAACGCCGCCGTACCTGGTCAGGTCCAGTTCCGCGGCCACCTTGGGTTTCTCGAAGCTGGTGATCTTGACCAGTTTGTAGACCTTCTTGGGAACCGGCATGGAGATAGCGTAGACGGCACCGGTCTTGGGGTGTACGGAGATCACCCCGGGGCCTTTCACCGGAATCTCGCCCAGGTACTTGCCAGCGGGATCGAGCACGGCTATGCGGTCATTGCCGAAGTCCGAGACGTAAACGCGGCCCTTGCCGTCGACTGCCAGCCCCCTGGGTTGGTTGAGTCCCTCCTTGCCGGCGGCCGACTTGCCGAGCTTTCCGAAGATGACTTCCGGCTTGTCATTCACGCCCAGGCCCACGCGATAGACCACGTTATCGTCCTTGCCCCACCGCGCTACCTTCATGCCGCAAACATAGACGCTCTTCTCGTCGGGAGCCAGGCCCAGGTGATTGTAGCCGGCCTTTATCCCCTTCCCGAAGGTCGGCCCGTCGAGCCGCTCGCGGGGGATGGAGCCGTCGCTCTTCATGATCATGATGGAGCGCGGGCCGAAAGAGTACAACTCCGTGCCCCAGCCGCTCATGAAGACGATTCGTCCGTCGGAAGTGACATCCATGGTCTGGCGGTTCACCGCCCGCATCTGGGGAAGCGTACTGATGCACACGCGGTCATAAACCCGGGGTTGAAGGCGGTTCTTCTCGTCGCTCAGAAAGTCGACCCCGGAGAGCTTGGCCGGGTCCATGGTCGCCGGATAGGGATACAGGGTCTTGAGGTACTTGCCTTCCGGGGACATGACCCACAAGCGATTCTCGGACCGCCCCGAGCGCGGTGCGTCGCGACTGATGCTCATCACGTAGACCTTGCGGTCCGGGGTCACGGCGATGCCGTTGACGCAGGACTTGTCCAGGGGCGGCGAGTCGGACCAGCCGATGAAGCGGTCGAACCCGGCCTTCAGCCCCAGGCGCACCCGGACCTTGAGCCCCGCCGCGGCGACGGGCTTCCCGCGGTCGTCCTTGCCGTCCCACTCGATCACCTGGCTCAGGCCCGGCTTGAACGGGGGCGGAGGAGGATTCTTGGCGCCCAGCGCGGCCCCGCCCAGGTGGCGAACGATCTTGCCGTCCCCGGCGACTATCTCCACCGCCACGTCCGTCGGCGCGCTGACGCCGAAGGTGATCTTGACCTTCTTCCCCTCCCTGACGGCCTTGGGCTTCGTCTTGAAGCTTACCTCTCCTGCATCCGCGCCCGCGGCGGCCAGGAACGCGGCAATGATTGTGGCGCTAAGCACCCTCATGGTCTCTGTCCTTCCTGTTGCCTGAGACTGACTCACGGGGCTTTGACCGCGCACGTCGCGGTCTGCCGGTGAGCAAGTTTAACCCTCACCATGCGCCGGTTCAACAGGTCTGAAACGTAAGCGGCCCGGTCAGAAACCCCCACGGCCGTGGGCCACGCAAGAGGGATCTCCGGCTTCGGCACGGCGCTGCCCGGACCGGCGGAATCCTGATTGCCGTATTGGCCAAAGGCGCCAATCTCGTTTCCGTTGGTGTCCAGGACCACGACGCGAAAGCGCGCCGCGTCGGGGGCGAAGACCCGGCCCCAGCCGTCCACGTCGAAGCGCAGGCCCTCGCAGCTGCACTTGTGAATGTAATGCCTGTAGGCGCCGCCCTTGTAGGCCGGGATCGGGCCGACGCCGAAGTACTGCCAGAGGTCGCCCTTGATCTTCACCGGGGCGTCGTAGGCCAGGATGCCCTTGCGACCGCCCGCGATGGCGGGACCTACCCCCGCGCCGCCGGTCGGGGGGAACTTGAGAATACTGCCGTACATGATGGGATAGTGATTGTCCACCTGCCTCTTCCTGGCCGCGTCCACTTTTCCCTTGAGATCGGGCGGAACAACTTGCCCGGCGGGCTTGACCGGGTCGCCCACGTAGAGGTTTCCGGCCGGGTCGATGCGCAGCGAAAGCGCGCCCTGGCTCAGGGAGGCTATCAGGTTTTCCTTCTTCATCTTGCCGTTCGGGCCCCACTCCGAGACGCCGTAACGTGCGTGCACCGTGGGCACGTTCTCGTGCAGGAGGTAGAGGGTTCCGTCACGGCGCACGGCCAGGCCGCGACCCATTATGTGATTCGAGTATCTGTGTCCGGGGATAGGATCGCTGGCGTTGGTGTCACGGCCAGGGAAGGACGCCGGCTTCAAGTCGCGGTCATATCGATAGATGCGCTTTGCGATGCCGTTGACAATATACACGTAGCCGTCGTAGCCGAGCGCGAAGTGCGAACCCACGGTCGGCCCGCGGAGAGACTTCAGAATCTTGCCGTCAACCCCGTTGACCTTGAGGAAACGCCCGCCGCGGTTGGCCACGCCGCCGCCCTGGTGGAAGTAGACCACTTCGCGTTTCCGATCCACCTGGATTTCCATGCAGTCCCTGAATCCCGGGCCTTTGCCCTTCTCTTCCGGTGCGCCCAGCTTGCCGCCCTTCTCCACAAAGCGGAACAGCTGGAAGGCCTCCCAGGCAGTGGACGAGCCCACCCAGAGGACCGGCTCCGCCGCCGAATCGTCCAACGTAAAGACCGGGTAGGCGTCTATCCTCTTCTTGTTCTTGAGCGCGCGCATGATGCGCGGGATCTTCTGGCTGTAGGCCGGCTTGGGGTCCTTGCGGCTCTTGAACTTGATGATGTGGTCCGGGGGGTCGCCGCCGGCCAGGACGTAGACCGCCCCGCTCTTGCGGTGCACCCCCAGCATGTAGGGGTTTTCGACGGGCAGCTCGCTCAGGAACTTCCCCTCGGGGCTGAAGACCGCCACGCGGCCGTTGCCGCGGTCGGCCACGTAGATGTTGCCCGCCTTGTCCACGGCAAGACCTTGCGGTTGGTTCAGGCGCTCCTTACCATTGCCGGCCTCCCCGGGATTGCCGATGAACGGGGTGATGGTCTTATCTTTCCACTTGGCGCGATAGACCGCGTGCTTCCAGCGCTTGCCTTTCTGCGCGAGCGTTCCCGAGATGTAGATCGTCTTCCCGTCGAGCGCGGTGGCCAGACAGGCGAGGCCGGCCATCTCCTTGCCGAGCGCGGGGCCGAAAGCTCCCCCCTTCGGCACGCCTCCGTCCTTGGCGTCAACCGCCACCAACATGGCCCCCTTGCCCCTGACCTTCATGGTCAGGACGAACCGGCCGTCGACCAGGGCCACGGGCTGCTGTAGCGCCGGCTGGTCAGAGAACGGGTAGACGCTCTTCATGTGGTTGGCGTGAAGCCAGGGATAGCGGCCCTTCTCGCCGAGATCGAGAACGCCGAACTCTTTGACCCTGTCCGGGAAGCACTTCGCCTGATAGGGCATGATGGTCCGCCGGTACTTGGCGTCGCGGTCCAGAATGTTGCAGACGGTCGAGCCGAAGCCTATGTGCAAGTGCCGACCCAGGTTGAGCACGAACAGCTCCCCGCCCGGGCCCACAGCCAGCCCGCGCACCACGTCCAGCGTGTTGGGGTCGAAGCCCAGTATCTTGTCGAACTCCGGCTTGAGCCCGAGGCCCACCCGGACCGTGTAGGGGCCGGCTGAGACCTTCTTGCCGAAGTCGTCCTTCCGGTCCCAGCTCAGGACCTGCTTGAGCGAGTCCTTCCTGAGCGGCGCCGGCGCGTTCTTCCCGAGCAGCCCGGCGGCCAGGTGGCGGACTACGTTGCCCTTGGCGTCCAGAATCGCCACCTCAACGTCCGTAGGCGCGCTGACGCCGAAGGTGATCTTGACCTTCCCGCCCGCCCCGACCGCCTTGGGTTCCGCGGTGAATTTCACCTCTCCCGCGCCGCTGACCGTGCCGGCCAGAACCGCGGCGGTGAGCGCTACGCAAAGCATTCTCATAAGTCCTTGTCCTTTCTTCTGGCGGTCAATCCCCGGCGATGGTCTGCGCCGCGGGACATCCGAAGATGTACCCATCCTTCTTCTCAGGCACCAGCGGAGCGTAGACCTCCAGGACACCGACAACGTCCTCGAAGCTGTCGCGTATGGGGGCCAGCACCGAGAGGACCGGGAGGCCGCGGAACTCGAACTCCTGCACGGCGGTATCGCCACCCAGTGCCCGGCGCATCGCCTCGTTGACGGGCCGGGTGCCCGGTCGGGCCATTACCGGGTGCAGGTCCATGGCTACGGCGATTATCATCTGGTCGTCCAGGTAGGGACGCCAGGTCATGAGCGCCGTGGGATCGGGCTCCAGGCGGGAGAGCTTGAAGAGCGTCTTCTTGAGCGCGATGAACTTCTCGTGGTCCACGTGGTACTGGGGATCGTCGCGTTCCGGCTCTTCAGCGCAGACGGCGCCCTGCTTCGGATCGAAGAATGCGTCGCGGAAGGCTTCGCCGTCGAGGAAGGCGGTGCCGGCACGGGCAACTCGCCGGAGGCGCGCCTCGGTGGCCTTGCGGAAGGAGCTCTTGATTCTGGTCATGGGATTCCCCTTAGCGGGCCGTCTCGATGGCCTCCGCGAGTTCGGCGCGCGCTTCAATCCATGCGCTGCGCGGCGCAGTGTTCCAGGACCGGTCGGAGCTCGAGGTGGTCTGTATCTCGTCGTGGGCCACTTCCCTGCGCTCCTGGCTCTGGTACCAGCCCTCGCGGTCCCTGCAACCCACGGTCCGTGCGATGCACTCGTCCGCGGCGGCCCTTGATCCGGTCCGCTCGGTCAGCATCTGGAGATACGCGTGGTCCTGCATGGCCCGGTGGAGCACCTTCAGGCGGAGGCTGGCCAGCGGCCCCTCGATGTCGAAGCGCTTCCCGGGATAGAAACAGTGCGAGCCGCCCGGCTCAACGTTTTCCCAGTTGCCCCACAGGGTGCCACACCACCAACATAGGCCGTCGGTCTCCCGCCCCCAGGACATCCACGGCCAGCGCAGGCTGTCCAGGCGGTCGGGTGCGCTCAGCAGACCGGAGCCACCGTAGAACCAGACCTTCTGGCCGTTGGCGCGCAGTATCTCGTTGGCCTCGGGCTCCAGGGAGTGCAGGCTGCGGTTGACGACCCAGAGCTGGATCTCCCGGCCCTCGTCGCCGCGGGCGCACTCCGGGTAGATGTTGGAGCTGTCGATGCGGTTGACAAGCTTGACCTCGGGGAAATCCCTGGCCACCTCGTTGACCATGCGCGCCAGTTGAAGCAGCACGGGCTTGTCCCGCTTGTAGAACGTTTCGTCCATGTCCCAGGGGTAGTACTTCCAGCTGACCTTGTGGTTGAAGTAGACCTCGAAGCTGGTCTCCGTCCAGCCCTTCTCGCGGAAATGCGCGGCCATCTCGCCCAGCACCTTCTTGAACTCCAGCTCGTACCCGGGCGTGCCGAACTTCTCAAAGAAGGCCGGCCAGTTGAGATTCACTGGTAAGTAAAGGTTCTCGACGGGGCGCTCGCCCCCGCGCACCCCCTTGAAGGCGCTGCCGTCGAGATAGGGTCCCCAGTGCCTATCAAAGGGCCCCCAGTCGACCACCCGCCGGTCCCGCCCCGCCCCGGCCAGGACCGGCGCGTAGTTCTCCTCGACGCGCCCGGACTGCGAGAAGGGCAACAGATGAAACAACGCGCGATGCTCGCGGGCCATCCGGAAGTAGGCCCGTTCAATTTCAAGAAAACGCTCGAAGCCCTCGCCCGAGTCCAGGCCGTCGAACCCCGTGGCCGGTGCCGTCCCGTAGTTGTTGATGTCGGCAACGCAACTCGTGCTGTCGGGAAGCTCGAAGCCGTAGACCGTCAGCGCGACCTTGACGCGGATATCCTCGCCGCCGACGTTCAGCACCAGGCTCAGCTCGCGCCGGCCCGCCGCCGTTCCCTTGGGAATGTAGACCTCGATGAAGAACCCCTGGCGGCGACGCCCCTTGACCCGCGGTGCCCGGCGCGTGATGGACCTGGCCGCGTCGGCCATCCCCACGTTTGGAAGGGGGACAAGAGCGTCGTCGTAGAAGCGGCCCTCATGGGGCACGGCCACGTGCTGAAGGACGGACAGCTCAAGATCATCGGCCCCCTCGAGGCGGATCGAGTCGACTCGCCCGGCCCGCTTCTCGACGTACAACTGCACGGCCAGCACCTCATTTGCCGCCCCCGCAAGACGGAGAAGGGACGAACCCGCGTCCCAGGACTCGTTCCTGGCCGGGAAGTCCGCAGCCTCCTTCACGCACTCGACTGCCTTGGCGCAGGGGTCCACGGTGACCGTCGGCTCCGCAAACCAGATCGGTGGGTTCCTGGTGCTCATGCGGTTCTAGCTCCTCCACTGCCGCGCGCGCGTCAGCATCAGCGCGGTCATTTCTTTTCGGAAACGGTAAAGGGCGCCTTTCTCGAGAACACGAACGTCTTGCCGCCGACCTTCAACTCGACGGCATCGTCGCTGACCTTGGGCTTGACTTCCTTCGCCGCGCCGGGCTTGCCGTCGCCGACCTCGATGAGATGCACCAGAACCCGACTGCCGGGTTGCTCCTTGTAGACGAAGTTGACGCGCGACATGCCGGTCATCTGGTTGCGGTTTCCTCCGAGTTGGGTAAGGTGGGACGCCTCGACGACCGGCTTCCGGGCCGACAGCAGATCCCGGCAGCGCATCCAGCTCTTGTCGTTGGTAACCGTGACCACGCCCTCGCCGACCTCGGGCAGCTTCACCGGCTCGCGGTGCTTCTTTGACGGCACGTGCAGCATCCAGGTCACCTCCGGTACCTTCTTGCCGGCCGCGGCGACCAGGCTGTCAACGATCACCACGGTGTTCGGGCGCACGTAGAGCAACTGACGCACGCAGCTCTTGACCGTACCCGCGGGGTAGGCCTGGGCGAACTGGCCGGCCGCCGCGGTCCACGCCCCCGCGTGCTTGTAGAAGGGCATGTCCCCGGTCTCGAGCCGGCGCCCGCCCCGGGTGTCTTCCCGGCCCTTGTTGAACGCGGCCATGTCCTTGTACCACTGGCCGCGCACCGAGCGCTGGGGTTTGCCCCCAAGCATCAGGGTGTTGTGGGAGTTGGTCTGCGCCTGGTGGCCGTAGACGTTGCCGTATCGGCCGGCGTCAACGGCCAGCAGGCCGTTGCGGTAGATCACGAAGCTTCCCACGTCGTAGTGAAAGTGACACATGTAGTAATCCGTGCAGCGGAAGCCGACCACAGTGGCGTCGTCCTTCCAGGAACTGCGCATCATGACCTGCGCGCTGTGCTTCCCGCCAGCCAGCATGGCCAGCGGCGGCTCGGCGGACTTGGTCGGAAGATGGCGCGTGTACAGGAAATAGAAGATGGCGGTCTCATCCAGGAAGCGCTCCTTGACAGTGCGCTTGCCGGCCAGCCACTTGTTGAAGTGAACCCCCTGTTTCGACTTCAGCGCCCAGGTGGCCGCGTCGGCCACGCCGGCGATCTCCTGAGTCACGCCGCCGTTGGGTCCCTGTTGCATGTCGCCCCAGGGGATGAAGCGCAGGTTCGGCATCGTTCCCTGGATCATGCTCTCCAACTGGCGGTTGAACCAGTCGTTCTGCTTCTCCTTGATGGGCTTCATGACGTCGACCTCGAAGGCGCTTTGGACCGCCATCAGCGTCCAGATGCAGCTCACCGTGCAGTGGTGGAACCAGTAGCCCATGGCGTCGCCGGCCTGGCCGTTGAGGTGTTCCATGGACGGGAACATGCGCTCGCGGAAGCGGAAGCGCACCAGCTTCATGAGCTTCTCGGCGCGCGGGTCGTCGCCGTAACAGGCCATGGCCCAGAGCGCCAGGCCGGAGTTGTTCATCCAGGTGTAGTTGTGGAAGACGTGATCGTCGCCCTCTTTCACGCCCCATTTGTCGGCGATGGTGAAGGCCATGTCGCGGACCTGGGCCTTGAGTTCCTTGGTGAACTTGGGATGGTCATACAGCCAGTCGTAGGCCAGGGCCAACTCGCGGAGCCCGTAGAACACGTCGAAGGCGTGCCGCGGTGGGATTCTCTTGGTGACCGTCTTGTAGTTCTTCAGCCTTTCGATCACCTTGTCGGCCGCGGCCTCGTCACCGGTCAGCAGCCAGACCATGGCCTGCGAATCGGCGCGCGGGCGACCCTTGAGGGTGCTGAGCGCCTGCGCGAAGTCGGCGTCGCGCTTGAGGGCCTTGAGCTGGCCCAGCGAAATCGCGTGGGGCGTGGCCTTGGACCGCACCAGCAACCGGGGGTGGTCCTTCTTGATCTTCTCGCCCGGCGGGATGATGTCCACGTGTGCCGCCCGGGCAAACGTGCCCGCGAACAGCGCCAGCACAGTCGCGGCCGCTATCGTCAGGTAGTTCATTTCCGGTCTCCTCTCGCAGGACGGAACTCTTCGGCCCTGCCTATGGTGCGACCTGGTGGTCTATCTGATCGCACACGTTTTCTCCACTGCGTAACTGAGCTTCACTCTCACGACACGCCGCGCGCACGGCGCCGTATCAGTGACATAGGCGGCGTCACCGCCGACGTGGACGTAGGTGGGGAATTCAAATGGAATCTCCGGTCCGGGCAGATTGGCCTTCCCGCCCCTGGATGTCGCGCTGTCGTATCCGCCGAACTTCAGAATCTCGTTGAAGTTGGCGTCGAGCACCCGGACGCAGAACTGCATGGCGTCGGGCACGAAGAGACGGTCGTGGCCGTCGATGTCAAAAACGGCGAACAGGCACCAGCAGGATGAGAATTCAAGGCCGCGCGGCGGAGACATCGGCGAGATGCGGGGGTAAGTACCCTTGAGTCCCTTGACCGCGAACTTGCTGCGCCACCCGTAAGCACTCAGCAGCTTTTCCGTGGCGTTCTTGCCTTCGCCCTTGCCGAGCTTGCGGATTTCTCCGCCTGCCGCGCTGAACTTCAGAATCGAACCGTATGCCTCTCCGTAGCAGTCCTCGACGGCCTCGGAGTAACCCCCGCGTTTGGTGGTGCCCTTGGCTCGCAATCGCTTGGCGAACGCGTCGATTTCCGGCGGATATGGTTGGCCGTCCAGATTGAGACCGTCGGCCACGTATATGTTGCCCCGACTGTCCACGCGCAGACTGGAGGGACCGGCAAGGCCCTTAACGACGTTCGGACGTTTGACCTTGCCGTCCGGTCCGATCAGCGAAATCCGGAATGGCGATTTCAAGACGCTGTTAAGCGACCAGATATTGCCGTTGCCCAGGATGTGCAGATTGCTGCGATTGAAGGAGAAGCGGCCGTCGTTGAAGTACTCGCTCTTCCCGCCGGTGGCCGAGAAGGGAACCAGCTTGCCATTGGCATCGCTGCGAGCCACGCTTCCGCGACTGTAGCTGCCTTTCCCCTTGCCGGCACCCGAATAGAAGAGACCGTCCTTGCCCGCCGTACAGTTGATCTTCAATCCGGTTGACTCGATCTTGCCCGATGCGCCACTGTACTTGTAAGCCCTGACAAACTTGTCGTAACTGACGGAACCGACCAGCCCTCTGAAGAACAGATCGCCATTGGCATTAGTTCCCTGCGGGTACGGGAACCCCTGAACCTCGCTCTTGTTCTTGCTCTTGAGACTGACTTCCTCGTCCTTGAGGGTGTTCCCTTCATCAACCACCCGCAATAGCCTGTACCTGGAATAAATTGCAGGACTGCCCAGGTAGACGATGGGCTTGTCCCCGTAAGTATCGAGAGCCATCACTGGATGGTTGGCTGTATGGGTCTTGCGCACACCGCCGTACTTCGCAGTCAGATCCAGTTCGGCGACAACCTTGGGCTTCTCGAATCCGGAGAACTTGACCAGTTTCTGCTGTCTCTTGCTGCCCGGCATGGTGATGGCGTAAATGGCGCCGGTCTTCGGATGCACGGAGATCACCCCGGGACTCTTCAGCGGAATCTCACCCAGATACTTGCCGGTGGGGTCAAGCACGACTATGCGGTCATTGCCGAAGTCCGAAACGTAAACGCGGCCCTTGCCGTCAACCGCGATTCCTCGCGGGAGAGTAAGGCCCGCCTTTCCGCTCAACGCCTGCCCGGGCTTCCCGAAAATCACCTCGGGTTTGTCTTCTACGCCAAGCCCCATGCGGTAAACGACGTTCCGGGCCTTTTTCGGATAGCTGTAGCGACTGTTTGACAACAACCCGCACACATATGCGCTCTTCTCGTCAGGAGCAAGCGCAAGATGAAGGAAACCGGCCCATTTGCCTTGCTTTATGATCGGACCCTCAATACGCTCGCGTGGAATTGAACCATCGGTCTTCATCATCATCATCGCACGTGGGCCAAAGCCGTACAATTCCGTGCCCCAACCGTTGGTGAAGACCAGACGACCATCGGAAGTCATGGCCATGCTCTGTCGAGTTATCCCGCGCATTCGTGGCAAACTGCTGATTACAACGCGGTCATAGATCCGTGGCTGAAGCCGGTTCTTCTCCTTGCTCAGGAAGTCGGCTCCGCGGAGCTTGGCCGGGTCCATCGACGCCGGATAGGGATAGATGGTCTTGAGATACTTGCCCTCCGGCGACATTACCCACAGACGGTTCTCAGCACGTCCGGATCTCGGCAAGTCCCGACTGATGCTCATCACGTAGACTTTGCGGTCCCGGGCTACGGCCAGGCCGTTGATGAGACTGTAATTCATGGGCGGCGTGTTCTTCCAGCCGATGAAGCGGTCGAACCCGGCCTTCATCCCCAGGCGCACCCGGACCTTGAAGCCCGGCCCGGCAACGGGCTTCCCGCGGTCGTCCTTCCCGTCCCACTCGATCGCCTGGCTCAGCCCGGGCTTGAACGGGGGAGGCGGAGGATTCTTGGCGCCCAGCGCGGCCCCACCGAGGTGGCGGACGACCTTGCCGTCCCCGGCGACTATCTCCACCGCCACGTCGGTCGGCCCCGACACGGCAAAGGAGATGGTAACCTTCCCGCCCTTGCGGACCGCCGCCGGCTTCCCGGTGAACGCCGGTGCTGCCGCGAAAGCCGGGAGCGGAGAGATCAACGTCACCAACAGGGCTGCGAATGCCGTGCGCCACATGTGACCAGCCTCCTCACTTGGCCCGGGGGATCTCGAAGAACATCCGGGCGGTATGTAAAACCTTGTCGTCTTTGGGCGCTATGTGCCACGCGAAGCGCCAGACCTCGTCGTCGGCGCCGTACTGTTTCCTTTGCAGGTAGCCGCGCTTGGATCCCCGATTCCAGGCCTTCTTGGCCCAGTCCAGCCACAAGGGGTCTCCGGTAAGTGAATAGGCCCGCGAGAAAACGCCTACTGAGAAACAGGTGTAGTGCCCGCTGTGCTTGCCGTTTTCCCCATAAGTTTCCGGATCCCAGTCAGCCGGTTCGCAAACCTTGCCCTTCTCCGGAATGTCCAATAGAGTGTAGTAGAAGGTCTGCCGACTCTTCTTACTCCACTGGTAATCACGAGTGAACTCGGCCATTTTAATCGCCCGCTTCTTGGCTTGCTTGTCCTTCGAAAGTCGCCAGTAACGCTCCATAGCTTCCTGAAGCGCAGCCTGCTGCCAGGTGCCCCCGTCAGCGCGCACAGGCCAACTGTTGCCTGCCTTGTCAGTAAGGATGCCCTGCTTCGAGAGCGTGATTCCATTCTTTTCCATGTGTGCCTTCAATGAAGGTATCATTTTTTCAGGCCTAAGGCTGTGTGTTGCCATGTAGGCAGGGCCGGCGCCCCAGAATATGAACCCGCGCTCGTCCCAATCGGAAGCCTTCATCACCCTCTGGAAAAAGCGCTCGGCAAGCGCCAAGTCCTTCTTGTCGCCGGTTAGTTGGGCCAAGCGAATCGGCCCCAGCCACAGGCGGGCGAAATCACGAACGCCGTAATAACCTATGTGACCTTTTTTCGGTGAGTAGTAGCGGGCCAGAGACCACTCTGCCTGCTCTACGAGATCGCGACCACCCTCCAGGGCATCCACGTCACCGGTCAGGCAGTACCAATCGAAGATGCCGCGCGCGTAGAAGTGCGAGGCTTCTGCACGGCTATCGTTCCATCCGTACTTATAGGGCTTATACCAGCCGACCTCAAGCCCGCTGCTTTTGCGACCCTTGCCCTTGAAAACAAAGCCATCGGTACGATAGGCATAGTGCGTTTTATTGAACTCGGCCCAGGCCCGGCCCCAGTCAAGGTAGCCGCGCTGACCGGTACGCAGGTACATGAGCAGCAGCCCCTCGGCGTTGTCAGCTTCAGAAACATCGTGGACGTATTCCTTGGCCACGTAGGCGTCCGGCTCGTGCTTGGACCGCGGGTACTTCTTCTCGTTGTTCCAGCCCTTCCAGCCCCACTTCTTGTAGGTGGCGATCTCGTCGGAGAGCGTGCCGAACTTGCCGTAGCCCATCACCTCGGTCTCGCTGATCCAGGTCGGATCGGCCAGTGCGTGCAGCCAGCCGAGCAGGGCCTTACGCCGTGACTCGTTCTGCGCCGCCTCGCGCTTGCCGGCGTAGAACTCCAGCCACATCTCGGTGTCCTTGTGTGCGCGGTCAGCCAGACCGAAGTGATTGCCCTCGTAGCCAAAGAGCTTGCCGCGACTCACGATCGGCGGCGTGTTCGCAGCGGGCACGACAAACACCTTGATCGCCCCACCTTCCCGTGAGAGCTTGTGAAGAGTCTTGCTGCGCTGCACGCGATAGCCGGAACCTCCCGGAAAACACCCACCGGCGTGGCGGGTGGCGACCAGCAGTCCGGCCCGGGGACCACCCAAGCCGATCCAACTGGGTCCCTTGCCCTGCTCGTTCCCCTTGAACCCCACGGCCAGAGAAACAGTGGCCTGCTTGATCTTGGCGTCGAAGCCCTCTTTGGGGTCGAAGTTGCGCAACGAGTGTACCACCCGAACCAAGCTCAGCCCCGCCCAGAAAGTCAACCGCGCCGTGTAGAAGATGAACGGCTTGCCGGCTTCATCGATGTAACATCCCTCAACGCGCAGCGTGGCCCGCAGCGGCCCCCTGTACTCCCAGGAGACTCGCGTAGGCTTGCCAGCCTTGAAGGCCCTGCCATCGGCATTGACGAGCTCCAGTGCGCCGGGACCGGCCACCTTGGCGCCGCCAAGCTCCACGGATTCCAGCAGGGCGAACTCCCGCTTGCTCTTGTCCACGACAAACTTCGCCGCGCCGGTTTCGATCGTTACCCCCTTGTCGTTCTCGGTTATCTTGAGCGGGCAGGCCGGCGAAGCGACCTTGCCCTTCTTGACGAGGAATTCCTGCCGGCTTCCGGCGGCCACGTTGGTCATGAAGTCAACCAGCGCCCACTGCACCGAGCCGTCGCCGTAGCCGGCCAGCTTGCTGAACTGCGCGGGGACCGGTTTGCCGGACTTGTCAAACAACGCCAGTTCGGCAACGGTTTTGACCTGTCCCTTCTTGAAGGGAATCCCCCCGGTGACCGGGGCGACCTTGCGCGCCACGCCCGCCGGCTCGGACACGGTTACCCTGACGGCCTTGGGCTTCGTCTTGAAGCTCACCTCTCCCGCATCCGCGGCCGTGTGAGCCAGAACCGCAGCGATGATTGTGGCGCTAAGCAATCTCATGGTCTTGGTCCTTCCCGCCACCTAACACTGTTGACTGGTCTAGCGTATTCGGCATTCACCAACAACCGCATGCGTGATGCGCACCGATACCACTCTCCGATTCACCAGATCGGCCACGAGAACACGGCCGTTACTGTGTTTCACGTCGAGTGGCCAGCCAAAGGCGATCTCCGGAACCGGCACCGGACTGCCCGGCCCGCGGCTGTCCATGTTGCCGTAGCTGCCGAAACGGATGATTTCGTTTCCCGCGCTGTCCAACACGCCCACGGAGAAACGGAACACGTCAGGGACATAGAGCCGGTCATACGCGTCAATATCGAAACGCGTGGACTCGCACAGGCAACCGGCTTCGTGACCGTGATTGGGCAGGTATCCGCTGCGCCGCAGCCAGAGGACATTCTTCAAGCTCACCGAATGCTTGTAATAACAATCTGCCGTGTACTTCCCCTTCGGATCCTTCAAGACTTCGCCGCCGGTTGGCGGAAACTTCAGAACCGAACCATACTGCTTGTAGGCATAACCGGGATGGTGGTGCTTGCTGTCCGGCGGCAGCTTGCCCCTGAACCAGTCCGGAATCCGCTTGCCCTTGAGCGCCACCTTCACACCCATATAGATGTTTCCCCTCGAGTCGACGGCGACCCCGCCGATCTTCGCCCCCTGGATGCGCACGGCGCAGGGATTCTTGATCTTGCCGTCAGGCCCGACGACCCTCAAACTCATATCTTCTATCTTGCGGGTTCCAGGGGCCGCCGGAATATAGACATTGCCGTTTCGTGCTGCAAAGAGTCCGCTGGTGTACTTGTGTCCGTAGTGCATTCCTCCGACGGTGTGCTTGTCGGATCCCGCGAAAGGCGCGGGCTTGCCATCAGCGCCGTGGCGCCACAGCTTGGCCATGACGTGGGAGTAGATCCGACCGTCCGGGCCGGCCACGCTGTCACCGCTGTCGAAGACATATCTCTCCCAGCGATTATCCGCCCGCAGGGGAATGTATGTCCCCGCCGACGCGCCCGTGGTGACGTCGTAAGCCCGCGGCCTGCCGAAGTGCCAGGAGATGGCCGAGTGCCGGACGAGGAGCCGATTCCCGTGCGTGGCAACGGCACCGACGAAGGGCAGCACCGCGTTCTTCTTGATGCCGCTGAAGATGGGGCCGCCCAGCGATTCCAGCTCCCCCCCGCGATCAACGATCTTGAGCACGTCCTGGCGAAAGCCGCGACCGGTGACGTTGTACCACAGGATGGGCTTGTCGCCCGAATCGTCGAGCGCCAGAATGGCCGCCCCGCCATGAGGAAACGAATCGGGGTTGGAGAAGACCGCTTTCCGGGTCTTGTCCCTGAGGCCGCCGAACTTCACGATCTTCTCGGCCCGCCAGTTGTTCGGGTTAAACCAGTGCCCCCAGCTGGATCCGGTGAACGGTCTCTTGCGTTCCTTTATGCACAACACATAGACACTTCCTGTCTTCTTGCTCACCTTGACCTGGTCCGGGAACTTGACAGGGATCTCTTCCAGAAATGTCCCGTCCGGCTTGAAGATCGCGATGCGATGGTTGCCGTAATCCGCGACGTAGAGGTTGCCCTGCTTGTCGACAGCCAGTCCCTGAGGGTCGTTAAGGCCCTTGCTTCCCTTTCCCGCCTGATAGAGCTTGCCGGTGAATACCTCTGCCGGCTTTGAGCCATCCAGCGGCATGCGCCAGACAACCTGACACAGTCCTCTCTTCTCTCGTTCGAAGAGTCCGGCAATATAGACATGCTTTTCATCGGGCGACAGCGCCAGATGGCCAAAGCCGTGAAGTTTGCCCGGTTCAACAACGGGTCCCAGGTAGTTCGCCGGTACACTGCCGTCCGTGCCCAGGATCAACAGCCGGCGCCCTCTCACGTCCGGGTGCTTTATCCCGCCGCCGCTGTAGAGGGCACTGAGTACGATCAAACGACCGTCCCTGGTCACGACCGGGAACACACGCGCCCCGAAAACAGCGCCCGGATATGTGCTGCGAGACAACTGGTGAAAGACAACCGGGACTTCCTCATCGTCCGACAGCTTTATCCTCGGCCAGCCCTTGCGCTTCTCCGGCGGCAGATTCGCCGGACCGGGGAACACCTGCCGCAAGTACTTGCCGTCACGATTGTGCGCGGTAATCAAGGTCGTCT
>CBDUSI010000020.1:0-46678 GCA_965370045.1 uncultured bacterium | reverse complement strand
CGAAGGGCGGCAGGCGGTCCCGTCGCGCTGCTTCGTTCTCGGGATTCGCATCGCTGGGCGAGCGCCTGCCGTCACGGCGCCCCATTTTTCAACGGCCTGCTAAGCCGCGCTCCAGGTCCGAGGGCCGGCCGGGTTTAGCGCTTGATTGGCGCGCGGGCCGGAGCTAAAACCGGTTCCCGCGACAAGAGACCGCCAACCCGGGAGCCTCATGGACATCGAAAATCCCTTCACCTGCGACGGCGTCTGGCTGCGCGCCAACCTGCACACCCACACCACCGAAAGCGACGGCTACTGGCCGCCGGCCCAGACCGTCGCCGAGTACCGCCGCGCCGGCTACGACGTCCTGGCCATCACCGACCACAACGCGCGCACCGACGTCACCGGCCTCTCCGACGACCAACTGCTGGTGCTCCCCGGCCAGGAGATGCACCCGACCGGCAACCGGGGCATCAGATACCACCTGGTGGCCGTGAACCTGCCCGAGACGGTCCCCGCCCAGGAAATGGGCGTGCAGCAGACCATCGACGCGGCCCGCGCGGCCGGGGCGCTGGTCTACGTGGCCCACCCGCCCTGGTGCGGGCTGAGCTGGGGCGACGTCGCCGAGCTCGACGGCCTGGCCGGCATCGAGGTCTGGAACGCCACCTGCCTGCGCCACGCCAAGCCGTCCAGCGAATCATTATGGGACGAACTCTTAGCCGCGGGGCGACTGCTCCCGGTCATCGCCACCGACGACTGCCACCATCCCCAGCCGGCCGACTTCTTCGCGGGCGACTTCTGCCAGGCGTGGAGCATGGTCCGCGCCGAGGAGAAGAGCGCCGAAGCCTTCACCGCCGCGCTGGCCGCCGGACGCTGCTACAGCTCGACGGGGCCGTCAATCGAGGACTTTCGACTCGTGGCGGACCCCGAAGCGCCCGCGGGCTGGCGCGCATTGGCGCGCTTCAGTGAGTCCCGGGAAATATGGTTCGTCTCCAACGGTTGGTGTGGGACGTGTTACCGGGTGCCGAAAGACGAGCTGGACGTGACCGAGATGGAACACCCCGTGAAGGGGGGGGCCGAGTACGTGCGCCTGGTGGTCCAGGACATGGACGGCCGCCGGGCCTGGAGCAATCCGCTGGTCGTGCCCCCCAATCCCGCCGCCCGCGAGGGCGTCGCCGATGCTTGACCGGCCGCTCTGGGCGGACCTCCACAACCACAACGCCATCGGCTACGGAGTGGGAAGCCTGACGCGCTCTTACCAGATCGCCAAAGGCGTCCTGCTCGACATCTACTGCTTTACGCCCCACGGCCTGTGGCACGACATGCCCGCCAACGATCCGAGAACAGTCGAGTTCCACAGGGCGGGCTTCGGGCTGGTCCGCGAGAACTGGCCGAACGTAAAGGAGAAGGCGGAGGCCGAGAACGACCCCGGCCGCTTCGCGGCCTTTCTGGGCTTCGAGTGGCATTCGAGCGAGTTCGGCGACTACCACGTGATCTTCCCGGGCGGTGAGGGGGAAGTCTGCGCGGCGGGGTCACTGGGCGAGTTGCAGGAGTTCGTCCGCGCGCGCGGGGCGATCATGATTCCCCACCACTTCGCCTACCGGGCCGGCTGGCGCGGCGCGGACTGGGCGGCGCTCGACGCGGAGCTCTCGCCGGTGGTCGAGGGTTTCAGCGAGCACGGCTGCTCCATCGAGCCGGAATTCAATGAGGCCATGCTGCGGCATTCCATGGGAGGCACGGAGCGCTCGCAGACGCTCATTGCCGCGCTGGGCCGCGGGCGCGTCGCCGGGGTGCTGGGCTCCACCGACAACCACTGGGGGCACCCGGCCAGTTACGGCGAGGGCCTGGCCGGCGTCTGGGCCCCGGAGATTAGCCGCGAGTCGGTCTTTGACGCCTTGAGAGCGCGCCACACTTACGCCGTCAGCGGCGACCGCATCGAGCTCGACGTGCGCATGGCCGGCGGAATGATGGGCGACGTCCTCGACGCCGGTACGCCGCGTGAGCTCAGTTGCCGGGTCAAGGCCCTCGGCGCGCTGGACTACGTGCGGGTCATCAAGAACGGGCAGGTTGTCCACAGCATCCCCGCGCCTCCTCCGGGAAGCGACGACGAGAGCTTCACCGTCCGCATTGACTTCGGCTGGGGAGCAATGACCTCAGATGAGGTCACCGACTGGAAGTTCCGCGCGGCGGTGAAGGGCGGGAGCATCGCCGGCGTTTATCCGTGCTTCGCGGGAGGCGGCGGCTCGGTCGAGAAGCTCAACCGGGTTCTCGACGTTTCAGAGGGCGAAGTCAGCTTCGAAGCCTTCACGGCGAGGGGGAACTCCCGGCCGACGAGTGGGCTGGGGCTGCGCGTGGCCGGCGACGCGGCCGCGCGCGTGGAGGTCGAGGCCCAGGCGGTCTGGAAGGGCCAAACCCACGCTTGTCGGCTGGCCGCGCCGCTGGGCGAGCTCCTGGAGCGCGACCGGTGGGCGGCGATCAGCGAGGTCTTCAGCGCGCCGCGCGTCCGCCTGGGCGGGGCCGTGGCCGCCTCCGAGACCGATGTCGATATCGACTGGACCGATCCCGACCCCGGCGAGAAGGACTGGTACATGGTCAAGGTGCTGCAGAAGAACGGCCAGGCGGCCTGGTCGAGCCCCATATGGTGCCGGGCGGACTGACCGCAACCCGTCAATTCGGCTCCCCACAGCGTTGACATACGTCCGCCGCCGGTGACAATGACCGCCGGGCAGGCAGCAGGGGAGTGCCGATGCGCTACGCCGAGGTTTACCTGCATCGCAACATGGTCCCGGACGGGGGGCTGGCCGGGCGCACCGCGGTGGTCTTCGACGTGCTGCGGGCCTCGACCACCGCGGCGACGGCGCTGGCCGCCGGCGCCGAGTGCCTGGTGCCCTTTGCGGACATCGATGAGATGCGCGCCTTCAGGGCCGGGCTTCCTCACGAGCAGGCCGCGCGCTGCCTGATGGCCGGCGAGCGCGGCGGGCTGGCCGCGCCGGGCTTCGACCTGGGCAACAGCCCGGAGGAGTTCACCCCCGAAGCCGTCGGCGGCAAGATCGTGCTCTTTTCGACCACCAACGGCATCGAGGCGCTCAGCCGGGTGACCGAGGCCGACCCCATCTACTTCGGGGCGCTGGTCAACCTGGGGGCGCTGGTCGAGCTGCTGACCGTCGAGTCCCGCCGCCAGGACGAGGAGCTGGCCCTGGTCTGCGCCGGCACCGAGCTCTCCGCCTCGCTGGAGGACATGCTCGCCGCCGGGCTGCTGTTGGAACGTCTCGGCGCGGGAGGGGAAGACTGGGAGTTCGACGACGGCGCCCAGGCGGTGCTCAGCGTGGCCGCCAGGTGGAAGGGGCGCGAGCGCGAGGCCATGACCCTGGCCTTCGGGGGGCGCAACGTCTCGCGCCTGGGCCTGGAGGCCGACATCGAGTTCGCCGCCCGGGCGGACAGCATCGACGTGGTCCCCAAGCTGATCACCGACAACGGGCCGCTGCCCGGGGCGGACGTGCTGGTCGCGGCCGGCGGGTAGGCTCACGGTGCTGGCCGGGTCGCTGGTCTTTGCCAAGGGCCGGCTGATAGGCATCGCCAACATCATCCCCGGGGTCAGCGGCGGGACCTTCGCGCTGCTCCTGGGCGTATACCAGCGGCTGGTGGACGGCATCCGTTCGGTGAACCTTCTCACGCTGCGCCGGGCGTCGGGGCTCTTCAGCGCCTCGGGCCGCAAGCTCTTCCGAGAGGAGTGGCGGCGGATCGACGGCACCTTCCTGCTGGTGCTGGCCGCCGGGGCGGTCGTGGCCATAGTGGCCGCCTCGAGCCCCATCAAGTATCTCCTGCGCGAGCATCCCGCGCCGACCCTGGCCTTCTTCGCGGGGTTGCTGCTGCCGTCGATGGCCGTGCCCTACCGACTGATGAAGCGCCGGGGTCCGGCCGAGGCGGGGCTGGCCCTGAGCGGCGCCGCCCTGGTGGTGGGAATAAGCTTTCTCAATATGGGCGGGGGCGGGAGCGCCAGCTGCCCGGTGATGTTCCTCTGCGCCGTCCTGGCGATCTCCGCGATGATACTTCCGGGAATCAGCGGTTCGTTCCTGCTGCTGGTCCTGGGACAGTACGGGCACGTCATCGACGCGCTGGACTCCCTGAACTCGTGGGCCGTCGGCGGGTTCTCGCTGCGGGAGTTCCCGCTGACGGCGGTGGGCCTGCTGGCCGCCTTCTGCGCGGGGGCCGTCGTCGGGCTGGCGGCCTTCACGCGGCTCCTGGCCTGGCTCCTGAAGCGCTTTCACTCCCGGACCATGGGGTTCCTGATAGGGCTGATCGCCGGGTCGCTGTGGACGCTGTGGCCCTTCAAGGACTACGCCGCGGCGGACAGCCTCCCGGAGGCGGCCAACCTCTGGCCGGCGCGGTTCGACGCCACCGTCGGCTGGTCTCTGGCCGCCTTCGTCCTCGGACTGGTCGCCGCCGGCGCCGTCATGGCCGCCGGCAGGGCCCGCAGCCGGCCGAAAGAAGCGGACTAGCTTCCGCAGCCGTCACCCGCGCCTGCACATTGGACCCACGTTGCCGCCGTCCTTGTACGCCGGCGCTAAGCTGTGGTATATCGGCAGGTATCTGTAATAGATCTCCAGGGTCAGCGAGGATATCGCCCGGTAATAGGGATCGCCGGTCTTGCTGGTCAGCATGTCCCCGACCACCTCTTCGACGCGCAGGACGACTTCCATGTCCTTGTGCTTGAGGTGCGGCAGGAACAGCTTCAGCGCGGAGTGGGGCATGGCCAGGGCTTCCCTGCTGGCACCGGCGCGGACCGCCCAGGAATCGCTGCCCATGCGCTTGACGATGCCGGGGATCCTGCCGGCCAATTCTTTCGGGGGCTTGTCCCCCTCGCCGCCGAAACGCGCGTAAGCGTAGTCGAGCAGGGCGTTAATGTTCGCCTTGTTCCATCCCTTCCAGACGTCACCGCCGGCATTGAAGCAAACCATCGTGCCGAAGTACCAGTACAGGAAGTCGGGCTTCCCGTGCGAGGGCGGCGCGGCGGCCACTGCCTTGATCATCCTGGCGACCTGCGGGTCCTCGCACCTGATGCCCATGAGCATCAGGCTCATGGCCACCCCGGCGAAGACGGCCATGTCCGGTTTGCCATCGGGCCCCAGGACCTTGCCGGTCTTCTTGTCGGGGCGCGCGCGGAGCCACTTGTGCAGGCCCCGGAAGATTCCCATATTGACCTTGAGCCCGCCGAGCTTGGCGCTCTTGCCGGCCATGATCGCGAAGATGGTGGTCAGGTTGTCAGCCTTCCGGCCTCCGACGCGGGCCGGGATTCCCCCGTTCGGAAGCTGCCGGGCGCGCAGGAATTTGATGCCCTTTTGAGCCGCATCGACCTTGCCCTTGTCCATGGCATGACTTTCGCACAGGGCCAGGCAGACCAGCGCGTGAGTGAGAATATCGTCCGAGAAGCGCCCGTCCTTCTTCTGCAGCTTGGCGAGTTCGGAGGCCAGTCCGGCAACGAGCGCCCTGTGCTTGGTGGGGTGCTTGCAAGTGTAGCCGGCCCCCAGGTAAGCCAGCAGAGTAAGGGCCTTGAGCCCGTCATCGTCGAGCCGCCCGCGCATCTGCCCGGAGGCCTTGATCCGCCCGGCCTTGCGCTCTTCGGCCAGATGTGAGAGTTGCACTTCGACGAGGCTCACGCTCGCGGGAAGCGCCAGCGCGCCCTTGCGCTCCAGCGCCTGCCAGCGGGCCGGCGCGGCGCCCTGTGCCGAAATCGCGGCCAGAGCGGCCCAAACAGCCAGTGTTGCGGCCCGCCGGTACATATTCGCCCCTCCGCTGCATGGTCCTGCATCAGGTAACGGGGGAGGGGACGCTCCGGTTCACGGAATCCCCGGCATTCCGCCGGCGGGGTCAACTTCTCTGTAAGCGGGTCTCCTCGGGGGCGCTACTTGCTGTATATCGGCAGGTACCTGTAATAGACCTCCATGGTCAACGTGGATATAGACAGGTAGTAGAGGTCACTGCACTTGAGCGTCAGCAGATGGTCGAGCGCACGCCTGACCCGCTGAGCCACTTCCGCATCCTTGTGTTTCAGGTGGCGCACCAGCAGCCCGACGGCTGCCATCGGCAATTGCCCGGCCTCCCGGCTGGCGGCTTCGCGGGTCTTGAAGTCGTCGGCGCCCATGCGCTTGATGATGCCGGGAATGCGCTTGCGGACTTCCTTCACCGTGTCTGCGTCGCTTCCCTCCGCGCGCACGTAAACGTGATCCAGCAGCGCTTTCTTGCAGGCCACGTTCCATTTCTTCCAGGTCTCGCCGCCGACGAAGAAGCAGGCCATCTGTCCGAAGTGCCAGTACAGGAAGTCGGGCTTGTCCTCCGAAGGCAAGTTGGCGAGCAGGACTCTCATCATCTGCTTGACCTGGGCGTCGTCGCGCTTGGCGCCCATGAGCAGCAACGCCATGGCCACGCCAGCGGTCACGGCCGCGTCCAGCTTGCCGTCTGGCCCGATGACCCTGCCGGTCTTCTTGTCGGGCCGCGCGCGGAGCCACTTTGTTACGGACGCGATGAGCTTCTTCCTCTGCTCATCGGTCAGCAACTTGGGAAACTTCCTCTTCGTTGTGCCGACGTCGCAGACTTGGGCGCTCCTGAGTGCCAGCGCCGCGAACACCGTCGCCAGGTCGTCGGCCTTCTTCCCGCCGGATCTGGCGGGGAAGCCGCCGTCGGAGAGCTGCTGGCTGACTAGAAAGGCCAGCGCCTTCCTGGCTTGTTCCTGCCCGTGGGTGCGGGTCATCCCCCAGTTTTCGGACATCGCCAGGCAGGCCAGGGCATGGTCGGCCAGGTCGTCGGAAAAGCGCCCGTCCTTCTTCTGCACCTTGGCGAGGGACTCGGCCAGCCTGGACACCTTGTCGCGGAACCTTCCGGCGCGCTGGGTGTAACCGGCCCCCAGATAAGTGAGCAGGGCCAGCGCGGAGAGCCCCGCACGGTCCAACCGCCCGCGCATCTGGCCGGAAGGGGGCAGGAGCGGCTGTTTCTCGACCGCCGCCGCCAACAGCTTGAGGTATTCCTCCACCCTGCTGTACTTGCCTGACTTGGGATCGGTGAAGATGTAGCCCTTCTTCTCCAGGGCTTTCCAGACGACTCGCTTGACGGGCTTCTTCCCGGGCGTGACGGGCTCTCCGGCCCGGATTCCGCCCCCGCCAGCACCCAGGAGCGCCGCGAGCAGCAGGGCGGAAGGGAAGCGGGCGGGCATCTACTTGGCCTCGGGCAGCGCGGTGGGAGGCACGAACTCGCCCTTGGGCTTCTCCGGTTTCTCCGGCGCCTTCTTCTTCTCGGGGACCAGCGACTTAGCGCGCTTGCGGACCATGATAACGTAGGGGATGACCCGTCCGGGCTTCACGTGTCTCTTGGCCTTCTCGTGACTCACGGCCATTCCCGAGCTAGGCCCCCCGTCGAGGTTGACGGCGTCGCGCAGGCCGAAGCCGCCCAGCTTCTCGTGGGTGTTGAGAATGACGGCCAACTCCTCAAAATTCAGGCGGGTGTCGGCGACCAGCAGCACGACGCGCCCCTTCGCGTCGACCCCGATCGCCGTGCGCCGGTAGCGGCGCCCCATGGGCTTCTTCTTTCCACGCAGGACCACTTTCCACTTGTAGACCAGCAGCGGGGAGTTCTGCACGGCGAAGTCGATTCCCGCGTAGGGCGGCTTCACACCCTTGAGCGGCCGGACCGTGGCCTTGCCCTTCACGTCCAGGGCGAAGACCCCGGAGTAGGGCAGCGTCTCGAAGGGCTTGCGGAGCAGCTTGCCGCCGGAGATCAATAGAGTTACCGGCTCGTTCTTCTTCCCGAAGTAACCGCCGTTGGCGACCACCGGCACCTTCTTCTCGTCGGCGATTTCGGCGAGCGACTTGCCGCCCTCCACGGGGTTGAAGGCCGCCTCGGCGCCGAATATCAGGGGGCTGAAGCGCACCGCGGTCAGGCGCACCTTCAGCAGCGCGTGGGACTTCTTCTCGGCCCGCTTCCAGTTGAGCTCGACCTCGCGGAGTTCCAGGTCCGCCTCCAGCTTCGTCCAGCGGGTGTCCTTCAGGACCGTCCAGTCGGGGACCGTGCCGGAAATCAGCTTCTCCCCGGACAGCGCCAGCCAGCCGATGATGAGCACCGGCACGACCAGGTGCAGGGCGATCAGGGCGAACCGTTTGACGCTCTTCGATTGCATGACATCCGCCAGTCTAGCCCGTGGCCGGCGGAGGTCAAGGGGGCCGCCGCGCTGAATCATCCCCGGTTTTCCTTACAGGACTGGGGATGATTCAAGCCCGGAAGCCCTTGACTTCCCGCGTTCCGGCCGCGATAATCATCGGGCACTTGTCCAAGCCCGCCGCCGGCGTAAACGGCGGCGGTCTTTTCGCGGTTCGGGAATCACGGAGACAGAAATGGCCCTTCCCAAGAGACGCTGGAGCCACGCGCGCAAGGGCAAGCACCGCTCGCACCACGGCCTCAAGGCCGCGGGCACGTCGGTCTGCCCGCGCTGCAGCGCCAACAAGCGTCCCCACGAGATCTGCGGCAACTGCGGCTATTACAAGGGCACGCAGATGCTTCAGCCCAAGCCGGGAACCTAACCACCGCCAGTGATGCGCATCGCCGTCGACGTCATGGGCTCGGACCGCGGTCCGGCTGAGATAGTGGCCGGGGCGCTGGCGGCGCTCAAGAAGCACCGCGACGTCGGGGTCCTGTTGGTCGGCGACCAGATCGCCATTGAGGCCTCCCTCGACAAGCACAAGGCCACCCGCCGGAAACGCGCGCGCGTGGACATCCTGCACGCCTCGCAGGTCATCGAGATGGACGACAAGCTGACCAGCCTGCGCAGGAAGCCCGACTCCTCGCTGGTCCGCGCGGTGGAGGCCCTCAGGGACGGCCGGGCCGACGCCCTGGTGGCGGTGGGCAACACCGCGGCGACCGTGGGGGTGACCAAGTTCCGGCTGGGGACCCTCAAGGGCGTGCCCCGCGCGGGCATCGCCGTGCCCATGCCTACCCTGAGCGGGCCCTGCGTGGTCATCGACGCGGGCGCCAACACCAAGCCCCAGCCCCGGCACCTGGCGGTTTACGGGCTGATGGCTTCGCGCTACGCCGAGCAGGTCCTGGGTCGCAGGAACCCCCAGGTGGGGCTGCTCAACGTCGGCGGCGAGCACGGCAAGGGCAACGACTTCCTGCGCAAGACTTACGCGCTGCTCGAGGAGCTGCCCATCAACTTCGCGGGCAACGTCGAGGGCGGCGACATCTTTCGGGGGAGCTGCGCGGTGGTGGTCTGCGACGGGTTCGTGGGCAACGCGGTGCTGAAGAGCTGCGAGGGAGTGGCCGCCATGTTCCTGCAGCTGCTTCGTGAAGAGCTGGGCCGCGGGCCCTTCGCCAAGTTCGGCGCGGCGCTCTGCTACAAGGCCTTCAAGACCGTCAAGAAGCGCGCGGACTACGCCACCTACGGCGGGGCGCCGCTCTTGGGGGTCAAGGGCATCGTGATCATCGGCCACGGTCGCAGCGACGCGGTGGCGGTCAGCAACGCCGTACGCGTGGCCCGGGAGAGCGTGATCAGCGAGCTCAACCAGGCCATCGTCGGCAGCCTCAGCGGGACGGCCGGTCCCGCGAGGTAGAAGAGATTGGGGAAAGCAGCTTGAGCGCCAGCGTCCGCCTGCTGAGCACCGGGGCCTACGTCCCCGAGAAAGTCGTGACCAACGCCGACTTCGAGAAGCTGGTGAACACCTCCGACGAGTGGATCGTCAGCCGCACGGGCATCCGCGAGCGGCGGATCATGGCCGAGGGCCAGGGTGTCAGCGACATGGCCCTGGCCGCCAGCAAACGCGCGCTGGAGACCGCCGGGCTCTCGGCCGGGGACATCGACCACATCACGGTCTGCACCTTCACCGCGGACCGGCTGGTGCCCCCGGCGGCCTGCCTGCTGCAGCACAAGCTGGGGGCGGCCAACGCTTCGGCGGTGGACATCTCCGCGGCCTGCAGCGGCTTCGTGGCCGGGCTGGGCCACGCGGCCGGGCTGATCGCCTCGGGCCAGGCGCAGCGCGTGCTGGTGGTGGCCGCCGAGGCCCTCAGCCGGTTCACCGATTACCAGGACCGCTCCACCTGCGTGCTCTTCGGCGACGGGGCCGGCGCGGCGGTGCTCTCGGGCCAGGAGGACGGTCACCGCCTGGGGGACTTCGTGCTCGGCGCCGACGGCTCGGGCGGCGACGACCTCAACCTGCCCGCCGGCGGCTCGGCGCTGCCGGCCAGCGAACGGACCGTTGCCGAGCGGCTGCACTACATCAAGATGAACGGCCGCGCGGTCTTCAAGTTCGCGGTCACCAAGATTGTCACACTGATCAAGGGCGCCACCGAGCGGCGGGGCATCAAGCCCGAGGACATCAGCCTGGTGGTGCCCCACCAGGTCAACCAGCGCATCATCCAGGCGGCCATCGACCGGCTGGACATGTGCCAGGAGCAGTTCTTCTGCAACCTCGAGAAGTACGGCAACACCTCGGGGGCCAGCGTGGCCATCGCCCTGGACGAGGCCGTTCGCACCGGGCGCATCAAGGACGGCGACCAGGTGCTGCTGGTGGTCTTTGGCGCGGGCTTCACCTGGGGCTCGGCGTTCCTCGACTGGTAGCCGGATGACCCGCGCGATCCTCTTTCCCGGACAGGGCGCCCAGTACGTGGGCATGGCGACGGACCTAGCCGCCGGGTTCCCGGCGGTCGCCGAGCTCTTCAAGGTGGCCGACGGAGCCGCCGGACTGGCGATCTCCGAGGTCGTCGCCAACGGCCCCGAAGAGAAGCTCAAGGACACCGCCCTCAGCCAGCCGGCCATCGTCCTGGCCGACATCGCCGCCTTCACCGCCTTCGAGAAGGCCCACGGCAAGCTGAAGCCCGCGGCCGTGGCCGGCCTGAGCCTGGGGGAGTACGCCGCGCTGGCCGCGGCGGGGGCGATGACCTTCACCGATGCCCTGCGCCTGGTCACCCTGCGCGGCAAGTTCATGGCCGAGTGCTGCGCGGCGTCTCCCGGGACCATGGCCTCGATCATCGGCCTGGGGGCCGAAGGAGTCACGGCCTGCGTCGAGGAGGCCGGGAGTTCCGGCGTCGTCGTGGCCGCCAACTTCAACAGCCCCAAGCAGACGGTGATCAGCGGCGAGCCCGGCGCGGTGGAGAAGGCCTGCGAACTCGCCAAGGCCGCCGGCGCCAGGCGCGC
Source organism: uncultured bacterium (assembly GCA_965370045.1). Taxonomy (GTDB): domain Bacteria; phylum Planctomycetota; class SZUA-567; order JAKLDR01; family JAKLDR01; genus CAZONU01. The sequence goes on along the minus strand of CBDUSI010000020.1, from coordinate 35,529 downwards.
GATTCCCCTCAAGGTCAGCGGCGCGTTTCACTCCCCGCTGATGCAGGCGGCCGCCGACAAGCTGGCCCCCGAGATAGAGGAGGCCGACATCCGCCGCCCGCGCTGGCCGGTCATCGCCAACGTGACCGGCGAGGCGGTGAGCGACCCGCCCGATATCAGGAGGGCGCTGGTCGAGCAGGTCACCGGTTCGGTCCAGTGGGTCAAGACGCTGGAGACCATGCGGGCGCTGGGCGCCGACGAGTTCCTGGAGTTGGGCCCCGGCAAGATCCTGGCGGGCCTGGTCAAGCGCACGCTGGAGGGCGTCAGGATATCCAGCCTGGGCACCGCCGAGGCCCTGAAGGGCTACGCGCCGGCATAATCCCCGGAAATTCCAGAAGGGCTTCTCCCCCGCCGGGAAATACATCACGGGGAGGGTTCGCGCTTTGAAACACATCCTGCGCTTGGCGCGGCCGGCCGGGTGGCTGCTGGCCGGATTTGTCAGCTTCAACGCCGTCGGCGAGATTCTGTGGCCCGGCTTCGCCATGGACCACTTCTGGATCCGTTCGGTGAAGCTGCTGGGGCCGCTCTGGCGGCTCCCGGCCGTCTTCCTGGCCGCGGGACTCTTGCTGCCCGAAAGCCTGCTGGCCAGGAGAGCGCGGCTGCGCGTCGCCGCCGCGGGACTGGCTGTCCTCTTTGGCCTCTTCGCGGTCATCGACGCCTGCTGGTTCTGGAGGCTGCTGTTCACCGGCGAGATACGCACGCCGGCGGTGGTCCCCTTCAGCGTGCTGGTGGCCGCGGTGCTGGCCGCCTCGGGGCTGCGCATATGGCGGACCGGCCGCCCGGATGACGGAATCGAGACGCGCCCCCGCCTGCGGCTGCTGGTCGACCTCGGACTGGCCGGGATCATGGTGCCGGTCGCGCTCCTGGGGCTTATCTTCACCTACGGGCCCACCGACTACGCCCGGCCGGCGGACTGCGCGGTGGTGCTGGGCTCCAAGGCGTATCGCGACGGCACTCCGTCGCTCGCGCTGCGTGACCGGACCATGACCGCCGTCCGGCTCTACAAACGTGGAGTAGTAAGCAAGCTGGTGATGAGCGGGGGCGTCGACCGTTACGCGGACGGCCTGACCGTCTCCGAGCCGCAAGCCTGCCGCCGGCTGGCGCTGGAGTGCGGCGTGCCCGACGAGGACATCATCGTCGACGAGCAGGGGGTCAACTCCTGGGCGACTGTCGTCAACGCCCGGCGCCTTGCTGAGGAGCGCGGCTGGGACCGGGTGCTCTTGGTCAGCCACTACTACCACCTGCCCCGGCTGCGCCTGGCTGCCGACCGCGCGGGGCTGGGCCGCGCGCGCACCGTGCCCTGCCGGCAGACCCGGCGCCTGCGCAAGGAGCCCTACGGGATCGTCCGCGAGTTCGCCGGGCTGGGCTACTACTACCTGTTCAGATTGCCGCGGGAGAGGAGCGGTTGACGCGCGCCCCGGTTACTCGCCGCCCTTGACCTCGACTTCCGGCGCGGTGGTGAAATAGCGCCGCGCGTTGTTCTCCGGCGAGGTCTTCCACTTCTCGTATATCTTGAACTTCCCGCTGGCCAGCAGCTTGCGCAGCTTCTCCTCGGTGAGCTTCACCGCCGCCGCGATCTTCTCGTCGGCGTCGGCCGGCCGGCGACCGCCCACCCCCAGTCCGCCCACCGCCGCGGAGTAGCGGTTGAAGTGGTCGCGGAGCACCGCGCCCAGTTCGTCCTCCTCGGCGCGGGGCAGCTTCAGCGCATCGACCAGCTTGCGGCGGCCCGCGGCGGTCAGGTTCCAGCGCACCGCGGCCGAGGCGGCGGCTTCGGCCTCGACGTACTCCGCGGGCCGCAGGAAGTAGATGTAACGGGCCTGCCGCCATACCGCGGCGGTGCCCGGCTTCGGCCGGCGCCAGGCGTCGAACTTCTTCCAGGCTTCTTCTCCCAATGCCGCGCGCAGATCCCCGAGGGTGCGCTCGACGTTGGGCGCGACTACTTTGCGGACCTCCGGCCGGCGCCAGCCGGGGGAGCTCTCGAAGGCGGCCAGGGCCTTCTCCATCGGCGCGAAGTGGGCCGAGAGGACCTCCTCGGCCTTCTTCCACGACTCCTCGTCCGCGCCGCTCACCGTGCGCAGCTCCCTGACCATCTGCTGGTAGCCCTCGCGGTGCCCCGCGGACACGTCGGCGCGCTCCCTCGCGGCGCGTTTCAGTTGGTCGGCCAGCGTGAACCGCTTCCTGCGCTTGGAGCGCAGCGCCTCGATCTTGGCCTCCAGCTCGGCGATGCGCGCCTGGGTCCCGGCGCGGAGGCGCGACTCCCGCTGCGTGTGAACCAGCGCCCCGACCCCGATGCCCAGCGCCAGGCAGGCCAGCAGCACCGCCGCGACCAGCGCGGGGCGGCCCTTGGGCTGCGGGGCTTCGGGCATGAGCTAGAACTTCCAGCCGGCAGAGACGTGCAGCAGGGATTCGCCACCGTAACGGGCGCCGACCTCGACCCTCAGGCGGCCCTTCTCCGCGCGCATTCCGAAGGAGCCGAAGGCGGCGTGTTCCTCGCGATAGTCGAAGACCAGCTTCTCGGTCTCGTCCCCGTTCTCGAACTCGCCGTCCCACTCCTCGTGGTAGAACATGAAGGAGGCCCCGGCGCCCGCGTAGACGGTCAGGCTGCCTTCCCTGGTGTGCGGGAAGAAGCGGAAGACGCGCAGTTCGGTGTCGAAGGCCTGCCAGTCGGCGTCGTACTCGATCTCGTCGTTGCCGTCGATGTCGAACTCGGTGTCCTGGTTGGGGCTCTTGATGTCGTCGGCCCAGCCGACGCGGGCCTCGCCGGCCAGGGTCAGGCCGAAGTTCTTGAGGGGGCCGTTGGAAATTCGCAGGGCTTCCCACTCGAACCCCGCGGCCACCTCCAGGCTGGCGCCGTGGTCCAGCTCCAGCCGGGGGGAGGCTATGGGCGCGCCGTCGTACTCGATTTCCCGGTGCTGTCCCTTGCCGTAAACCGGCCGGCGCAGGCTCGCGTAAATGTCCAGCTTCTCCAGCGCGTACCAGTGCAGGGTCAGCCCCAGCGTGGCGATCTGGAAGAGGTCGCCGCTGGAGTAAAGGCCGAGGTCCAACCGCTCGTCGAAGTGCACGTTGCCCACGAAGTCGTGGAACTCGTCGTCGACCTTGACGGGGCGCAGCTTCCTGCGGCGGTAGTCGAAGTCCAGGCTGAGCATCCAGCGCCGCCGCAGGCCGGGATCCTGTGCGCGCCGGGGGGGGAGCGCAGGTGGCTCTACGTCGATTTCGGCTGGGGGCAGCGGGCGCGGCCGGGGTCCAGGCTGGGGAGGCGCCGGCGTCGGCGGCGGCTTTCCGAAGAGGCCGTCGTCGTCGCGCTCGCCTCCGGCCGCGGCGGAGAGGAGCAGCGCCAGGCCCAGCGCCGCGGCGGCGGCGGGGCGCGCGAGGCGGGTTCTCAGCGCCATCTGTGCTTGCGGAACCTGCCGAAGCCGGGAAGGGTGACCCGGAAGTGGAGCGTCTGGTTGACCGCGGGGTTGACCCCGTCGTCGATCTGCAGCGTGGCGGTCCACTCGCCGCGCGCCGTGACCGCGCCGCTCAGGCGGTTGGCGGCCAGGGCCAGGCCGGGGGGCAGCGTGCCGCCTACCAGAGTTACCGTGGGCGGCGCGGCCCCGCCGACGGGCGCGAAGGTGTGGTCCACGGTCTGCCCGCGCCACAGGAACATGTCGTCGGGCAGGTTCCCGAAGCCCACGGTGATCTGCACGGTGTCGGTGTCCGACAGCCCCCCGCCGTCGTCCACGGTGAGCGTGGCCGTGTAGGTGCCCACCTGGGTGTAGGTGTGGCTGGTGTTATTGCCCGCGCCGGCCGTGGCGTCGCCGAAGTCCCAGGTGTAGGTCAGGGCCTTGATGCCGTCCATGTTGCTGGAGCCCGTGAAGGTGACCTTCAGGGGAGCCTGCCCGCTGGTCGGGCTGGCCGAGGCCGAGGCCGTGGGCGTGGCCACCCCGGTCACCGCGTCCAGGGCGTCCAACCGCCCCCAGCCGAAGGTGGTGTCCTTGCCGGCCGCGCCCAGGTCCACGCAGGTGGCGTACAGCGCCGTGCGGTACTCCGCGGGGGTCAGCGAGAAGGAGGAGCCCGAGTACATCAGGCCCAGCACCCCGGCGACCAGCGGTGAGGCGAAGCTGGTCCCGCTGGCCGTGCCGCTGGTGCCGCCCATGTAGCTCACGTAGACCAGCGTGCCCGGGGCGACCAGGTCCAGGGCGTCGCCGTACTGGCTGAAGCCGCTCTTGGCGTCGGCGTTGTCGGTCGAGCCGATCCACAGGATCTTGTCCCAGGGCTTGTCCGCGCCCATGTCCATGTTGTCGTTGCCCGCGGCCATGACCAGCACCGCGCCGTCGGCGTCGCAGAGCAGGCCCTCGTCGTCCATGGCGTCGTAGAAGTCGGTGTCCGGGGGGCCGTTGTAGGAGCAGTTGATGACGTGCGCCCCGTTCCCCCGCGCCCAGGCGATGCCGTCGATCATGTCGGCCAGGGTGGCCTCTCCGTCGGCCAGGTTGGATATCTTGATGGGCATTATCTGGCAGGTGGGGCACGCCCCGGCGAGCTGCAGGCCGTTGTCGGTCACCGCCGCGGCCATGCCGGACACCGCGGTGCCGTGCCCGTTGATGTCCTCCACGTCCGCGGTCTCGGGGTCGTCGGCCGTATTGCGCCCGGCGATGATCTTGGCGGCCAGGTCCGGATGGTCGGTGTCCATGCCCGTGTCGCAGACCGCGATGATCAGCGAGGCGTGGCCCTGGGTGATGTCCCAGGCCTGCTTGAGGCGCACGGTGGTGACGTGCCACTGCACGCCCAGCTGGGGGTCGTTGGGGTCCCAGGCCGGCCAGCAGCGGAAGTTGGGGTAGGCCGCCCGGGCCAGACCCTCGGACTTCATGAACGCGGCCCAGTCCTTCTCGGAGACCCCCGCGGGCAAGCTCTCCGTCAGGATGCAGCCGGACGAACGCGGATCGATCTTCGCGCCGGCGAAGGCGGCAAAAGCCGCCAGCTGCTCCTCGCTCAGCGACCCCGCCGGGCGAAAGAGCACCTGGCCGGGCCAGTTGGGCGCGCCGAGGATCGGCGGAGGACTGGCTTCGCCCCCCCGGCGCCCCGGTCCGAAGCGCGGCGGCAGGCGCGACTCCACGCCGCCTTTCCAGAACGCGTCCCCGCCTAGCCGCGGCGCGGTGCCTGGGCCGGGAAAAAGCGTTCCGCCTCGCGCGGTCCGGGACCCCGACCGGTCGGTCCGGCTGGCGAAGCCGCCTCGCGGGAAGCGGGCGGAGCCAGCCGCTCTTTCGTCGGAGGCGGCAGGATCGCCCGCCAAGTCATCGAGTTCGGGGGCCGTGCGGGAAATAGCGGCCTTCGGCGAGGCCGAAAGCGCTTCGGAAAGCAGCTCGCCGAGCGCCCCGTCGCCGGCCAGGTCACCGCTGCCGGCCAGCAGGCCCAGCAGGAAGAAGAGCAGCGCGGCCAGGGCCAGGGCCCTTACTTTCTTGCCTCGTCTTGCTTTCACGTTATCCACCCTGTTAAGGAACCGTCCACCGGCGCAGGGGTCAACATTATCATAGTTTACCCCGCAAGGCCCCCCGATGGCAAGTGGTTTGGGGCTTGGCGCGGAGGCCCCGCTTCATTGCGGATTCTGGGGCCGCTCACGCGCCCGTCCGATTCACTTCGCAAGCCGAAAGCGGGAGGTCACTGCCCGCTCCCGTACTTCGCCCGGCCTTCGGCTTCCCACCAGTCGAGGATTCTCCTGCGGGCTTCCTCTTTGTCCGCGGCGCCCCAAACCGTCAGGGGTATTCCGGTAGTAGAGAAGGTCTTCTTGCCCAATCCCTCGTGGAAGTTCCGCTTCGAGATCACTTCGACAGTGTCAAGAAGGTCGAAGTCATCAAACTGCCCCCGTCTCCCGACCCGCTCGACCAGCGCGGGCAGCGCCCAGGTGTTCTTCGGATCGCGCAGCTGCACCGTCAGATATATGCTGAGGGCAGTGTCGTTCTCTCTGAACAGCCGCTCGACCGCCGCGCGGGCCGGCGGCCCGACCGCAATCAGCTTGACCACGGGCCGGACGTGCGGGTTCTCGCCGCCGGTCAGCCCCTGCATAGGCATCCAGAGGCGGACCTCCCGCTCCCAATACCAGGCTCGCAGCGGACCCGAGGCGAGCCAGCCACTCGCGAAAAGCAAGAGGACCACGCCCATCCCGATATAGAATACGACCAGACCGCGATGCTTCCTGGGCTTCTCGTCGCTCACCGGTGTTCCCTGGTTCACCGCTGCTCCCCGGTCGCGCCCTTGTCCTCCAGCCACTTGTTCAGAAACGTGGCGCTCCTCCAGGTCAGCGAGGCATCGCAATTCCAGCTTCCGCCGTGCCAGCGCAGATTCTTCTCGTGATGCACACTGACCATGGCAATCAAGCGGTCGCCTTCGTAGAACTCAAGGGTCGGATCCCCGCAGCACATGCAGCCCATGTTGACCCCGGGAAACCCGCCCTGCACCCGTATCCGCCGGACGATTCGTTGGATCTCGTCGGGCCGGGTTACCTCGATAAGGGTCTCTTCCTTCTCCGGCCTGCGGTGGCAGCCCCCGCCGGTGCGTGCGCGAAGGCGGGTTGTACCGGCAACCGCCCTGTGGAACGCGCGGCTCCGCAGCGAGGAACTCAACCAGTAACTGCCGGCGGCGCATGCCAGGAGGAGGACCGGGCCGGACGCCCAGAGCCATCTCCGTTTCGGGCGCAGCACTGCCATGATCACCAGGGCAATCACCGTGGTGGGCAGCCCGATCAGCAGGACGTAGCCCTCCACGATGAACCGGACCAGCATGAGAAGAGAGTGAACGGGGAGCGCAAGGTCCAGCAGAGTGCCGAGGAAGGAGAGCGCGACGGGAACCGCGTTCACGCCCAGAACGAGCATGGTCAGGGTCGCAAGACGTTTTCCGATGCTTTCCGGGGGGCGCCACCTGACCCGCTCGCCGGGCGGCCGGGACCCGCCGACGAGGACGCCGCATCCCGGGCAGCGGACCAGCTTCCTGAACTCTTCCTCGGCGACCTCGAACTCACGGGAGCACACCGGGCACTTGCGAACTCCCGGGGTCGCTTTCTCCTCGCTCATAGTCCCCGCTTCACTTTTCACGTGAGAAATCCCTCAGGATTTCGTGGGCGCGGCCGTCTCCGTCGCCGGCGGACCGGTCTCCGTCACCGGCGGGCCGCTCTCGGTAGTGGGCGGCGCCAGGCAGGCGGGGATGTTGTCCTTGACCCAGGGGACCTTGCCGAGCACCCCGGGCAGGTGCCCGGTGAAGTGCAGGGCGACGCCCGTCCCGGCCAGGAGGAGCAGCAGCACCAGCAAGACTACGAGAATCTTCTTGAGAATCGACCCGCCCTTGGGCAGGACCAGCCCGCACTTCCTGCATTCTTTGGCCCCACGTTTAAGGCGCGCGCCGCACTGCGGACAGTGGCCGGGGTTCTGTTTGAAGGCCGCGCGAATCTCCTCCTCGCTCTTCTGGGCAGCTTCCGGGGGCTCGTCGACCTCCTGGGGAGCGGCGGGGGCGGCCTCTCCCTCGCGGGACATGACCTTCGTGGGCTCCGAGGCCCGGGCCCTGGCGGCCAGTTCGGCGTCGTCGGCCACCTTGATGTAGCCCTCGCCCCCGGCCGCCGTGGCCGCGGCAGCAGCCGCCGCCGCGGGCGTTGCGGCGGGCGCGTCGGTCTCGTCGATCGGTTCCGGCTCCAGGCCGGGTTCGTCGTCCGCTTCCGGGACGGGCGCGGGGCCCGGCGTCGCGACCCTTCCCAGCGCGGCCTCGAGGCCTTCCTGGCGCTTTTCCAGCTTGCCCAGGCGCTCGGCGCAGTCCCGGGTCGTGCGCAGGACCTCGTTGACCGCCTTGAGCAGCCAGCGCTCGTACTTCTCGTCCATGGGTTCGCCTCCGGCTCCCGTCCGCCAGTCAAGCATAGTCCCCGGACGGCCCCGGGTCAATGCTCTGGCCAAGGAGAGCTGGGGATGATTCAAGGCAGCGTCCCCTTGACCTCCGCGGGCCGCGGGCTTATCCTTAAACGCCTACAACGCGGTGATTGCCAGGGGCGATAGAAGGCATCGCAGTATCAGCAACCGTTGAGCGCCCGGGGAGCGAGAGGGACCGTATCGGGAGGTGTCTAATGATCAGTGACAGGTGGGAGGACGACGTCTTCAGCGAGTTGGAGCGGCTGGGGACGCTGGCGGAGCGGGTCGACGCCGCGGGCGACCGCCAGCAGACCCCCGAGCTGCGGATCATGCTGGAGGGGGACGGCCACAGCGCCAGGGTGATGGACAACCGCACCAGGGCCTTCGTGGTCCGGCTGCCGGCGGACCGCGTGCTGCCCGCCCTGCGCCTGCTCTCGCCCGGCGCCGGCGCGGAGGCGGCCATCCGCGAGTTGATCAGGGTTGCGCAAAGCGTGCTCTGACCGGCGGGGGCCTAACCTGCGTTTTATTTCCGGCCGAGCCCGGCGATAATCTTCCCCGGAATTCCTGCATGAGCCCGGCCCTTGGCTCGGTGTCAGGGGTAGAGGCGGGACGGGTTGACTGGGGAAAGCGGCATGGCCGGGAAAATGTCCGAGCGCGAGCGCGAGAGGCTGGGTGGGGAGATCTACGCCCTGCGCGGCCCGGCATTGGCCGTCGCCCGGCGCGTCCTGGGGGACGACTCGCGCGCCGAGGAGGCCTGCGCGGAGAGCTATCTCCGGGCCGTGGCGCGCATCGAGACGCTGCCTTCCCTCCGCGATCTCAAGCCCTGGTTCCTGCGCGTGGTGCTTAACACCGCGCGCAGCCAGGCCGGCTCCGAAGCCGCCCGCCGCCGCCGCGAGGAGAAGGTCATGCAGGAACAACACACCGAATCGCCCAGCGATCGGGCCGCGAGGACCGAGCTGGCCGCGCTGGCCTCGCAGGAACTGGGAAAGTTGGACGAGAAGCAGCGCCTGGCGCTCTCGCTGCACTACGAGGGCGGATTGACCCACGCCGAGGTCGCCGGAGTCCTGGGAGTGCCCCCGGGCACCGCCTCCAGCGACATCAGCAGAGGTCTCGAAAGGCTCCGCGAGCGGCTGACCTCCCGGGGCCTCGGCGTGGCGCCCGCGGCGTTGGCCGGCGCGCTGGGAGTCCTGAGCAACGCCGAGGTCCCCGCGGCCTTCAGCGCGACGGTCAAGGGCATCATCGCCGGGAAGCTGGGCCTGGATGCCGCGGCTCTCAGCGCGGCGTCGGCGGCCGCCGGCGGCGCGGCGCTGGCCTGGAAGGTATTCGCCGGCTTGGCCGCGGTGACAGCCATAGGATTTGGCACCTGGAGTGGCATCAGGCTGACGGGGCCGAAGCCGGTAACTCCCGCAGCGGCGCCCAAGCCAGCGCCGGAATCCGTGAAGCCGGCACAGCTGGCGCCGGTCGGCCGGGAGGAACTCGACCGCAAGATATGCGACATTCTGGTCAGCTACAAGCCCGGGAAGTCCTCCGAGCTTAAGAAGTTGCTCCTCGAGGGCTACCGCCGCTACGCGGACTATCACTATCTCCGGTCGTACATAGCCCTGGCCGGGCCGGCTGACGCCGACACGGTCGCCGGCCTTCTTCGCAGGAACGACTTCCCGCCGGGCGAGAGGAGGCAGTCGTCGGGGAACGTCAGGCGCGAGGGGCTGCTGCGCCTCCTGGCCGCCCTGGACCGCGAGCGGGCCCGCAGGCTGACCCGGGAACTGTGGGGCAAGTGCGAGGAGCGCGACGCGCTGGTCCGCGTGCTGGCCGAAATAGGCAAGGCCGAGGACATGAAGTGGCTCTTCGGCCAGCTCCGGGACGGAAGGCTGCCGGGGGTGAAGGACACCGGCTACGCGCTGGCCGGCGGCCAGAAGCTGCCGGTAGAGTTCCGTGTCGAGGCCCTGGTGCAGTTCGCCCGGTTCCAGCCGCCGAAGCGCAAGCACCGGCACGCTGCGGACCCGAGAACGCAGGGCAGCATAACGCGCATTGCGCGTACTCATGCCAACCAGGCCTGGTTGCTCCTCCTGAAGCTCAAGGCCGCGGGCGCGGACGTGAAGCGCGCCGAGGAGGAGTTCGAGAAGGCCCGCAAGCGCATGCCCGCCCTGACTGCGAAAAACCTGCGCGACTGGGCGCAGGTCGGCCTGGACGCGGCCGCCCGCGGGAAGCTGATGGCTCTTTACCCGAAGATCAAGGGCAGGCGGGGTTCTGCACGGTTCGTCCTGGCCAGGGTCCTGGCCGCGCTGTGGGCCGACGGCACCGGGCGGGAGTGGGTGGACGAACTCGCCGGGGGCGGGGCGCGCGATAAAGACGTCCTGGTGCTGGCCTGCACTCACTGGGAGCCGATGGCTCGGCGCCACGTCAAGCTGCTCGAAGGGGTGGCCGGTCGCCCGAAGCAGAAGGTGACGATGTCAGACATCGCCCGAAGAAAGGCGCGCGAGGCGCTGGCCGGCGTGAGCCTGGAGCGCGCGCTTCGCATGATCGGCGACCGCGGGATCAGTGTGTGGAATACGCGCAAGTACCTGGGGGCCGCCAGGACGCCCGAGGACTTCGAGCGCGTCCTGAAGGCGGTTACCAGCGACGAGTTGATCGCCGCCGATCGTGCGGTTACCGTGCTCCGTTGCACACACCCAAGATGGTTCGACCGCCACGCCGAGTTCGCCGCCGCCGGGCGCAGGTTCTTCGAGAAGCACCCGGACCGGCTGAAAAGCTATCTGGACAACTGCTTTCCGAAGCGGCTTTCCGCAGCCGCGCGGGGCAACCGGGCCGTGCTCAGCCGCCTGCGCGGCACGCTATCCTCGCTGCATTACATGGAGTTCGGGCCGGTCTTCGCGAAGATGCTGGACTCGCAGAAGGAGGAGGACGTAATCCGCGCCTTGGTTTACTTCAACGGAATCGGAAGGTCCCACCTGATGTCCTGGGGTACCAGGATTACCGCCGCGAGCGCCGGGAAGCGGGCTGCCGCCTTCCGGAAGATGTCCGGGAAGGGGAAACTCCGCTTCCTGCGCTACGCGCCCCGGTACTACGCGCCGCCGATTTGCGCGGAGTTCCTGAAACTGCTTGAAAGCAGGGATGCCGAACTCGCCGAGGCCGCGCGCCAGCGCCTGGCCGACTACAGCCAGACGGAGCCGGCCTACCTGGTCGTGCTCTACAAGGCGTGGCTGGCCTCGAAGGACCCCGAGAAGTTCGCTCTGGGCGCCGTGTGCCTGGGTGTGCGCGACCGGCACGCGAAGGGCAAGTTCCCCGAACTGGCCGGGGCACTCAGCAAGCGCCTGCCGAAACTCAAGGGCCGGGCGCTGGCGCGCGGGATTTGCGCCCAGACGTACATCGCTCCGGAGCCCGGGATGCGGCGGGCGCTGGCGGCTTGGTCCAAGCTGGACGTCCGGGGCCGGGCGGCGCTGATCAAGGGCCTCGATAGGGTCCGGTCATGGAAAGGGGGCTTGCCCGAGCAGCAGAAGCTCGCCGCGCTGATCGTCGGCGATTTGGCCGCGACGCAGAACCTGGAGTACCGCTGGGCAGCGGTCGGCTCCAGGTTTATCTGGACGAGCCTCGTCCGGTATTCGTGGAATCTGGCGAAGGGCAAGCGCGATCCTGAGATGGGCAAGCTTGAGGCCGATGTTGCGGCGGCTCTGCCCGCGCTCATCCGCGACGCGCGCGACCCCGAGTTGCAGCGCCTGGCCGTTCACAAGGTCAGTTCCCGCTTGGTCGGGCGGGAACCGAAGATCAAGACCGCCCTGGAGAAGGTCGCCCGCTCGGCCAGGGGCAAATCAGTGAAGGAAGCGGCGACCTGGGCGCTTAAGCGGCTCACGGAAAAGAAGTCGGAACCGCGGCCGCAGCCCCCACCCGAGGAGCCCCCGGAGGTCTTCTAACCCGGCCTTTCCACCTCGCCCCGCGCCGCGTCCGTCCAGCCGGGGGGGGAGGGCGGTCCCGAGTACTTCGCGCCCTGGCGCGTCCCGCGACGCTCGAGCTCGCCCTGGATGGCCTCCAGCACGCGCAGCTTGCCCTCCCGCCACCTGGGGGCCACCAGGGCGTCGCCCTGCACGTCGCCCACGAAGCGCTGCAGCACGGTCCAGGGGGGCAGGCGCTCGAGGACGTCGGCGGCCAGCGCCGCGTACTCGCTCATGGCCAGGAGCTTCAATTCCCCGCGGCGGTGCATGGCCTCGAGCTGCGTGTCCCGGACCACGTGCATGTGATGCAGCTTGATCCCGTCCACGCCGAAGGACGCCACCCGCTCGGCGGTATCGCGCATCATCTCGGGCGTTTCGCCGGGCAACCCCAGGATGAGGTGCACGCAGATGAAGATGCCCCGCCCCTGGGCGCGGGTTACCGCGTCGGCGAACTCCGCGTAGTCGTGGCCGCGGTTGATGCGCTTCAGGGTCTCGTCCTGGGCGCTCTGCAGGCCGTACTCGATCCAGAGGTGGGTGTGCCCGGCGAGCTCCTCCAGATAGTCGAGGACCTCCGGCGGGGTGCAGTCCGGGCGGGTGCCCAGGCTCAGGCCCACGACGTCGGGGACGCCCAGGGCCTCCTCGTAGAGCTCGCGCAGCCTGTCTATCGGCCCGTAGGTGTTGGTGAAGGGCTGGAAGTAGGCGATGAACTTGCTGGCCCCGTAGCGCTGGGTGGCCAGGCGCTTCTCCTTCTCGACCTGCTCGCCGACGCTCAGCAGCGAGCCGGCCGCCGGGCTGAAGGAGCGGTTCTCGCAGTAGATGCAGCCGCCCCGGCCCTTGGAGCCGTCGCGGTTGGGACAGGTGAAGCCGGCGTTCACGGTCAGCTTGTAGACCTTGCAACCGAAGCGCTTCTTGAGGAACTGGCTGAAGGGATAAAAGCGCCGGCCGCCGGCGTAGTTGATGGAGGGGGCCGCTCCGGACTGCGTCATGCGGGCCATTCTAGCCCTTCCGTCAACGCTTGCCAGTTCAGGGAGGGGACTCGCGCGCACCGCGCAGAGACTCCCGTTTCCGGCCCCTGAGCCCCGAATCGCCCGCTTCGAAACTCCCTTGACTTTGGCTCACCGCGACCCTAGCATCTGTTTATTGCGTCCCGAGGGCCAAGGCTTGCAGTCAGAGCCACTTGCCTCGGCGGCCCGGGACTGTTGGGTAGGCCTTTTCCCTGTCGGGGAGGTATGATCATGCGCAAGTTGCGCCCCGGAGTCTTCCTGGTTCTACTGTTCTTCTGTCTGGCCACGGCGCTATCGGCCTGGGCCGGCGACGAAGTCGGCAAGGATCCCGACGCCAAGAAGGTCAGCGGGAATATCCCCGTCAAGAAGTTCGACCTCAGCGGGGTGGATGCCTCGAAGCCCCCCAAGAAGCACCAGCCGCGCGAGAAGGCCAAGGATCCCGAGGCAGCCAAGAAGGAACTCGTCCGCTACAAGGCCGCCTCCCTGGTCCCGGTGCTGCCCGCGCAGCCCGAGCTGCGCCTGGTTCCCCGGCTGATCCTGGAGTTCCCCGCGGCCGCGCGCATCAAGAGCTCGGCGAAGGACAGCCCCGTGGGCCGGCTCATGAAGGAGGAGATGCTCGGGCGCGCCTGGCGCAAGGGAGTGCTCGACACCCTGCGCCAGTTCCCCCCGACGCGCAAGGGCCAGCCCGGGGCCGCCGGCCTGATAGACATCCTCGGACGCATGACCGAGATACTTGGCGGCGAGGTGGTGGTGGCCGTCTACCCGCCCGCGCCCGGGGAACTCCAGCACCGGGTGCTGCTGGTCGGCGAGATGGAAGAGAAGGAGCGGGACACCTTCCGCGACTCCATCGGGGACCTCAAGAAGTGGGCCAACCTGGGCGGCGAGGCCAGCAGCAGCACGGTGACCAGCGACAAGTTCGAGTACGACCGCGTCGTCTTCCAGAAGCGCGAGGCGGTCAGCTACGGGTTCGTCGGCAACCAGCTGGTCATCGCCACCGGCAAGGGGCTCTACGAGCAGGTCCTGAGCGCCGCGGTGAGCAAGGGCGACCACAGCGTGGCCAGCGACGAGGAGTGGGCCAAGACCCGCGACCTCCTGGGCAAGAACGCCGACCTCTACGTGAAGCTGGACCTCAAGGGCCTGATCAACCTGGCCGCGCCGGCGAAGATGCCGCCGGATAAGCGCAAGGCCTTGAAGAGCACGCTCAAGGGCCTGCGCTACGCGGCCGCCTCGCTGAGCTTCTCGACGGGCGCGGTGCGCGAGCGCTTCTACATCGCGATGACGCCGGGCAGCGAGATCGCCAAGCTGATCCCCGCCGGGGGCCTCGACAAGAGCCTGTCCAAGCTGATTCCCCTGGACGCCTTCTACTACAATCTCGAGAAGGTGGAGGCCGACGCGCTGGTGAAGTCCTACCCGATGAGCGAGACTTTCAAGAAAACCTTCGCCCCCGCGGGGAGCATGGCGCGCGAGTTCTTCACCGGCGACGAGTTCAAGGCGCTGGCCAAGAAGAGCGGCAAGTCACTGGAGAAGGAAATCCTGCCGGCATTCGCGGGCGACTGGGCCACGGCGGTGATCGTCACCGGCATGGGCCCGGGCATGGGCGTCGATTTCCTGGTGGTCTTCCAGCCCAAGAAGTTCAAGGCGGCCGAGAGCATGATCAAGGCCCTGGAGGCGGGCTCCGGGTTGAAGTTCCGGAAAGAAAGCTACATGGGCGCGGAGCTCAAGTTCTGGCTCCCGCCGGCGGAGAAGAAGCCGATCATCCCCCTGACCGCGCCGAAGACCGGCGTGAGCTGGATCGACAAGCTCATGGGGAAGGACCAGGGATTCATGGGGCCCTTCAATTCCTACGCCCTGGCCGGCCGCTACGTGATCATCGGCACCAGCGCGCGGATCGTCAAGCTGGCCGTCCGCCAGACCAACCCGGCCCGGCAGGGCTCCTGCATCAAGGACAAGCCCGACTTCGCTGCCGTCCACGACAAGCTGGGCACCGCCAAGCACGAAATCAGCCTGGGCTACCTCGACCTGCGCCGCGGGGGAGAGCTGCTCTACTCGCTGGTCGGCATCCTTGGCAAGGACAAGGACGAGGACAAGAGCCTGGGACTCCCGCCGGCCGACAAGGTGCTGGCCGAGCTGAGCGGCATAGCTTGGTCGGTGCGCCGCGACGAGTCGCGTGGCCGGGCGGGCATGATCATCGACGTGCACAGCCCGGTGGGCCTGCTGCCCCTGAGCGCCGGGCTGGGCCTGAGCGGGTGGGTGAGGGTCATGAACGACGCGGCCAACGCCGAGAAGGAGGCGCACACCCGCAAGCTCAAGGCCGTCTGGCGGGGCCTGGAAACCTTCGCCACCGACTTCGGCCGCTACCCCATCAAGCTCGCCGAGCTCTACAAGGTCTACGTGCCCGACAACAGCAACTTCCTCACGCCCGAGCAGGAGAAGGCCAAGGTCAAGATCACCAAGGCCAAGGAAGTCGACGACAATACCGGCTACCGCTACGTGACCGGGCGCAGCCCCAACTCCGCGGCCAACAGCGTGGTGATGTACAGCATCACGCCCAACGCCCGCGGCTGGCACTGGTGCCTGTACGCCAACGGCACGGTGACGGCGGTCGCCGCCAAAGGCCTACCCGCGCAACTGGGCAAGAAGTAGCAGAAGGAGACAGTTCCCGGCCGTGAATTGCCCGCGTTGCAGCTCTGAGATCGCCGAAAGGCAGATGGGCACCGGCCGCGCCGGGGTCTGCTCCTCCTGCCGCGGCGCCTGGGTGCCCTTCGCCAGCATTGAAGCCGTGATGCCCCGCCTGGGCGAGTTGGCCCCCGCGAAGGACGAGGCGCCCGCCCCGGCGGACGCCGCAGCCGATAAGCTCAAGTGCCCGGAATGCGGCGGCGACCTGGTGGCGGTGAGGCACGCCGAGGTTCGCGGCGCGTCGGTGCGCACCTGCCTGGTGTGCTTCGGCCGCTGGATCGACGGGGCCGAACTGGTCCGCCTGAAGGGCGGGGGGCTGCTCTCCCGGCTGCTGGGCATTTTCGGGACTAAGAGCCGGCCGCCGGCCGCCGGCCAGGAGACTGGGGCCGAGCCCTCCCCGGACGCCCCGGCGTCAGAGGAAAGCGCGCGCACCGAGACGCCCGCCGAGGACGGGGAATAGCCCCCATGGTAGCCAAGGGCAGCGACGCCAAGCTCCAGAGCCTCACCCAGGATCTGGTGGCCATGGCCGAGCTCATTGAGCGCAACGTGGACACTGCGGTGATGGCCCTGGTGGACAGCAACACCCGCTTCGCCTACGAGGTGATCAGCCTGGACACCGACATCGACGAGATGGAGATATTCATCGACCGCCAGTGCCTGGCGCTGCTGCCCGGCGAGGCCGGCGACACCGAGGACTTCCGCTTCCTGACCGCGGCCATGAAGATCAACAACGACCTGGAGCGCATCGGCAACCAGGCGGTGGTCATCGCCGAGCAGGTCCTGGCCCTGGCGCATATGCCGCACTCCGGGCCGGACCAGCTCGACCTGGGCAACATGCTGGAGCGCGTGGAGGTGATGGTCCGCCAGAGCGTGGAGGCGCTGCTGACCCGCGACGTGGACCTGGCCTGGCAGATCTGGGAGGAGCACGCCGGGGCCGAAGAGGATCTCCGCCGGGTGATCGACGGCCTGGTGGTCGCCGCCGAGAAGCGCCCCGGGGGCGTCTCCCGGGCCATGCGCCTGGCCCGCGCGGCCGTGGCCCTCTCCCGAGTGAGCGAGAATACCAAGGACATCGCCGAGGAAGTCATCTACATGCGCGAGGGCATCATCGTCAAGCATCACGAGCGTGAGTTCCGCAACCGGAAGAAGCCCCGGGTGGCCGAACCCGCCGAGCAGAACTGAACGGGCCTTGAGGAGGAACTGCGGATGAAACTGAGCAAGCTCTTGCCGCTACTGACGTTGGCTGCCCTGGCGTTCTGCCTGGGCGAGGCCCGCGCCCTGGTCGGGGTGGAGGTCAAGCTCTGGATGCCGGAGGTGGAGACCGAGTTCGAGAGCACCACCTCCGTGCTGGAGGGCACCAAGGTCAGCCTGGAAGACGACCTGAACATGGACTCCGAGGACGACATCCCCTACATCAAGGTCTGGTTCGGCACTCCCAGCCACCGCATCGTCGTCTCGCGGATGAAGGTCGAGCTTTCCGGCGACGATCTGCCCGACTTCGAGTTCGATTTCGGGGGCGAAACCTTCGTCATCGGCGCCGAGGTGGAGTCCAAGTTTGAAACCACCATCTGGCGCGTCGCCTGGGAGAGCGACTGGGTCCATACCGAGTTTCTGCGTGTCGGGACCATCCTGGGCACGGAGATACTGGAGGTCGATATCTCCGTGGAGAACAGCCTGATCGGCTCTGAGTCCGAGGAGTTCACCGCGCCGGTGCCGATCATCGGCCTGCAGGGCGAGATCACCCTGCCACTGGGCATCGGCATCTACGGCGAGGTCGCCGGCCTGCACATTGCCTCGGGCAGCTTCGATGGCACCTTCGTGGAGTACGAGGTGGGCGTCAAGTGGGGTTTCGCGGGCGGGCGCATCTACGCCACCGCCGGCTACCGCGCGCTGGAGATCGACGTGGAGGACGGCGACGACAAGGCCGAGATAGGCTTCAAGGGCTTCATCATCGGCGTGGGAGCCAAGTTCTAACCGGAAAAGCAAGACTATCCGGCGCGGCGGGACGCTCCCTCCGCGCCGGTTTTTTTAGGGGTTGCGCCATGACCGCCCGCCCCCCTCGGGGCATCTTCGTGACCGGCACCGACACCGAGGTCGGCAAGACCTTCGTGGCCGCCGCGCTGGCCGCGGCGCTCGGCGCCCGGGGCATGGACGTGGGCGTCATGAAGCCGGTGGCCTCCGGCTGCCGGCGCGTGCGCGGCAAGCTGGTCTCCGGCGACGCGGAAGCGCTGCTGGCCGCTGCCGGATGTGAAGACCCCCTGGACGATGTTAACCCCGTCCGCTACGCCGCACCCCTGGGCCCCTCGGTCGCCGCGCGTCGCGAGCGCCGGCCGGTGAACGCGAAGAGGATCACGACGGCCTTCAAGCGCTTGACCACCCGCCACGAGTTCACCATCGTCGAGGGGATCGGCGGGCTGGCCGTGCCCCTCTCGGCGCGGCTGGACGTCGCGGATCTTGCTCGGCGAATGGGGCTGCCGCTTCTGATCGTGGCCGCCGACCGCCTGGGGGTCCTCAACCAGGTGCTGCTCACTCTGGACTACGCCCGCCGGAAGGGCCTCGACGTCCTCGGCGTCGTTCTTAACTGTCCGGCGAGGGGCGCGGACGCCTCAAAGGCCTCGAACGCCGGGGAACTGCGGCGCCGAGGCGTGGAGGTTCTGGCCCGACTGGGTTACTGCAGTTCCCTCGAGAGCGCGGCGCGCAAGCTGGCGCCCCTGGCCCGGAGGATCGAACGTTGAGCGAAATGATCACCAGCCCCCAGAACGAGCACGTCAAGCACCTCGCCAAGCTGGGCAAGGACGGCCGGTTGCGCAGTCAGCACCGCCATTTTCTGGTCGAGGGGCCACGCTTCGTTGAGACCGCCCTGGCCGGCGGCGCGGGCGTCGAGGAACTGGTCTACTCCCCGAACCTGGCCGGCGAGGACCACCCCCTGGCCGAGCGCGCCGAGCGCGCCGGGATCAGGGTGACGCGCTTCAGCAAGGACTGCTACCGCAAGATCGCCGGGGTCAAGACCCCCCAGGGCCTCGCCGCGCTGGTCCGCTTCCCGGAGCACGACCTCGCCGATGTCCTTTCCGCGAAAGACGGGCTCTACCTGGTGGCCTGCGGCGTCCGGGATCCCGGAAATCTCGGCGCGATGATCCGCAGCGCGGACGCGGCGGGAGCGACGGGCGTACTGGTGGTTCGCCCGGCGGCGGACATCTACAACAGCAAAGTGGTGCGCGCCACCGCCGGGTCGCTGCTCAACCTGCCGGTCGTGGCCGCGGGGGAGGGCGAAGTCCTCGCCGCGCTGAAGTCGGCCGGCCTTCGCCTGCTGGTGGCCGAGGCCGGGGGGAAGCACGACGCGCGCTCGGCGGACTGGTCGCGCCCGGTGGCGGTGGGCGTGGGTTCGGAGACCGCCGGCTTCACGGAGGCGGTGCGCGCCGCGGCGGCGGGCAGCGTGAGAATCCCCATGTGGGGCAAGACCGAGAGCTTGAACGCGGCGGCGGCGGCGGCGCTGTGCCTGTACTCCGCGCGGTGGTCTGACTGAAGGAGAAGGGCCCGTGCCCGGGAAAGAGACCCGAATCGAGAAGGACCGCGCCCGGCGCATGAAGTGGTGGCATCAGGCGCGCTTCGGGATGTTCGTCCACTGGGGTCTGTACTCCCAGTTGGGTCGCCACGAGTGGGCCATGAACCGCGAGCGCATTCCGGTGAGAGAGTACGAGAAGTTGGCGCTCTCCTGGCGCGCCAAGCCCCGCCCGGCCCGCGAGTGGTGTCGTTTAGCGAAAAGGGCGGGCATGAAGTACGTGGTGATGACCACCAAGCACCACGAGGGCTTCTGCCTGTGGGGCAGTCAGCAGACCGACTACAACGCGGTGGAGCGCACGCCCGGCCGGGATCTGGTCCGCGAGTTCGTGGAGGCCTGTCGCGAGTTCGACCTCAAGATCGGCTTCTACTACTCGCTGATGGACTGGCACCACCCCGACGGGGCGCGCTGCGCCAGGAACGAGCGGGCCCGCCGGCGTTTCCTCGACTTCACCCAGGGCTGCGTCCGCGAACTGATGTCGGGCTACGGAAAAATAGACGTCCTCTGGTACGACGTGCCCTGGCCGCTGCAGACTCCCAAGCTGTGGGAAAGTCAAAAGATGAATCGCACCGTCCGCAAGCTGCAGCCGGACATCATCATCAACGACCGCTCGCAGCTGCCCGAGGACTACGGCACGCCCGAGGAGCGCATCACCGCCGCCAAGCCCGGCCGGGCCTGGGAGGCCTGCATGACCATGAACGGCTCCTGGGGCCACATGCCCGCCGGCATCGACTGGCACCCGGTCCGCGCCATCCTGAACATGCTGGCCTGCTCGACCAGCGGCGCGGGCAATCTGCTGCTGAACATCGGCCCGGCGCCGGACGGCTCGGTGCCGCCCGAAGCGACCGAGCGCCTGGTGCCGGTGGGCAAGTGGCTGGCGAGGAACGGCGAGGCGGTCTACGGGAAGGTCGACCCGGCCCGCGGCCGCATGGAGCACCACCCGCTTTCCGGCTCGGGCTTCGGCTCGGCCACCTGGACGCTCAAGGGCCGCACCGCCTACTTCTGGGCGAGCCGCTGGCCGGGCGGGGATTTCGCCATTGGCGGACTGCGCACCAAGGTCAAGAAGGCGTCCTTCCTGGCCACCGGCAAGCGAATCCGGTTCAAGCAGGAGAAGGACCGCCTGATCCTGAAAGGCCTGCCGAAAAGACCCCCCGACCGCATCGCCGGGGTGACGGTCATCAAGCTGGAGTTCGCCGCCCGACCCCGGCAGGTGCTGGGCGCCGGCTGCGTGGTCCTGTAATGAACAACGTTGAGCGCTTCCGCGCGCTGCTCGGCGAGCACTGCGCGAAAGCGGTGGAGTAGGGCTGCGGATGGCCGAGGCCAAGCCCACTGAGCCCGCCAGGCTCATCGTCGGCGCGCTCTCCGGCTTTCCCGAGGCCTGGGTGGCCGCCCGCAGGCGGCTCGTCGAACGCTTCGGTCCCGTTGACCTGGAAGCCGGTCCCTGGCCATTCACGCTCACCGACTACTACGCGGAGGAAATGGGGGAGGAACTCTCCCGCTGGTTCGTTTCTTTTCCGCAACTCATCGGCCAGCACGAGATTGGGGGCATCAAACACGCGACTAACCATATTGAAGCCGAGATCGCCGCGGGCGACTGGCCGGTCCCCCGCGCGGTGAACCTCGACCCCGGCTACGTGACTCAGGGCAAGCTGGTCCTGGCCACGACCAAGGACCATGCCCACCGGATTGCCGTGAGCAAGGACATGTACGCGCAGGTCACCCTGACCTTCACCGCCGGGCGCTTTGAATCGTGCCCGTGGACCTATCGCGACTACCGGCAGGAAAGCTACATCGAATTCTTCACGCGCGTCCGCGAGGCGTTGCGAAGAGAACTGCTCTAGCTGCTGCTTACTTCTTGGGCTTGTGCTCCTTAATCCCGAAGTGATTCATGAGCGCCTGGCGGGTGGGGTACTGCCCGATGGCCTTCAGGAAGTGGTCGCGGGTGCCGGCCTCGGTCAGGATCTGCCAGAACTCACTGCGCTCCAGCGCGGCGCGGCCCTGCAGCGTAAATGACAGGAAGGCGTCCACGGGAATCAGGTAGTCGGACTTGCCCAGGCTGCCCGGGCTCGCCTTCCGCCACTGGCCTCCGGGCTCGCGGATGCTGGGCGGGTGGACGTACTCGGCCTCCAGGCGCGCCAGGCGCACGCCGACCACCGCCCAGAAGCGGGTCTTGTTATTATCGGCGTAGACCGGCACGCATATCCGCGCGTCGGGCTTGAGGTCCGGGTCGCGCCGGAAGGTCTCGATCCAGTTGAGCGCGGCCTCGCGGCAGTCCGCGGCGTCGACCTTCTCGCCTTTGAGGAAGACCGGCGCCAGGCCGATGTCCTCGCAGCTCACCAGATACATGCCGTAAAACAGCCGGCGCATGAAGTCCAGTTCGGTGGCCAGGTCGTCGTCGCGCTCCCCGAACTTGCGGGTGGGGACCTGGCCGTATATCCACCACTCGCGGTGGCCGGACATGTCCTCCAGCTCGTCGCCGAACGTGGCCTTAAGCAGGTTCTCGACGAAGGCGTAGGCCCGCGCGGTGCGCAGGTAGTAGGTGGGCGCGGGCTCAACGCGCAGGCGCGGGCGAATGTTCTTGGGCGGCGCGGCGCTGCTTCTGCTGAAGGGCAGCTGGCGCAGGTGGGTCTCCCGCCGGCGGGTGATCATGGCCTTGAAGGACTCCAGCATCTTGAGCTTGTAGCGCGCGGTGTAGATCAGCTTGCCCTTCTCCTGTCCCTTGCCGGGCAGCAGCAGGGTCTCCAGGGCATAGACTTGATGTTCGTACCAGCCGGACTTCTCGTCAGGCGCCAGATCGATCTCGCCGCTCTTGATGCGCTTAACCAGCTCCTTCATGATGTTCGCGGTGGCCGGCAGGGCCAGGCGCTCAAAGAGCTCGTTCTCTCTGCTGGTAGACGGCGGCAGGAAGCTGACCGCCGCGTGACGCACGCCGCGCCTCTTCGCTTCGGCCTTGAGGGCGGCCGGGGTGAGCTTCCCGGCGGGCAGTTCGTCGAGCGACAGGCAGACGGCCGGGTTGGTCAGCTTGCGGAAGAGCCCCACGAACTTCTTGTAGTCGGCCAGCAGCTTGGGGTCGCCCCTCAGCGCCGCAGTCAACCCGGCGATGACGGAGAGATCGGAGCCGGGGCCGAACTCCTGCGCCAGGAAGCGCTCGGTGCGATAGAGCGTTCGCAGCTCCTCGGTCCAGGTGTAGAAGCCTATGGGCCGGGAGGCCAACTCGTCGGCGAAGAAACTGTCGAGCATCGCCGCCCAAGGCGCGCGCTTGCCGGCCGAGACGGTTAGGGGCGGCTGCCTGTCGGTCTCCTCCGAGAGGCTGATGGCCGCGCGCAGGAAATGGATGGCCCTTGCTCCGCTCTTGGGCATGGTCTTCTCTGCTGCGGCCTTGAGCCGCTTAAGAATGTCCTTGAGCCCCGCCAACCGGCCCTTCACCCCCTCGAAGGCGGCCAGGTCCACCGCGGCGTAGAGCGCGTCGTCGAACTGCTTGCACTTGCTGTCCAGAAGATTGACGGAGGGGATCACCTCCTTGCCGCCGAAGTCCACGGCCAGTTGGAAGTTCGGGTAGATCTTCTCGAGATGGGCCTCCTTCTCGTGGCGGATGGGGCGGATGTCCAGGCGCAGCACCGCCGCGCTCTTGTTGACTTCCCAGCCGTCGAGCTCGCGACTGTCGACCAGCTCCGGATCAAAGGCCGGCGGTTTCCGGGGCACGGGGTCGTCGACGAAGACCTCGTCGGGCGGGACCTGCGGGTCGTGCTGGTCGGTGACGGTGTCTGTCCTGATGCACATCGCCGAGAGCATGAGTGCCGCCAGGACCAGAAAGGCGGCGACCAGAAGTCGCCTGCGCTTCTTCTGCGGTGCCGCGTCCGGAGCCTTTTCCGTTTCCATCGCATCCCTCCTGTCCGTCCGCCTATTGTACGGGCCACCCCCTGCGGCCCGCAAATGCCAACTCGCGCCCGGCACTGGAAAAATGTCCGCCCGTGGCTATGCTTTCCACCTTCCGAGGGGAACGGAGCGCGAGATGACCGGGAACGCACAGGACAAGCTGGCCAAGGTCCTGGAGGGCGCGAAGGCGCTGATCTTCGGGCTGGACGGTGTGCTGGTCTCCACCGACCGGGTCAAGTACGAGGGCTACCTGCGGGCAGTGGACCCCCTGGGCGCGGAGATGTCGTTCGAGTTCTACCGGACGCTGATCGGCCGCTCACGGCTGGAGACTTGCAAGGTCATCATCGAGCACTGCGGGCTGGACGTCACGCCTCAGGAGCTGGCCGACCTCCGCGAGGCCGAGCGCCCCGCGGTCTTCGCTGAGTTCGGCATGGACGTCATCCAGCCGGCCAGGAAGCTGCTGGCCGTGCTCCCCGCCGGGAAGTACAAGCTGGGATTGGTGTCCAGCTCCACCCGCGACCGGGTGGAGGCCGGGCTGGAGGCCCTGGACTTCGACTTCAACTCGACGGTATCCATCGAGGGCCTGGAGCCCAAGCCGGCACCGGACCTCTACCTCAAGTGCGTCGAACATCTGGGAGTGAAGGCTGCCGAGGCGGTGGCCTTCGACGACGCGGAGAACGGGGTCCGCGCGGCGCGCGCCGCCGGCTGCCGGCCGGTGGCGGTGCCCACCGAGGCCACCGCGGGCCACGACTTCTCCGAAGCGGAAGTGGTTATCGACTCGCTCTGGGCGGCCGGGGAGTTCCTGGTCTAGAAAATCACCATCCACAGATTTCACAGATGTCGCAGATTAGGGTTTGGCAGCGCGGCGGACGCCTCCCGGTCAAGCTCGCGCAGACTGTCCGCGGATTAAGTCAATCTGTAATCTGCGCAATCTGCGGGTCTTTCTTCGTGTCTCGGCGGTTCCTCAGAGCGGCAGCTTGACCGGCGCGCCGCCCTCCTTCGCCGACTTGTAGATCGCGCAGATTATCTCCACGCTCTTGCGACCCTCGGCACCGTCGACCAGCGGCGTCCCGCCGTCCAGCGCCTCCACGAAATCCTCGAACTGCTTCTGGTGGCCGGCGAAGCTTATCGCCTTGGGGTCGCTCTGCCCGCCGGCGGCGTCCCCAGTGGCGAACCTCTTCCGAATCTCGTCGTCCTCAGCGCTCGCCTCGGCAAACTCCCACTGCTTGAGGCTGTCCCCCTCGAGGATCATCGAGCCCTTCGAGCCGCAGACCTCCAGACGCTTCAACTGCCCCGGGTAGGCTGCCGTCGAGCCCTCGATGACCCCCAGCGCGCCGCTGGCGAACCTGAGCACTGCGGCGCCCGCGTCCTCCACCTCAATGCGCTCGTGGGCCAGGCAGCCGGTCTGCGCGGTGATGGACTCCACCGGCCCCATGAACCATTGCAGCAAGTCAATGGCGTGGATGGACTGGTTCATCAGCGCCCCGCCGCCGTCGAGGTCCCAGGTGCCCCGCCATGCGCCGGAATCGTAGTACTCCTGGGTGCGCCACCACTTGATGTAGGCGCTGCCCAGCGCCAGCCGCCCGAAGCGGCCGGAATCGATGGTCCGCTTGGCCAGCATCGCCGCATCCCCGAAGCGCGAGGGGAACACCGTGGCCAGCTTGACACCCGCCTCCCGGCAGGCGGCGATTATCCCGTCGCAGCGCTGGGGGGTGATCTCCAGGGGCTTCTCGACGACTACGTGTTTGCCGGCCGCGGCGGCCTGGCTGGCGGGCTCCAGGTGCAGCCCCGAGGGGCTGCAGATCGTGACCACCTGGAGGTCGGGGTCGGCCAGGAAGTCGGCCATCTCGACGTAGGGCTTTCCGCCGTGCTCGGAGCAGAACTTCCCGGCCTTCTCCTTGTCGCGGGAGCAGGCCGCGACCAGCTTCCCGCCGGTCATGGCGGCTATGGCCTTGGCGTGGAACTCGGCGATCATTCCCAGGCCGACGATCCCGAAACCGTACTCGGACATGGAGGCTCTCCTTTCGCTCTGCGTGTCGTGAGCCCGGAGGATAGCGGGCCGGCGCGGTTTTCGCAAGCGACGCGGGGGAGGAATTGGCGGTTACTTCCAGAGTCCGTGGTTCAGGCGCAGCCAGGCGTCTAGCTCTTCCTGCCCGGCGTCGCGCGGAGCATCGGGGAAGCGCTGGCGGAAGCGCTTCTCGAAGACCTCAGGGGTTAGCACCGTGAACTTCATAACTTGCTCGTCGCCCGCGCGCAGGAACTCGAAGGAGCGCTGTTTCTCGGCGAGAAGCCGTCCGCGTACCAGGTGCAGCTCCTCGCCGTCGTGCCACTGCAATACGTCGCCGGACAGCTTGCAGCCGATGGACAGGTGCCGGCCGTAGAGCCCCATGTCCAGCAGGGCGACCAGGCGCTCGGAGGGTCCCACTTTTCGGGCCGCGCTCCGGCGGCTACTTGGCGGGGGCCTTGCTGCGCTGCTGGCGGTTCTCGGCCAGGAAGCTCTCGGGGTCGGCCACCAGGCCGGACTTCTCGCGGTGCTCGCGGATCTTCAGCTCGACGAACTCGCGGATGCGCCGGCGGTCGCGCAGCTTGGCGTTGACGAAGCGCACCCCCAGCTGGAACTCGCCCTTCTCGCCGCGGTCGGAGATGCGCACCAGCTCGCACTCTCCCTGCAGGTCGGCGAGCTCGGGCACGTCGACCACGTTGACGTGGATGCTGAATACTTTGAGAGGGAACATCATCATCCCGGTGCGGATGTTGGAGAGCAGCGCGCCGCCGATGCTCAGGTTGGTGATAAGCGCCTCGCCCTCGTCGAAGGTCGAGCCGTCCTCGTTGCGCAGCTCGATCTTGGCGACGGCGTCGATGGCCACGCGGCCGTACTCTCGCTTGAACGGCCGGCGGATGGCGGTGAAGTCGTAACCCAGCCGCTCGGCGGTCCGGAAGATCAGCTCACGGGTCTTCTCGCTGGCCGAGTAGCGCGGGTCGCGGTTGAGCACCTTGGTGACCGTGCTGCGATCAATGCCCAGGTACTCGGCGATATCTTTCTGACTGACAGCCATGCCTCTCTCCTCCAGTCCTCAGTTTCTCTGCATCACTTCATGTCCGGCGGCGGCGGGCGGTTCCCGCCTCCACCCCGAGGGCGCCGGCCCCCGTCCCGGGGCCTCCAGTGGCGCGGACGCGGACGGGGGCTCGGCCCTGGCCCCGGCGGTTCGGGTAGTCGCGCGGCGCCGTCGAAGTCCTTCGTGTGGGGCAGGCCCACGGCGATCTTGCTGATCTTGATGGTAAGCTTGTCGCCCTTTGCGGGGCTCAGGAACATGCCGCAGTAAAGCGCCACCGGGGCCTCGGACACCTTGCGCGCGTCGTCTCCCGAGACGTGACCGGCCCCGGTGCGCTTGCCGTTCACGAACCAGGCCAAGTTGGGAGAGCGCCAGCTGATCCGCACGTGGTAGCTGCCGAACACGCTTCCGCCGACGGGGACGGTCCCGCCCGGAATCAGCCGCTTGGAGCGCAGTTCCTGGCCGTCGTCGTGGTGGAAAGCGTTCGTCAGCCCCCTGAGGCGGGGCACCGCCCCGAAAATCACCGCCAGGCGTTTGCGCATGTCCGGCTTGCGGCTGACCGGGAAGCCGAAGGCCACGTAGCCCCGGTCCTTGAGGGCCTTCTCTCCGATGTCCACCTGGAAGGATACCGAGCGCTCCCGCCCGTAGCGCAGCCGCTTGGAGGTGATGACCATGGCCTCGCCGCTGATCACCTTCGCCGAAAGCTGTCCACGGCCCAGGGCCACCGCGCTCTTCCGCGAGTCGGGGTTGCGGGTCAGCTTGCTGAGGTCGAAGTCGCCCACGAACTGCTTGACCGATGCCTTGCTGTCAAATGCATAGACCTTGGCGTTGCGGGGCAGGAAGGCAACGCCGGCGACCTTCTTCAGCCGCGGGGAGCGGAAGGTTATGGTCAGCCTGGGGCGCAGCGCCGCATCGCTTTCCCTGCTGCGCAGGCTGGCCAGGCCGGCGGCGTCGGCGTAGAGGTAGAAGCCGTGGTTCTGCTTGGCGCCCGAGACCCAGGCGGCCACCAGCCGGGTGATATCGCACTCCGACCACCGCCCGGGGGCGCAGGTGAACTCGGCGGCCTTGCCGTTGCGGCCGTGCCCCCAGTTGGTGGTGGTGTCGCGCTCCTTGCGGCCGCCCTTCTCGGTCCAGGCCAGTTCCTGGCCCGGCGCGCGGAAGCGGTGGTTATAAGTGGCGCTCCTCTCGTCCCATGAGGCCTTCATGGCGTAAACGTGTACCTTGCTGACATTGGGCTTGAAGCCGTATTCCAGGCTCTCGCAGTGAATCTCCAGCTTGGCCTTCTCGATCCGCGCTCCCCTGGGGATGCCCGCCAGATCGAAGCGCATCAGCGCAGCCTGGGCGCCGCGGTTGAAGGCCTTGAGGGTCGGGCTGCGTCCGTTGATCTCGGCTCCGTCGCGCTCCGCCCCCAGGAAGGTGTCCGCCATGCCCCGGTAGGAGCCCAACCCCAGCACGGGAACGTCCTTGCCGTCCTGCAGGACCACCGTGTAGCGGACCAGCGGGTTGATGGCGTCCTCGGCCTTCTCCAGCATCTCCTTGACCTTGGCGACCCGCGGCTTGAGGAAGGCCGTGGCCGCGTACTCGTCCAGGAGTTCCCTGGCCAGCGCGACGCCGTCCTTCCAGCGCTTATCGGCCAGGGACTTCTCCAGGCGGCCGAATTTCTCCTCGGCGAGGACCTCGACCTCGCCCCGCTGGCGCACGGCCAGGGCGCGCTCCAGGTCCGCGCTCACTTCCTTGCCCGCCCGGGCCTTGTCGAAATACGGCTTGGCGCGCTCGAAGGTGCTGGCCGAGACCACGAAACACCCGGCGGCCAGGGCCTCTCCGGCCGCGATGGTCTTGGGGTTCTCCCAACCCGCGAGCTTGAGCAGCTCGTCGACCGGCAGGGCGCGCAGTCGCCCCTTGCCCTCCAGGCTGCCCCGCACCGAGCGGAGCTTCCTGGTGACCACCAGCTCGTCGGTCTTGGGGTCATAGGAGGTTATCTTGCCCTTGATGTTCTGCACGGTGAGGCGCAGCCCCGGCGGGGGGCTCTTGGCCCGCCTGCGGCAGTGCTTCATGAACTCCGCCGCGGCGGCCAGGAGCTGGCGCTCGGGGTCCACTATCGCCTCTGAGCCGGGGGGCAGGCCCTTGGCGGCGGTCTCGAGCTCGCCCAGCGCCTTGGCGAACTCGCGCTTCTGGATCGTGCCCTTGAGCTTGGCGATGGTCTGCCGGCAGCGCTCCAGGGCCTCGCGCTCTTCCCGGCGGCGGGACTTGGCCTCGGCGCCGTTGACCTTGGCCAGGTACTTCTCGCGGATGGGCAGCACCTTGGGCAGCCCGTAGGTGCCCAGCTCCCCCAGCGCCTGGCGGGCCTCCTCGAACTTGCCGGCCCGGGTCAACTGGTCGGAGCGGTTAATGGCCGCGGCCACCGCCTTCTGCGCCGCGCCGCGGATACTCTTGTCGAGCAGGCCCAGGCGCCGCTTGGCCTCGGGAGACTCGCCCAGTTCGCGCGGGAAGGTCTTGATGTTCTCCATGGCTGGTCCGAACTCTTTCCTGGAAATGAGCTCGCCGACGTTCTTCTCCAGCCCGGCCACCGCCTTGAGGGCCTCGCGCAGCCTGTTCCGCCCGGCCTCCCTGCGGCGGTCGACGACCTTGCCGATCTCGTCCATGGCCAGCAGCGCGTACTTGGTGCCCTTGCCGGCGTCGCGCAGCATGCCCCAACGCTTCTCCAGGAGGTCGAGCTTGTCGGGTTCCTCTTCGGCGGTCTTGCGAATGTGGTCGTACATCTCCTTGAGCCGGGCCAGGCGGGCCTCGGGGTTCTCGGGCCCGGGTATCGGCTCGGGCTCGGGCTTCGATCCGGGCCCGGGCGCGACTCCCGGCGGCGGCTGGACGGGCTCGGGTCCGCTCATGGCCCGGCGGATGCCCCAGGTGCCCAGCGCCGCGGCCAGCAGCACTCCCGCAGCCAGCGCGTACTGCACCGGCCGGCGGGAAAGCGCGCCGGTCGGTGCCGGGACCGGCTCCGGGCCCAGGTCCACCCCGTCGGGCAGGTCGGGCATCGCCGCCCGCCGGCCGACCGGGGCGTGCAGGCGCGTGTCGCGCGCGCGCACCGGCGCGGTCTTGGCGGTGATGTGCCCGGCCCCGGCCGAGACGGCGATGGCCGGCAGGCGTCCGGCGGTCATGTCGGCGATATCTTTCAAGAGCTCGTCCGCGGAGGAGTAGCGGTCGGCGCGGTCCTTGGCCATCAGCTTGGCGATCACCGCCTCGACGCCGGCGGAGACCCCGGACTTGGCTGCCGAGAGCCGGGGCACCGGATCGGTGAGGTGCTTGGTGACCACCGCCAGGGCGTTGTCGGCCATGTAGGGCGGGCGGCCGGCCAGCACATGGAACCAGGTGGCTCCCAGGGAGTAGAGGTCGGCGCGGGCGTCGAGGTCGCTCTCGCCGCGGGCCTGCTCCGGGGAGATGTAGTGCGGGGTGCCCAGGGCCATGCCCGTCTGGGTCAGGGAGGAGTCCTCGTGGGTCAGGCGGGCCAGGCCCAGGTCGCAGACCTTGGCCACGCCGCTCTTGTCGATGAGCACGTTATCCGGCTTGATGTCGCGGTGGATCAGCCCGTGCTTGTGGGCGTGGCCCAGGCCCTTGACCACTCCCTCAATGATGCCCAGGGCTTCCTTCTCGGGCAGCTCGCCGCGTTCCTCGATCAGGTCGCGGAGGCTGGAGCCCTCCACTAGCTCCATCGCGAAGTAGAAGTAGCCGGAGGATTGGCCCACGTCGATGCCCTGGAC
The DNA here is from genome assembly GCA_965370045.1 of uncultured bacterium. Lineage (GTDB taxonomy): Bacteria > Planctomycetota > SZUA-567 > JAKLDR01 > JAKLDR01 > CAZONU01. The sequence continues at coordinate 5,785 of CBDUSI010000020.1, read as the reverse complement.
GATGTTGGGGTGGTTGAGCTTGGCCACCGCGCGGGCCTCGCGGTAGAAGCGCTGGATGAAGGTCTCGTCCTGGGCCAGCTTGGGAGGCAGCACCTTGAGGGCCACCACCCGGTCCATGGACTTCTGGCGGGCCTTGTAGACCGCGCCCATGCCCCCGGCGCCCAGGCGGCTGATGAGCTCGAACCCGCCGAGCTCCCGAGTGGCGCGGCTGGCCTGGAGCTTGAGCAGGTCGCGCAGCGCGTCGCGGTCGACGAGTCCGCGTTCCAGGAGGACCTCGCCGAGCTGCATGGTGCGGCCGGTCGCCGCGCGGATGTCCTCCTGGGCCTTGAGCACGTCGGCGAGTTGGCTGCCGGTGATCAGCCCCTTCTTGACGGCCAGCTGGCCGAGCATGGTGTCACGGGCGTCGGCCATCAGTCAACCCCCTTGGGGGCCGTCGGCCGGGGCCGGACCGGGCCGATGCGGATATCCGTGACGCGCGCGACAGCCGGACGGTCTCCAGTGTCCCTCTCGCTGGCGGCGCGGAACAGTATACAGACCGGGCGGTCCGCGATGACGCGCTCGTCGCGGGCCGAGAGGCCCGCTTCCGCCAGGCAGCGGCCGCCGGACTCCAGGCGCAGGCGCGGGCCCTGCTTGATGAAGCGCAGATCGTAGCTCCCGTCGTCCGCGTAGTAGAGCACCTTATCCGAAGCGCGAAGAGAATTTGTGGAGGTGCCCATACTGCCCGGAATCGTGGTGGAATTGCCGGGAGTCTTCCGAAGACTCGCGTGCACGGTCTTGTGTGTCTTCTCGGTCGTGAAGTAGAGGTAACGCCCGCCCGAGTCAGGCAGCGTCCTGCCGAAGTCAATGGCCACCGCACCATTGCCGGGCAGCCGGACGCTGACGGCGACTTCCAGGTTCCGGCCCCACTTGCGCTTGGCGGTCAGGCTGTATACCCGTTCCCGCCTGTACATCAGATGCAGGCCGCCGCTCTTGAAGAACAGTCCCCGTCTCGGCCGCTTGCCGCCCCGGAGCACGGAGAACTCCTTCTGGAACTCGGCTTCCTTCTCGGCGGTTTCGAAGGTGTAGGTGGCCTCCGCGGGCCTGGGCCAGACCGGCGCCGGCCGGGCCCGCAGGCCGGTGACCGTGAGCGTCAACCGCGGCCGGCGGTCGACGTGCTCGGCCACTGCGTTTCTCGAAACGAAAGACCAGTGGGAGCTGCCCTTCCCGGCCTTTCGTCCCCCGTTGAGCATGAAGCCGCAGTTCCGGCGCTTGCCGGAGAGGAACTCCTGCACGGGTCTGGTGACGTCCAGCTTGACCCATTTGTCCCCGGCGGGGTCGTCGACCTGATCGATGATCCCCGGGCCGTGGCCGTAGTCGATGGCGGTGTCAAAGTCGCCGCCGGGGGTCTTCCAGGTGGATTCTTCCCCCGCGCTCCTGACCCGGTACGCCCAGCTGGCGCCGTCGAGAGCCGCGCCTTTGGCCCACGTTTGCAGTCCTTCCCGCCAATCGCTGGTCAGGCAGTATATCCGCAGCTTGGAGCCCGGCTTGGGATACATTCTTGCCGTGCAGTAGAGCTCCAGCCGGGCCGATTCCACCTTGACGCCCTTGGGAATGGCCGAGAGCTCGAAGCGCAGCAGCGAGCGCTTCCGCTTCGGGTCTAAGACGCTTATGCTCAGACCGCCGCCCTGGGAGACATCTCCGCCGCCCCTGAGTCGCCAGATGGAGGTGTCGCTGGTGCCCCGGTAGTAGCCGATGCCCAGGGCGGCGACCGGCTGGCCGCCCTGAAGGACAACGGTCTGGCGGATCCCGGCGGCGGTCTCCTCCCTGGCCATGGCCAGGAAGCCGGCGATCTCCTTGCCGCGCTTCTCGATGGTGAGGGTCTTCGCGTAGGTGGCGCCGAGCAGCCCCTCGGCGACGCTGATCGCCCGGCGCCAGTTCTTGCCCCGGATCAGCGCGGCCAACTCGTCGGCCCTGGCCGCCGCCTGGCGGTCCAGCTGGGAGGACTCCATGGCCCCCGCGCGGCCCGTGTAGCGGGAGGTGTCGATGCCTTTGAGGCGGGCCAGGCCCAGGACCTCCTTGATTTCCTCGGCGCTGGCCGCCCCGTCCAGGGCGGTGAAGACCAGCACCTTGCGGGCGTCCTCGGGCCGGCTGATCCGGCCGGCCAGCCCGGCCAGGCCCAGCACCTCCTGCACGTCGAACCTGGCGACCTCGAAGGGCACCAGCGCCTGGCCGCGCGCGCCGCTCACCTTGCGCCATAGCCACACGGCCTTGCCATCGAACTTCCCGAACCGGCCGGCGAGGTACTTGCCCTGTGCGTCCTTGAAGCCGAACCTCTCGCCCTTCCTGGCCTTTCTCAGCCGGTCCATGGCCCGGTCGTGGACCCCGCGGCTCATGGCCAGGTCCGCGCGATCCGGTGCCAGCCGGGCAGCCATGCCCTCGGGGAGCTTCTTGACGGTCGCCTCCAGCTCCTTGCCGGCGGTGGAGTACTTGCGCCCGGCGACCAGCGCGCGGAAGCGGGGCAGGAAGCTCCGGCAGAGCTTCTCGGCCTCCGTCCGGGCACGCTTACCGGCGAGCGCCTCGATCTTCTTCACGGTGGCCAGCTTGGCGCTGAGCCTGGTGGTGACGTCCGGAAGGCCGAAGCCGCGCGCGGGCTCCAGCGCCTTGCGGGCCTCCGCGAAGCTGCCCTTCGCGGCCAGCGCGTCGCAGCTGGCGGCCAGCTTGCCCCAGGCGGCCAGTCCCTGGCTGCGTATCTCCTTGGCCGCCTTGGCCGCCTTGGCGACCGCCGCGGGTTCCCCGTGGTACTTGAAGTCCGCGGGCAGTTCGGTGAAGAGCTTGGCCGCCTCGCCGTATTTCCCCCCGGCACTCAGCGCCCTGGCCCTGCCTCGCAGAAGTTCGAGCTCCCCGTCGATGGCCGTGGAGAGCTTGCCCCGGGCGAGATCGGCGGAGTGCGCGGCCCGGCGTCCCCAGATGTTCCTCGCGCCGGCCTCGCGCAGCAGGGCCTCGAAGCGGTCTATCTGCCGGCGATACTTCTCGGGGTGCTCCTTGGAGAACTTCCTGGCTGCCTGGAAGCGCTTCCGGAGTTCCGCGTCCCGGGCGGCCCTCTTCCCCGGCTGGACCGGAGCGGAAATGCCGGGGCCGTCGGGATCCTCGGGTCCCGTTCCGGAGTCAGGACCTTTGGAACCTCTCCCGGCGGTCAGTGTCCAGATGACGAAGCCGACCACCACCACCACCAGCGCGAGCCCGGCCAGGCCGGCCACGACGTTCTGGGACCGCTTCCGGCGGCCGGCCACCGCGCGCAGCACCCGGGTGTTGATCTTGCGCGTCGGGGGGCGCTGGGGCAGCCGTGTCCCGGTGGGGTGGCGCTCGACGGAGGGGGGCCCGGGCGCGGGCGCGTTCACCGGACTGCCGCCGTCGGCCACCAGCTCGAGGTCCTCGATCACCAGCTCCATCGACTCGTAACGATCCTCGCGGCGCTTGGCGAGCATGTGGTTGATGACCGCGGAGAACTCAACCGGCACCGAGGGCGCCACGTCCGAGGCCAGCGGGGGCGGTTCATCGAGGTGCTTGGTCATGATATGCACGGCGTTGTCGCCGGTGAAAACCGGCCGCCCGGTGACCAGGTGGAAGAGGGTGGCCCCCAGCGAGTAGATGTCCGCGCGCACGTCGACGTCCTGCCGGCCGCGGGCCTGCTCCGGGGCGATGTAGTGGGGAGTGCCCACGGCCATGCCCACCTGGGTGAGGGACACGTCCTCTTCCTTGCCCGTCGAGCGGGCCAGGCCCAGGTCGCAGAGCTTGGCCACGCCATCGCTGGAGATCAGGATGTTCTCCGGCTTGATGTCCCGGTGGATAATGTCGTTCTCGTGGGCGTGCTGCAGTGCCCCGCCGATCTGCACCGCGATGTCCAGGACCTTCCCGACAGGGACGCCCGCGGGGCTCGCAGCCAGGAGGTCCGCGGCGCTGGATCCCTCCACGAACTCCATGGCCAGGTAGTGGTAGCCGTCGGCCTCGCCGACGTCGAAGCCGCTGACGATGTTGGGATGGCTGAAACGGGCCACCGCGCGGGCCTCGCGGTAGAAGCGAACGATGAAGTCCTTGTCGCGGGCCAGCCGCTGGGGCAGGACCTTCAGGGCCACGATGCGGTTGAGGGAGATCTGCCGGGCCTTGTAGACCGCGCCCATGCCCCCGGAGCCCACGCGCTCCAGGAGTTCGTAGCCGCCGAGCTTCTTGCCGCCCTGCGAGCCGGACTGCTCGGCGACGAGCTGCTCAATCTGCTTCTGGGTGATGAGTTCCATGGTGACCAGGACCTCGCCGAGGCGCGGGGCGACGCCCTCGGCGAGGCGGCGCTGCTCCTGGTACTTGAGAGCCACCGCCAGCTCCTCGCGGGTAACGAGGTTGTGCGCCAGCGCCAGGCGGCCGAATTGGATGTCCTCGGAACTCGGCATCGGCAAGGCCCCGATGACTGCACTGCTGAAACAGCTCTGCACGTAGTGCAGAACTCAATGATAGTGTACACCACGGACCGAGCTCTGTCAAGAACATTCCTGCACCTTGCGGCGCACCTGGTGCCGTGGGCCTGCAAAAGCGCCATTGCACATGTGCATTCCTGGCTTCACCAGGGAAAGCTCCTGGGAAGTCTGAGGCCGGCCGCGCTTGCGATGAGTCCGGGTGGTTCATAGAATGACCCAGCTGTCATTGAGCGGAGGGCAGGACATGAAAGCGTGCCAGGGGAGGATCGGCCGGGCGTTCGTGCTGCGCCTGGAGGACGGCGACGAGGTGCCCGCCTGCATAGAGAAGTTCGCCGCCGAGAACCAGGTCTTCGTTGCCAGCGTGGTCATGCTGGGCAGCGTGGCGGGCGGACAGGTGGTGGTCGGCGCACGCGATTCTGACGCCATGCCCCCCGACCCCATGCTCCTGCCGGTGGACGGCGCGCACGAGGTCGCCGCCGTGGGGGTGATCGCTCCGGTCGAGGGCCGGCCGGTGCTGCACATCCACGGCGCGCTGGGGCGCTCGGGACAGACCATGACCGGCTGCCTGCGCCCCGGGGTGAAGGTGCGCATGGTCGGCGAGGTCATAGTTCAGGAGATACTCGGAACCGGCGCGGCGCGCCCCTGGGACGAGGAGAGCCAGCATAACCTGCTCGAACCGGGAGAGCCCACCGGCTGAGGGCGTCCGGTTGCCCAGTCATACACCATGGACCCTGCGGATATTCTGCTCGGGCAGCTACGACGATTCTCGGCCCTCACCGCATGGGCCTCTTTGGAAAGACAGCCCTTACATTGGGGAGTCATGAGTCAAGGCAACTGACACTGTCCCTTGCTGTCCGTGGGACATGGCTTACTCCAGTCGACCAGTTGCTCCGTGGCCTTGCGGAAAGCAGCCACTCGCTGCTCGACGGATTGATCGAGACGCTCCGCGAGCAATTCGAAGCTCTTGCATATGTGATAGAGCTGGTTGTGCAGGCACCTTGCTCCCTCCACTCTCAGGCTCATGATCTCCGGTTCGTATGCATCGACTTGCCCTGTGATACAGTACTTGTCCCCACTGTGAAAAGTGTATGTCTTGTCGACCGTATCGTCTCCATTCGCTTCCTCCAAGACCCGGCACGTCTCGTCGCAATTGATGCTGATCTTCAGAAACCGCGCCAGGGCCTCAAGAAGCAAAGGGAAAACTTCCGTGATGCTGACCGTGATGGCGAATCTGGGTGAACGGCTCACGCTCTCTCGCACAGAACGACCTTTCCCAACGTGGGGCCTAGAGCAATTTAAGTATGTGTAACGAATTGCCGATAAAGGAAGTATGCCAGCAC